>NZ_FNUW01000001.1:0-162736 GCF_900108285.1 Bacillus sp. ok061 | reverse complement strand
CAAGATGATTCTTCTCAAAGTAAGCAACAAAGCTCTGGAGGTAATAGTATTTATGACTTTACCAAACCAGAAAAAGACCGTATTCATTCTCTACAAGATTTAATAGAGAAACTTAAAAAGTCTAGTGATTTTATTAATTACCATACATCTGACGATGAAACGATGCCTTATTGGATTTCTTACTATCGCCCTTCACTTGATGGAGAGAAATTACAGAAATATTTAATGCCCACTCTTTTAGAAAAACATTGTGCTTCTCTAGAACAACTAAAAGAACATATTCCGATGAGCGGCATTACAATTACGAATGACTTACAAAAAATTGAAGACATGGTTTTAAAGGGGCATGCGATTATTCAACTGAACCAGCAAGATCAAAAGTGCATGCTTGCAAACATTGCAATTGATAATTACCGGGCGCCAAGTCCTCCATTAAATGAATCGACAGTTATTGGTCCTCAGGAAGGTTTCGTAGAAGCTATCGATACGAATATTAATTTAGTACGAAAACGCCTTCCTGTTTTAGAGCTACAGACAAAAGAAATGATTGTTGGAGAGTTTTCAAAAACAAAGGTTGTCATGATGTATTTGGACAACCTCGCTGAAAAAGAGAATGTAGATTTTCTAGAAGAATCATTGCGTGCTCTTGAATATGATCAAATTAATGATAGTGCTTATATCCAAGAATTAATGGGAGAAAAGTCGATTTTCCCTCTCTATATCAATACAGAGCGTACTGATAGAGTTACAAAAGCACTAATTGATGGAAAAATCGCTATTTTTGTTGATGGTTCCCCAAGCGTGTTACTTACACCAGTATCATATTTTGATTTTTTCATTTCACCAGAAGACTATAACGTCTCTTGGCTATACGCTACATTTTCACGCATTTTACGCCTTATCGCTGTTCTATTTTCAATTTGTGCTACACCGTTATACGTTGCAGTTTTAAATTATCATTATGAACTCATTCCAAGTGATTTACTTGAAACTTTAATTTTATCAAGGGCACAAGTACCGTTTCCACCTTTAATTGAAGCGCTCTTTTTAGAACTCGCAATTGATTTATTAAGAGAAGCTGGCGCAAGGTTACCGATGAAAGTTGGTCAAACTCTCGGTATTGTAGGCGGTATCGTAATCGGGCAAGCATCTGTACAAGCTGGTTTAACGAGTAATATTTTATTAATTATCGTTGCCTTATCAGCACTTGCTTCCTTTATTACGCCTATTTATAAAATGGGTAACGCCGTTCGATTACTACGCTTCCCATTTCTAGCATTCGCAGAAGTAGGAGGGCTCTTCGGTATTTCTCTTGGATTTATCTTCTTATTTACGCATCTATTCAGGCTTACTTCCTTACGTAAGCCGTACGCTTTGTTTTATCCGACAAGACAACAATCCGTTAAGGACTCTTGGATTCGTTTTCCTTTAACAATGATTGATACAAGAGATGTACAAGCAAGACCACAACATGTAAAAAAATCAGCAAAAGGGATTTCAACAAAACATAGATCGGACTTTGATGATTAAGAAATGAGGTGCATTGATGAGTAAAGTTCAAGAAAAATATCAAATATCTCCTATCTTTGTTTTCTTCTTAATTCACGGTGCACAATTTGGAGCTGGCGTTCTCGGCTTCGCTCGAATTATAGCAAAAGCCGCCGGATACGACGGCTGGATAGGAGTTCTCCTCACAGGAATTATCATTCATATTCTCATCTGGATGATGTATTATTCATTAAAAAATACAGAAGGAAACTTAATTGATTTACACAAACAGATTTTTGGAAAATGGATTGGAAATGGTATTAGTCTCATCTTTATGGCTTATTTTTTTATTGTAAGTATTTCTGTCGTTCGAACCTATGTCGAAATTATTCAAGTGTGGATGTTTCCTAGCGCATCCACCTGGATGCTCACTTTCTTTTTATGTTTAATAAGTTATTACATTATTTCATCAGGATTCCGCGTCATTACAGGAATTTGTGTTATTTCCGTTGGTGGAACATTAGGTTATCTTTTTCTAAGTCTTTTCATTTTGAAATTCTCACATTGGGATAATTTACTTCCAATGTTTTCACATTCTTTTACAGATATTTTGAAAGCAGCTCAACTATCCATTTATAGTATGACAGGATTTGAAATTTTCCTTATGGTTTATCCGTTTGTTAAAGAACCAGAAAAATCTCATAAATTTGTACAATATGGTGCATTATTCTCTAACTTCTTATATTTATTTAGTACGATTCTCGCTTTTACATTCTTTAGCGAAAAACAACTACTCAAAACAATTTGGTCTCAACTCTCAATGACACAAGTTATTAAGCTTCCTTTTATTGAGCGACTTGAGTATATTGCTATTTCCGGTTATGCTCTCGTTATTATTACAAGCTTTATTCTACCTTTATGGGCCGCTACTCGAGGAACGCATGAAATCTTTCGTGTAAAACAACGAGGTATTTTAATTGCATTTATGCTTATTACCTTAGTTGTTTCACAACTTTTAACAAATAGGCATGATATTAATGATTTTATTAGTAATACATCTAAAGTTAGTTTTTGGCTTATATATATATATATCCCAATTCTATTTATTATTGTGTGGGTGAAAAAAAAATGGACAAAACCAAAAAAAAATTAATACTTCTTATTTGCATCAGTATCTTCAGTCTAACTGGTTGTTTACAAAAAAATATTATTGATGATGTTCAGCTCATTCAAGGAGCTGCCTTCGATACAGCAAAAGATAATAAAGTAAAAGTTACATTTGTTTGTCCCATACAAAAAAAGGGAAATAAAGTTCAAGTTTATGAAGGAACAGGAAACGCAGTAAAACAAGTAAAGGCAGATACATCTTTAGAATCTTCGCAACCGTTCGCAAGCGGGCAAATGCGTGTTGCCTTATTCACAACAAAGATTGCTAAAAAAGGATTATCAACTTCCTTTGACACATTAATTCGTGATGTGAATATTGGTAACTCACTGTATGTTGGACTATTAGAAGGCAGTGGTACTGAACTATTTAAAGGAAAATATAGTACCTCTTACAATGTTGCGATTTATATAAAAAAAATGTTAGAACATAATATGGACACTGGGCCTTTGCCAACTGACAATTTATATTTAGGTGCCTTCAGGTACTACCGTGAAGGACAAGATTCTTATATGCCTATCCTAAAAAAACATGGTGATAAAATAAAAATTACTGGTATCGGTCTTTTGAAAAAGGATAAGTTGGTCGGAACAATTAAGTATCACGATATGTTTGTTTTCAAAGGACTGCTAGAAAAACACCGCTTGGACTCACATGAATTTAAAACCAATCCTGGCTATGCAATGATTAATAACATTCGTTCCGTTCCTACCTACGAAGTAAATATAAAAAATGGAAAACCTTCTTTCTATATTCATGTAAAAATGGAAGCTCGTATTCAAGAATTATCTCGAAAATTCAACTTAGAAAATAAAAAGAACACGCAAAAAATAGCGAAAGCGGTTGAGAAACAGTTAGATGCAAAAGCTACAAAACTAATTAAACAGTTTAAATCCTTAAATGTTGATCCCCTTGGACTTGGAGCAAAATATAGACAACATTATCGCCCATTTAAATTAGAAGAGTGGCGAAAAATGTACAAAGATGTGCCAATTAAAGTAAAGTACACCGTTGATATTACAAATTCTGGTGTAATTGAATGAGAAATGATTGAACTCCTCTCTCCAGCATGATACAACGGAGAGAGGAGTTTTTTATTATCAAATAGAGAGAGAAGATATTTATGGGGGAGCTTATGTCTAAAAAATTAGTAAAGCCTATTTTAAATGGTATTTTATTTCTCGGCGTCTTTTTATTTGCTCATACATACTTGAAAAATGTTTCCTTCACACGTTACTTGCTTGCCGTTATACCAATGTTACTGATCGGTATATTCGGCATTGATCTTATTTTATCTATTTTAATTAAGAAAGAAGAATAACGAGCGAACATCTTATTTCTATAAGATGTTCTTTTCATTTCATAATCACCTTATGTTACAATAAACTTCGGCATAACGTAAGAAAGGATGAAACAACATGACAAACGAAAAAGGTTTAGATAAAGGATACGAACTCGTTGCGAAAATGCATGAAGTATTCGGACATCCTGTAACAAATACCCCAACAAAATTAACAGAAGAGCGCGCAAAAATCCGTGCGAGTTTTATGCAAGAAGAGCTAGAAGAATTTCTAGAAGCAACGACTGTTGAAGATCAATATGATGCACTGATTGACCTTATTTACTTTGCATTTGGAACGTTTGCCGAAATGGGCGTACGTCCAGATAAAGGATTCGAAATTGTAAATAACGCAAACATGGCAAAATTATTCCCTGATGGGAAACCTCGATTCCGCGAAGGCGATGGCAAAATTCTAAAACCAGAAGGCTGGCAAGCGCCAGAGCCACAACTTCGTGCTGAAATCGAACGTCAACGCCAAGAAGCTGAAAAAAACTGCTAGGATTTCCTAGCAGTTTTTTATTATTTCTTTTTTTCTGCAATTTATTAATGACCCACGTGTCCCGCGTGTCCTGCTGCTCCACTAATGCTAGCCGCTCCTGCTGCTGCCCCTGCTCCTCCTGCTCCAATTCCACCTGTCCAAGGAGAAGATTGTTGCTGTTGATATTGTTGATATTGTTGGTATTGTTGGTGCTGTTGACCATGTTGACCATGGTGACCATGTTGCCCTTGATGACCGTGTTGTCCTTGATGACCGTGTTGCCCTTGGTGACCATGGTGACCGTGTTGCCCTTGATGACCGTGTTGCCCTTGGTGACCATGATGAGCGTGCTGGCCTTGGTGCGTTTGATAAAGAACAGCTTGCGGATGAATGTGGTGGTGTCCATGGTGGTGTACTTGTTGCTGATGACCCTGGTGGTCTTGGTGATGATAGTGTCCATGGTGACCGTGTTGGCCTTGATGATGATGGTGTCCATGATGTCCTTGGTGTCCTTGGTGCCCTTGGTGCTGATGGTGTCCATGATGTCCATGTTGACCTTGATGGTGGTGATGTCCATGATGTCCGTGAACAACTTGCGGATACCCACCTATTCCTCCAGCTACAACACCTATTCCTGGTACCGGAAATCCTGTCTGCACTCCTCCAACGAAAGAAGGAAATGTAGTTGGTGCTCCTACTGGAATTCCTGTCTGTACACCAGCTACTGATGTTGGAAATCCCCCTGTTATTGTAGGCATTCCAGCCCCTGATGTCGAAAAGCCTCCCATTGATGTAGGCATTTCAGTTTGCATGCCAGCTACCGATGTTGGAAATCCGCCCGCGCCTCCCCCCATCCAGCTCGGAATTCCACCGTATCCTTGTTGTCCTTCTCCCATTAACATCATTTGTTCATAACTATCCGATCCACCTCCGAAGAAGCCATGTGGTGCATTATTGTCCATCCCTTTCATTCCTTTCACCTCTTCTACTCAATTTAGCCTACCTTTTTTATCATATTTCCTATAGAAAAATAGGTGTTTGTCTGTATGGGAATTCCGCTCTTTTATTTGTACGTAATGGAATAATTAAAAACTTAGACTAATCTAATCCATAGATGATTTTCTACACAAAAAAGCTCAGAGCCTAAATGCTCTGAGCTTTTATTTAGCGTTAATTAGTTTGCAACAACGTTAACAAGTTTTCCAGGAACAACAATTACTTTACGAACTGTTTTCCCTTCAATTTGGTCTTGAATTGCTTCAAGTGCAAGTTGTTCCATTTCTTCTTTTGATGCGTCTTTACTCATTGTTAGTTTTGTGCGAACTTTACCCATAACTTGAACAACGATTTCAACTTCATCTTCTACAAGTTTAGACTCATCAAATGTTGGCCAGCTTGCATATGTGATTGTCTCATTGTATCCAAGTTTGCTCCATAGCTCTTCCCCGATATGAGGTGCAACTGGTGCGATCATTTTTACGAAACCTTCTACATATTCTTTCGGAAGTGTTTCAGCTTTGTATGCATCGTTGATGAATACCATCATTTGAGAAATCGCTGTATTGAAGCGAAGCTCTGCATAGTCTTCTGTTACTTTCTTCACTGTTTGGTGATAAGCTTTTTCAAGCTCTTTATTTGGTGCATCAGTAATTTTCTCGCTTAATTCACCGTTATCTTGAATGAATAGACGCCATACGCGGTCTAGGAAACGACGAGCTCCATCAAGACCATTTTCAGACCAAGCGATTGAAGCGTCTAATGGTCCCATAAACATTTCGTATAGACGAAGTGTATCTGCACCGTGGCTTGCTACGATATCATCAGGATTTACAACGTTACCTTTTGATTTACTCATTTTCTCGTTGTTTTCACCTAGAATCATACCTTGGTTAAATAATTGTTGGAACGGTTCTTTCGTTGGAACTACACCGATATCGTATAATACTTTATGCCAGAAACGAGCATATAGTAAGTGAAGTACAGCGTGCTCTGCACCGCCGATATAAATATCAACTGGAAGCCATTGTTTTACTTTTTCAGGATCTACAAGTGCTTCGCTATTGTTTGGATCGATGTAGCGTAGGTAATACCAGCAGCTACCAGCCCATTGCGGCATTGTATTTGTTTCACGACGACCTTTTTTACCCGTTTCAGGATCTACAACATTTACCCACTCGTCAATGTTAGCAAGTGGTGATTCACCTGTACCTGAAGGACGGATGTTTTCTGTTTTCGGAAGAACTAATGGTAATTCTTCTTCCTTCACAGCTGTCATTGTCCCATCTTCCCAGTGAATTACCGGAATTGGCTCACCCCAGTAACGTTGACGGCTGAATAACCAGTCACGTAGACGGTACGTTACTTTTTGATTTCCTGCGCTCGTTACTTCAAGCCATTCAATCATTTTTGCGATTGCCTCTTCTTTATTTAATCCATCAAGGAATGCTGAGTTTACGTGTGCACCATCACCTGTGTACACTTCTTTCGTAATATCTCCGCCTTTTACAACTTCCTTCATCGGAAGATTGAATACTGATGCGAATTCATAGTCACGCTCATCATGAGCTGGAACTGCCATTACAGCACCTGTTCCGTAAGTTGCAAGAACATAGTCAGCAATCCAGATTGGTAATTTCTCACCGTTTACTGGGTTAACTGCGTAAGCACCAGTGAATACACCAGTTTTCTCTTTCGCAAGTTCTGTACGCTCTAGGTCACTCTTCATTTTTACAGCGTTAATGTAAGCTTCTACCGCTTCTTTTTGTTCTGCTGTTGTAATTTCTGCAACAAGTGCATGTTCCGGAGCTAGTACACAGTATGTTGCACCAAATAGTGTATCAGGGCGCGTTGTGAATACTGTGAACTTCTCGTCTGTACCATCGATATTGAAGTGTACTTCTGCACCTTCAGAACGACCGATCCAGTTACGTTGCATATCTTTTAAACTTTCTGGCCAATCAAGTTCATCTAGATCTTCTAATAGACGATCTCCGTAAGCTGTAATTTTTAACATCCACTGTCTCATCGGACGACGCTCAACTGGATGTCCACCACGCTCACTCTTACCATCAATGATTTCTTCGTTTGCAAGTACTGTACCAAGTGCTGGACACCAGTTTACAGGTACTTCATCAACGTAAGCTAAGCCTTTTTCAAATAGTTTTAAGAAGATCCATTGTGTCCACTTATAGTAGTTTGGATCTGTTGTATTTACTTCACGGTCCCAATCATAAGAGAAACCTAGTGATTTAATTTGGTTACGGAACGTATTAATATTATGCTCTGTAAATTCAGCTGGGCTGTTTCCAGTATCAAGTGCATATTGCTCTGCTGGAAGACCGAATGCATCCCATCCCATTGGATGAAGAACGTTATATCCTTGCATACGCTTCATACGAGATAAAATATCTGTCGCTGTATAACCTTCTGGATGTCCTACGTGTAGGCCTGCACCTGATGGATATGGGAACATATCTAGTGCATAAAATTTTGGTTTTTCTGTTTCATCTGGCGTACGGAATGTTTTATTCTCTTCCCAGTACCCTTGCCACTTCTTCTCAATATCTTGATGATTAAAGCTCATGAGATACCCTCCTTGAAATTCTATTTATTTTCACCGCCCAAAATACAAAAAACCTCTCATCCCTAGAAAGGGACGAGAGGTTATAGATTCCCGCGGTACCACCCTAAATTAATGTAAAAATATACATTCGCTTAGATCCGTAACGTGGATTAACGGCAATTGCTACTATTAGTTTCACAACTGCAACTCAAAGGCGAGTTCATAACGAAACGTGGATTGACTTGCACCGACCGTCAACTCTCTAAACCCGCTTCTATTACTACTACTCCTTCTCACTGTTATTACACATATGAGTTAATGTGAACTACCCTCCACTTAGTATCTCTAAAAAGCTTACTTAAAGCGGGCTTCTCGGTTATTCGTTACTTTTAATAACTAACGAATTCGTCTTAAGACAGCCGAGCTATCTCCCTTGTTCAAAAGGTTATTTTATTTAAATATATTCTAAAACATGTTACATGTTCCGTCAAACTAAACTGCAATTTTTTCTTCAACTGTTTCTTCTACTTTTACTCGTTTATCATAAATGCTCGTTGCTATAAGCGCTACTACAAGCATTACCATGATTGCTATAAACAATACTTCCATATTGTATAAATCCACAATCGCTCCGCCAACGACCGGCCCGAACATTTTCCCTACAGTCGCCGCGCTATTTACGATCCCTTGATAAAACCCTAATTTATCTTTTGGTGCAAGTATATTTGCAATCGTTGGAACCGCAGGCCATACAAATAACTCACCAATAGTTAATGTTACCATCGCAACGAGGAACATCGTAAATTGCTGCGCTTGACTTAATACAACGAATGACGCCGCAAAAATGATAATTCCAATCGTAATTTGCTGTTTTAAAGAACGCTTCATCCAGCGAATTAGCATACTAACTAGCGGCTGCGCACAAACGATCATTGCTCCGTTTATCGTCCATAATAAACTATAGTGACGAAGGCTAATATTCAATTCTTGCATATGTGTTGCAATCGCCCCTTGCCACTGTACGTATGTAACCCAGCATAAAGCATATGCTACACACACGATAAGAAGTGCTTTAAATCCAGGTGTAAGTGACCAACCTTTTTTCATTTCGACTTCTTTTTGCACTCCTGGATCCTTCTTGTCTTCCATACCACGGAATCCAATAAAAGCAATTAAGAAGAAAACAAAGTATAAAATAAAGTTCGCTAAGAAAATATAATCAAAACGATACGAAGCAACTAATCCACCACATGCTGTTCCGATCGCAATACCAACGTTTTGTCCAACGTACATCGCATTAAATGCTCGTCTGCCGCCTTCTGGCCAAACCGTACCGACCATCGCATACATCGATGGGAAGACCATTCCAGAACCGAAGCCGATTAACGCTAGCCACACAACATATAACGGCCAACCGTGGAAGAACACAAGACCTAAAATTGATACAAGTGTAATCACAATCCCTACTAAAATTGATTTATAGCCGCCCCATTTATCAAATAAAACACCACCGAGCAAGTTTCCGATTACACCAGTAAGCGAGTTGATCATTAATACCATTCCGGCCACAGATAAAGATTTTCCTAGGTGATCATGCAAATAAATTGTATTAAAAGGCCATAAAAAAGAAGCACCCGTGACATTAATAATCATCCCAGCTACTAATAGCCATACTTTCCTTGGCATAGTTTCCCCTCCTATTCTATTTTTTTCGTTCATATATATAACAGTAAAATTGTAGTCGTTTTTAAATAGGAAGGCAACTGATTAATAGTTGATGAAATTCAGATAATGGTTCGTCGGTAAATGAAATTATATTGGTTGCTGCATGAAAATATATCAGCGATTTTTCAATTATATCGACTTACTGACAAAAAACGACATCAGTAACAATATATAAATAAGGGAGACTGCATGAACTTCATGCAGTCTCCCTTATTTATATTATCCAACTTCTTTTTCTCGCTTCGCACGTTCTTTAGCGCTCCATTTAAATATTTTATCTAATACTGAATATATTCTCCCAGATTCTTTCGTTAACAAAGGTCCTAACGATGCCAATATTAAAACATACAGGGCTGAGAATGGTTTAATCGTTGCCATTAAGCCGCCCGCAATTCCAATATTCGCGACGATAATGGAAAACTCTCCGCGTGATACAAGTGTTAAACCAATATTCGTAGAAGCCTTATGCGATAATCCCGCTTTACGCCCTGCAGCCATTCCAGCGGTAAAATTACCGATAAGAGTAATGAAAACTGCTCCTAATGCCAACCACACTGCTCCTCCAAGTGAAAATGGATCTATACTTAAACCGAAGCTGAAAAAGAATATAGCTCCAAAGAAATCACGAAACGGAACAACGAGCTGTTCAATCCGATCACTATGCTCCGTTTCTGAAAAGACGAGTCCTAGTAATAATGCTCCAATCGCCTCTGCAACATGAATCGTTTCTGAAAATCCTGCTACAAAGAACAAAATAGCGAATATTACAATAATAAAAATTTCATTGGATGAAATATCTAACATTTTATTTAAAAATCGCGTAGCTTTTCTAGCAACTACAAAGAATAGTAGCATATACCCTACCGCGATTAAAATAGATGGAAGAGCACCTACAAATGACGTTGCCCCTCCGAGTACTAATCCTGAAACGACTGATAAATATACCGCTAAAAAGATATCATCAAACATAATGATTCCTAAAATTAGCTCCGTCTCTTTATTACCAGATCTTCTTAAATCAACAATTACTTTCGCAACAATTGCACTCGATGAAATTGTTATGATCCCAGCAATAATTAATGTTTCTAATAAGGGGAAACCCATTATATATCCGTAAAGTAAACCTAATATAAAATTAAGCGATATATGAACAGTTCCCCCAAAAGCAATTGATTTTCCTGATTTAATTAATTTTTTAATTGAGAATTCTAAGCCTAAATAGAATAAGAGGAATATAACGCCAACACGGCCGAGGAAGGAAATAACTTCTCCGCTTTCAATAAATCTTAAATCGATAAGCCCTAAATCTGGGGCATGAGGCCCCACTAACATACCGAGTATAATGAGAAACGGAATAATCGAGAACTTTAACTTTGCAGCGAGAATAGCTGCAAAAGCGACTAATACTAACGCAGTTCCAACTTCAAAGATTAAAGTATCCATCGATTATGAATCCCCTCCTACTGAAAGCAACTCATTAATAATTCTTTTTACTTCATGTCTTTCGCCTGATAATACGAGCATATCGCCAGCTTCAATGATAGAATCTGGGCCTGGATTAAAGAACTTCTTCATATTCTTTTTCAAAATGGCAATAATTGTTACGTTATATGCGTTTCGGACATGTAAACTACCAATTGTTTTTTGTACGACTGGTGCATTATTTTCCACCTTAAACCACTCAATTGATAACCCTTCAAAAGCCATTTCAATCGTATCTAAAGCTTGTGGTCTATATACCATTCCGCCCAATATAGCTGCAATTTGTCTCGCTTCGGAATCTCGAAGCGAGACGCTTGAAATACTCTCCTCATGATCAGCATCAAAATGGTACATTTCTCTTCGGCCATCATCATGAATAACGATAACCATCTTTTCATTACCTTTTGTAATCACTTCAAACTTACATCCAATACCCGGCAGTTCACTCTCTCTAATATTCATATTTTCCGCCTCCTAATTTTTTTAGTTACGGCTTTTATAAATCGACATCAATCTCCGTTTTAAAGGTCTCATCCTTTGAGATACCTAAATACTTTAGCGTCTCTGATGGAGTCGCGTGATGAAAATGTTTTTGCAATAGCGCAATCGCTATCCCTCTTTTGTACGCATGAAATCCAAACGTTTTTCGCATTGAATTCGTTCCGATCTTACCAACAACTCCAACTGCTTCTGCAGCATTATGAATTACACGATACGCTTGTTGGCGCGTAATTGAATTTGGCGTTTTATTAGATTGAAATACGTAATTTTCTCTTTTAACGCCAATAGATTGTACGTAATCTAAAAGCGCTTCTTTTACTTTTGTATTTAAATAAATATCTTGTTTAAATTTTTCATCTTTCACAGGAAGAGAATAAAACTCTTTAACAGTCCCGTCTTCATTTAATACATCTTCAAATTTCATGCTAAGTAGTTCTGTAATTTTTAATCCTGTGTTAATTCCAATAACAAATAAAAGATAGTCTCGCTGGGAGTGCTCTTTTAAATATTTTTTCATAGCCTCAATTTGGCTTATATCTTTTAATGCCTCTACAACTTCCATACATGTATTCTCCTCATCTTATGAACGGTAATTTTCTCATCATGTTGTCCATTTTACCTTATCATGCTATGAGATTTCCATGTATTATCCATTATTTTCACAATATACTTTTGTAATCCAAGCAATTTTCAATTTGGAAATTTACGATTGTACAAATACGTTGTGGTTAGAAAAGAAATAGGGGATAAAAGTTCAGCTTCTTTCTATAGATTGGATTCCTCCTTTCCTTATCCAGCTGCTTCCACTTTCATATTACGTTACTTATTTACATTATATTATATATTTCAGTAACATTAAAGTGTTTTTTCTGAAAATAATAAAAACCGAGCGTTTTTGCTCGGTTTTTATTATTAATCTTCTTTCGGAAGAACAATTCCTTTATACAATTGAACTGTAATGAAGTAATAAATCGCATAAATAACTACGAAAATTACGATTGGTACCCAAATACGGAAGTACGGATCGATTAAAATAAATCCGAAAATATTCATACCAACTAATACGTGAGCGATACCCACAATTGCTGGGAATAAGAATACTAAGAATAACTCTTTATAAATCGATTTCGTTAATAACTCACGGCGCACACCGATTTTACGAAGCATTTGATAACGCGTAATATCTTTTGATGCACCAGAAAGAATTTTAAACATAAGACAGCTTGCCATCATTGCTAAGAACGCAATTCCAAGGAAGAATCCCATAAATACTGTTCCACTCGCAATGCCATAGAACCCACTATAAGCTTGATATTTACTATCCATTTGTTCAGCTTTTACATTTTTATATTTAGCTAGCTGCAACTCGTCAATTTTTTTCCATTCTTTTGTGTATGCTACGAAATCGTCTGTTTTTCCAGTAAATACGATTCCTTCTTTACCATTTACAGTATCGTACATTTTTTGATCTACAACTTTAATGGCACGATCTTGGTATATATAATATGGTTGGATTGTTCTAAATGCCTCATCCCATTCTTCAGGCATTGCTTTTTCATTTTTATCTTGTTCTGATCTCACTCCTGCTACTGTACCTACTGGAGCTTCTCCTGAAATTTCTTTATATTTACCGAAACTTTCTTTACCTACACCATCTCGAATAAATGGCTTATGTTTCTCTAAATCTTCTTTTACATAATAAATATATTTGTCGTCTACTTTATAACGGTACTCAGCTTTATTTTTAAATGATATACCATCTAAAATTTTCTTCTCTTCAGCTGTTGGATTATGAACTACTGAATCATATATTACTAAACCATCAACCATTTTTATAACGTTATTTTTAAACGCCATACCACCTGAAATCGCACCAGCTCCAAGCGCTACTAACATCGCTACTGTCGCAAGTACTTTCGTTAAACTATTAATGCGGAAATTTAATTGAGCAAATGTAAAAGCGTTAAGCCCTTTTTCACTACGCTTTTTATTACTTTTTAACTTTTTCATAATAACTGGAAGAAGTGATCCAAATAGCATGTAAGTACCAGCTGTTGTTGTAATTAATGCAATAAGGATTCCCATTTCTCTTAGTTTTTCCATGTAAATCATTGATGCATAGCCAATTCCTAATAAAATAACAGCAAGGATTGCAACGACACCTGTCATTTTTCCTTTTACCGCAACACGCTCTGTTTGTGCATCCGCATGTACAAGTTGCAGTACAGAAATACGTGATAATTTAATACTGTTCATAATTGCTGATAATACAAATAGCGCAAAGAAGAAGATGCAAGTAACAGTCATAGATGGAAGGTAAAATGCTTTATAGCCTTCACCAGCAAATTCCAATTGTTTCATTAATAATTGACCAATACCTTCTGCAAGTCCTACACCAACCGCAATTCCGATTGCAAGAGACGCAGCACCTAATACAATCGTTTCAATAAACATAAGTAATGTAACTTTATGCTTTTTTGCTCCTAACATCATATACATACCAAACTCTTTTTGACGAAGAGATAGTAGAAACGAGTTCGCATATAAAATATAGAAGAACGTTATAATAGCTAGTAAAAATGAACCTGCTTGGAATACGAATCCAATTGATTGAATAACTGAGTTAGATTCGATAAACGCTTTATTCAGCGCTAACGTTTGGAACATATAAAAAATTGAGATAGACATGACAAGACCAACAAGTAAGACGATATAATCTTTCAGCTTACTCTTCAGCCCCGACATGGAAAGTTTGAATAACATGCTCTAGAACCTCCTTTCTTACGCTTTTTGTGTGCCTAGGTCCGCAAGCACATCTAGAATTTCTTTATAAAACTCTTCACGTGTACCACCGCGATGAATTTCTTTATACAGCTCACCATCTTGAATGAATAAAATTCGCTGACAATAACTTGCACTATACGGATCATGTGTAACCATCATAATAGATACGCCTTGTTCTTCGTTTAAGTTTGTCATCGCATCAAGTAAGCTCGCTGCATTTTTAGAATCAAGAGCTCCTGTTGGCTCATCCCCTAAAATAATTGCTGGCTCATGCACAAGTGCGCGCGCTGCTGCTGAACGTTGTTTCTGCCCACCAGATACTTCAGATGGATACTTTTGAAGAATTTCTGTAATCCCTAACATACCCGCTACTTTTTCTACTTTTGGTCCAATGTTACGTGATGAAACACCTTGAAGTGAAAGTGGAAGTGCAATATTTTCATAAATAGATAAGTTCTCTAATAAGTTGAAGTCTTGGAAAATGAATCCTAACTTTTGTGAACGAAAATCAGAAAGCTCACCTTGTTTCATTTTCGTAATATCCGTGCCCGCAATTTCAACAACGCCGCCCGTTGCTTTATCAAGTGTTGAAATTACGTTTAATAATGTCGTTTTACCAGAACCAGATGGTCCCATAATCCCTACAAACTCACCCTCTTGAATTGAGAATGAAACACCTTTTAACGCATGTGATTGGTTCTCACCTTTTTTACCGTACACTTTTTGGACGTTTTTCACGTCTACAACTGGTTTCGTCATATATATCCTCCTACGCTTGTTTTTCCATTACCTATTTTGCGCTTTTTGGAAGTGAACTGCTATTTGTTAACATTACATTTACCTTACACTTTTGTAATATAAAAAAGATGAGTGTGTAAGGTTCGTTGATAAATGAAAATTTTATTAGCGATTTCCCCACTTTTATCAGCGATTCGCGAAGGAATATCGCCTTACCGAATAAGATGACAATAAAAAATAGGCTGCTCCACAAAAGGAACAGCCCACTTTTCTCTTTATTTCTTTAAAGGTGTTACCGTCCAATACGTAACAACTCGCCAAATCCATTCTAATGGCCCCATTTTAAAGACCTTCATCCAAATTACACTAAATACAATTTGAATTGCATAAATTGCAATACACACATATAACGTCTGCATGTACGTTAAGTTTTCTGCAAAGTTAAATACACTTCCTGCGATTAAAATCATTGCAGTTTGTCCAATATAATTCGTTAAAGCCATTCGGCCATAATATTTCAGTGGTGCTAACAATGTTTGAATTGGTTTTAATTGAAGTAATAAAATTAATGCTCCAACATAGAAAGCTGAAATAATCGGTCCAACTGTAACACCAATTTTTAAAAATTGGCTTGCAGCATTCATTGTTCCATCCTCATTCTCAAGTATCATATTTATAAATGGTTCAGCAGGAACGTGCCCATATTGATACCATACAGCTATGACACTTAAAACAAACATAATACCTGTAAAAATAGCGACTTTCTTTATATTTTGCGTGAGATTTTCAAATACACGATATTGTCCTGCAGCAAGCCCCAATAAAATTAAGCCAAGTGGTAATAACTCTTTAACTCCCATTACACTGAAGGCAATTGTCAAAATAAGTCCTAGTACTAAGTTCACTTCTTTTTTCGCTTTATAAAACGGTAAAACGATTAACCCGCAAATTGCGTATAATGCTAATGCTTCTCCAGGCTGAAACATTTGATGAATTAGACCAAAAATAAATAATGCTACTAAGCGACGTAAAAATAAAACATAGCCATTCTTCCCTTTCGCAATCGCTCTTGAAATAAAGATATAGAATCCCACTCCAAATAAGAATGAGAAGATTGAGAAGAAACGACCTTCTACAAATAAGTATAAAAATCTTTGATAGCTAGCATTCACTGTATTAGGATCTGGAATTTTAATGTTAAGTAGTGCGAGAATATTTACTAAAATAATCCCTAGTAGTGCAAAGCCACGAATGTAATCTAACTCATCAATTCGCTTGTTTGTAATATTGTTCCCCATAAAGCAACTCCTTGTATAAAATTTAATCCTTCCTTACTCTACTGAAGAAAGTTGCTCACAACTATCGACAAACCTTACGGTAATCTTACATTATTGTCATATAACAAAATAAAACCAGGTCATATTGCGACCTGGTTTACTCTGATTGCTTCGATTTTTGCGGTTGTCCTTTTTTACTATTACGCTGTTTTACTTGAACAATCGGATCAAGTTCATTCGAAAATTCAGCGTTATGTCCATTTTGCGTTTTTTGCTCTGGATTATTTTGATCTGAACGTTTCGCCATTACATTCACTCCTTATTAGTGCGGTGTAATAATCATTTGATGTTGCAGTTGGCGAATTGCCATGCGTGCTCTATTTAGCTGCTCACGTTGCTCATCATTTGCATGTTGTTGCATCGTTTGTAAATCATTATATGCTTGTTCTAATTGCAACTGCGCATCCGAATACTCCATCGTATTATAATGCTCTTGTCTCATACCTTGGTCTAATTGTTCTTTCGCATATTCCACCGCTTGTTCCGCTTGTGTAATATACGATTCAAGTGATTGACGCTCTGCCATAATTGTCCCTCCTTGCTTCAATTCCCCTTTAGTGTGTCCCTTCCTTATGAACCTTATGAGTATGTTATAATGGATTTTGTGTTATTTTGACTCGGCTTAGGAGGGAAAGTAATGAAGGTTCAAAACCCTTTTCCATATACAAACGATAATAAACGTTATCATACATGGAATTATCATTTACGAAATGAATTTGGTGAAAAAATCTTTAAAGTTTCATTAGATGCTGGCTTCGATTGCCCGAACCGTGACGGTACAGTTGCTTATGGCGGTTGTACATTTTGCAGTGCTGCTGGATCTGGTGACTTCGCTGGCGATCGCCGCGATGATGTTATAACGCAATATCATGAAATGAAAGAAAAAATGCGCTCAAAGTGGAAAGACGGAAAATGTATAGCTTATTTCCAGGCGTACACAAATACACATGCTCCACTTGAAGTGTTAAAAGAAAAATTCGAACCGCTTCTAGCAGAAAAAGACGTTGTCGGTCTTTCTATCGCAACTCGTCCAGATTGTTTACCGGACGATGTTGTTGAATATTTAGCGGACTTAAATAAACGTACGTACCTTTGGGTTGAACTCGGACTACAAACCGTTCATGAACGTACTGCAAATCTTATTAATCGCGCTCACGATTATCCGTCTTATGTGGAAGGTGTAAATAAATTACGTAAGCACGGCATTAAAGTTTGCTCTCATATTATTAACGGTCTTCCACTTGAAGATTACGACATGATGATGGAAACAGCTCGTGAAGTAGCCAAGCTTGATGTTCAAGGAATTAAAATCCACTTACTTCACTTATTAAAAGGAACGCCAATGGTGAAGCAATATGAAAAAGGACAACTAGAATTCCTTTCTCTTGAGGATTACGTAAGTCTCGTTGTTGATCAACTTGAAATTATTCCAAAAGACGTAATTGTGCACCGTATCACAGGTGACGGTCCACCTGATTTAATGATCGGTCCAATGTGGAGCTTAAATAAATGGGAAGTATTAAATTCCATCGATGCAGAATTTGTACGCCGCGGAAGCTGGCAAGGAAAATATGCAAATGAGGAGAAACAAAAATGAAATTAGAACGTGTATTACCGTTTGCTCGCTCGCTTCTGCAAACGGCAGTAAAAGAAGGCGATTACGCTGTAGATGCAACTTTAGGAAACGGCCATGACACTTGCTTCCTAGCTGAAATCGTTGGAGATAGCGGAAAAGTATTTGGATTTGATATTCAAAAAGAGGCAATCGAAAGCTCAACAACTCGTCTAAAAGAAAAAGAACTTTTTGAACGTACTGTTTTAGTTCACGATAGTCACGATACTCTTCTATCCGTATTACCAGAAGATGCAAAAGGAAAAGTAACAGGCGCAATTTTCAACTTAGGTTACCTTCCAGGCGGAGACAAGCATATCGTTACAAAACCGAACTCAACAATCTCAGCGATCGAACAACTATTAGAAGTAATGGCACCTGAAGGTATCATCGTTCTTGTCATTTACCACGGACATCCAGAAGGACAATTAGAACGCGACGCTGTACTTACATTTGCTGAAAAACTAGACCAAAAACAAGCTCACGTACTACGATATGGCTTCATTAACCAGCAAAATAACCCGCCATTTATTGTGGCGATTGAAAAGCGATAATATATCAACGATTTTTTCGATATATCTATCATAACTTACAATATATCAACGATTTCTCGGATATATCGATTGTTCGACAAAACGTAACAAAAAAAGACGTGCATTCACCGCACGTCTTTTTGTTATCCTCCTATATAATGGATATATACAATATCCGAAGAAAGAAGGGTAGAACTTTGCTAGTAGAACTACGGGGAATTCAAAAGAAGTATGGCAAATCACTTATACTAGACAACATTGATTTATCCATTCCAGAAGGAGAAGCACTCGCCATTGTTGGCGGGAACGGGACTGGAAAAAGTACTCTACTCAAAATAATTGCAGGCTTTATTTCACCTACAACAGGGACAATTCAAAGGAAAGAACATATACAAATCGGTTATGTACCTGAATATTTTCCTGAAGGTATTCGTTTTACATTAGAAGATTATTTATATCATCTCGGCTGCATTCACGGTTTATCAACAACATATGTAAGAAATAAAATTCCGATGCTCCTTGAGTCTTTTCACTTACATCATGCAAGGCATTCCGTTGTACGAAACTTATCAAAAGGTATGAAACAAAAAACAGGCATTATGCAAGCATTACTTACGGACGTACATTTATTAATTTTAGACGAACCGCTTTCTGGGCTCGATCCTAACTCTCAGCAAGAATTAGAACATATTTTACTATCATTAAAACAACAAGGTATATCTATACTCTTCACATGTCATGAAAAACAACTATTAGAAAACTTCGCCGATAGAATTGTGATGTTAGCAAATCATACAATCACAGCAGATACTTTTGTACAAAAATTAACGGAACAAATCTATATTGAGGCAATCGTTCACGACACATTTTCAGCGATAGAACTACAAAAGCAATCTGGTTTTATACACGTTGCATACAATTCAAATCAAAACCTTATTCAATTACAAATCGAAAAAGAATATACAAACGAAATGCTTCAGTTTTTATTACATAAAAAAGCATCTATCACACTGCTACAACCTAACTTTTAAATCGAAAGAAGGTTTATTATGTTCGCGCTTATTCGTTACCATTTTCTCGACTATACAAAATCGTATAAGTACGTCCCTCCTATTGCGATGTACTTTGTGAGCTTACTTTTTGTATATACATATAAACCGACTCCTATTGTACCGACATACTTAGAAACGGCACTCGCACTTTATTTATTATCTGCTTGGATTACAGTCACAATTTTTCATACGGAAGACCCTGTACAAGAACAAATTACTATTTCTCACACAAATAATATTTCTGCACTATATGTTGGTAAATACATTACGGCTCTTCTCATTTGTACTGTTTTATCTTTTATATCCATAATCTACCCAATTATTTTGCAAATGTTTAATGAAGAAATGACAGTTTCTTTATTTCTAGTCGGATTTCTCGCTCACATGTCTTTCTCTATACTAGGAATTTCAATTGCAACTTTATTTACTAGAAATATGATTCAAAAAGCAAGCACAGCTTGGCTTAGCCTGACATTTATATTACTTATAACGATCGCCTCCATCCGGTTTAAAAAAGAGTTACTATGGTTTTTACCACCTGTCGAAAGCTTTCTAATGCTTGGACAATACAAATTTAATATACTGACTCACACACTATGGCTCACAGCTTGGGCTATCCTATATTCATTTTTATTACTTACTTTATTTCTTTTTATCGTTCGCAAAAAACGTTTTTAATTACATATTAAAGGAGACAAAACAATGATCGGAATACTAGCAGGAATGGGACCAAAATCGACTGGGCCATTCGTCGATACAGTTGTAGCAAAGTGTCAAACAATATACGGAGCAAAACATGATATGGACTTTCCTCATATGATGATCTATTCGTGCCCAACACCGTTTTACATGGATCGCCCTATTGATCACGAAGCGATGAAAAAAGCGATTATTGAAGGAGCACAAAAACTTGAAAGTACTGGCGTAGAATTTATTGCTATGCCGTGCAATACGGCGCATCTTTATTTTGAGGAATTACAACATTCTCTTTCCATTCCGATTTTAAATATCGTCGATGAGACGTTACAAACAATTCCTGAAAATATAAAAAGAGTCACGCTTCTCGCAACAGAAGCGACAATCCAAGCTGGTATTTATCAAGACGGGATTGCAAAGCGTAATATAGAGTACATTCATAACGAACAATGGCAGGAAAGCATTAATCAAATTATTACTTGTATTAAAGGCGGAGAAATTGAAGAAGCTCGAAAATTATGGAGTGTGCTCGTTGTACAGTTAAAAGCTGAAGTAGATACCGCTATTATCGCATGTACTGATTTGAACGTTGTGGCGGATGAGGATTTTGTTGATTCTGCTCAATGTCTTGCTGATGCGGTTGTTGAAATGTATTTATCAAATAAGAAGAAACATTTATAAACATTGAACACCTTCCTTTTGAAATGTGTTTTATGTTTGTTGAAACCCCTAAAAACTTTTAACATTCTTCACAATTCTTTCAAAGTATCCACACTTAATCTCGCTATATTAAATAAGTAGTTATTCATATAGGGAAGGTTAGGGGAACTGAAAGTATGAAAGTAAATCGTTCGCTTCATTACATTTTTTGGCGTTGGCATTTTTATGCAGGGCTTTTTATTACACCGCTTCTTATTACTTTGTCACTGAGCGGAATTGGGTATTTATTTCGGGAAGAGGTTGAAGATTTCATCTATAAAGATTTATATTTTGGGAAGAGTGCCCAAACAGAGTCTATTTCGATGGCTGATTCGCTTCTCTTAACAGAGAAAAAATATCCCCATTATAGCGTGGCGAAAATTAGTGAATTTAATGGGGATTATAATACAAGACTTACGATTGCAAATGAGTATACTGGGCAACAAAAATATGTGTATTTAGATAGTAATAATCAAATTGTTGGGGATCAAAACGCAAGTGAAACGTTTGCCAATATCATGCGGGAATTACATAGTTCTCTTTTAGTTGGTGGCACTGTCGTCAACTATACTGTAGAACTTGCGGCATGCTGGACAATCTTTTTAATCGTAACCGGATTGTACATGAGTATACGCCAATTCAAAAATACACCATCATCCAATAAGCGAGAAAAAGCAAAAAGACGTCATTCTATTATCGGTATTATATTTACAATTCCTCTCTTTCTGCTAGTCGCATCTGGATTGCCGTGGTCAGGATTTATGGGGAACCAAATTTATAAAATTGCATCTTCTAATGAATCACTGGGATATCCAAAATTGTACATGGCACCGCCTGAATCAAAGGTAAAAGAATTGCCGTGGGCAACAAGAAAAGAAGCTCCACCTGAATCGAATTCAAATGAACCGAAAGCAATTTCTATCGATGAATTACAAAAAGGAATTGAAATAAAGAAGCCATATGTGATCTCACTACCAGCTGATACGAAAGGTGTATTTACTATTTCGAAATCGAGCGGTTCTGGTATTACAGGTATGCATGTTGCACCAAATGAAGAGATAACAGCTTACTTTGATCAATATAGCGGGAAACTCATTTCAAAAACGGACTATCGTGATTATGGATTACTTGCACAATGGTTCACTTACGGTATCCCACTTCACGAAGGACATTTATTTGGATGGCCAAATAAAATATTATGCTTACTAACGACATTATCTCTACTACTTCTTATTTATTACGGAGTAAAAATGTGGTTAGCAAGAAAGCCGAAAGGAAAATTAGCAGCACCTCCAAAGCAAAGAGATAAGAAAAGCGTACTCGTTTTCTTTATCCTGATGGTTATACTAGGCGCTGTCATGCCTTTATTCGGACTATCTGTTTTAGTTATTTTCGCAATTGAACTTCTTATATATGTATTTTCAAAAATACGATCATAATGAAAAGAAAACCACTCTACATGAGTGGTTTTCTTCGTCACTGCGCCATTTTCTTTCGGTACATCTTCCCGTTCCAATAGAAGAATCGTGAAGTGAGGCCTCCGTATTTTACAATGCGCCGTGCCATTTTGTGCATATTCTTTTGTGCTGATACTTTTTGATCTGATAAATAAATACCAAGTAATCCTCGGCTTATGAGACGATGAAACTTCGCATGAGGCAAATCACCAATGCTCTTCTCTGCTTCTTCTACAAAGTGTTTCATACGATCTAATATAGCTTGCTCGTTTTCATAATAACTACAGAAATTCAAATCCCCGCCTATGCGGTCTTCTTCTTGATCGATGAAATAATCAAGTAAGATATGAAGTCCTTGTACGTAAGGGAAGTACCCTTGTCTAATTTTCGCAATATCTTCATCATGTAATTCATCATGAAATGCATATGCTACAAGACAGAAAATTCCAAGTGTAGAACCGGCACATGCTGAAAATTCAAACCAACTCATCTCAGGTAAGTTTTCTTTATGTGCTTCAAACCAAGTTTTCAGGCGCGGCTCTCTTTCTTCTAACTTCACGTGTTTATGAATTTGCAAATCACAATAATAACAAGCAAGTTCATGCAGAACAGGAGCAATTTTGTCATAGTGCTTCGTTTTCTTTAAAACATCTTGGCATGTTTCAACAAGTTCATCTAAATAACCACCATCATCTTGATCATCACGATAACGATAATAATTACCGCCACCTTCTACTTCAGGTGATAATGCCATTAACATCGATTCATGCAGTGCGGCAAAATCATTTGGATCAAGTGATGTACTGCGATCACATAAATTATCTAAATAGTCGCTGATCGTTTGATACGCTACGATAAAACGAATACATTCTTCTCGGTGTTCATTTGCTAGCAGAGCTAAAATGCCACCGCCCTCACAATGAAACGTTTTATGCTCAATACTTGCGATTGCCTGACTATGAAGCTCATCATTCGGAATATGGTAGGCACGCTCTTTCCACATCGCTAGCTCATGGTGTACAACCGGAAACACATCACGGTATACTTTCGCCATGAGCGTTATGGGATTACTCGGTACGTTCACTTCTTCCTTCATCTCCTCTATTAAATGTACAAATAATGATTTATTTGTTTGTTTTTACTATATTATTGACATGCATTTCAGTAAATGACTGAATATAACTCAAAATTTCATCACGCTCATACTCATTTAATAGCTCGTGATAACAATTCCGCCATTCTTTAAAAGCCTTATCACTTATTTTAACATTATCAAACCAAGTGCGGACACGTGTTTTATCTACAAGTTTATCCTCACAAGCTTGCATTAGCAAGAGCGGAACATCTGGAAAATCATCTATTTTTTTATGAGCAATTTCGATAGACTTAATCAATTCACTATACCAACGTACTGATACTTTGCGCAAGAACAAAGAATCATTCTCCATTGCATCTCTCACTTCATGGTTACGTGTTGACATTTCCACCGTAAGATTCGTTGCAAATTGCAATTTTGGAGCCACAACATTTAATATTCTTGAAGCAAATTGAAGCGGAGCAGAGGGTCCAGTCACTACCCCTAAACAAGGCGAACTCAAAATAATACCTTCTACATCTTCTCTCTTCGTTTCTTGCATCATACGAATGACAATAAGACCACCCATACTATGACCGAATAGAAAAATAGGTAACCTATACTTTCTTGCTTCTTTCACCCATAATTTAACTTCCTCTATGTATTCATCAAATGAATCAATATGTCCTCTATTTCTTGAAGTCGTTCCATGTGACGGAAGATCCCCCATCACGACGTGGTAGCCGATATGATTCCACATTTCCGCAACTGCTTCGTAACGTCCGTGATATTCCATTGCGCCGTGCACAATAACAATGACAGCTTTTGCTTCCTCCGCTTCATAATTCCACATACGGCTCTCCTCCATTTCACTCTTTCTCATAATTTGATACACTAAAACTAGTCTCTAGGAAAGGAAGACTTTACATGATATATCCTTACAAAGAAAAAAAACCGAAAATTGCGAGTAGTGCTTTTATCGCTGACTATGTTACGATTACAGGCGATGTTTCCGTTGGCGAGGAATCAAGTATTTGGTTTAATACAGTCATCCGTGGTGATGTGTCACCGACAATCATTGGAGACCGAGTAAATGTACAAGACCAATGTACACTTCACCAAAGCCCGCAGTATCCTCTTATTTTAGAAAACGACGTAACAATTGGGCATCAAGTCATTTTACATAGTTGCCATATTAAGAAAGATGCTTTAATTGGAATGGGATCTATTATATTAGATGGTGCTGAAATTGGCGAAGGAGCTTTTATCGGCGCTGGAAGCCTCGTTTCACAAGGAAAGAAAATTCCGCCGAACACGTTAGCTTTCGGTCGTCCCGCGAAAGTCATTCGTGAATTAACAGAAGAAGACCGTAAAGATATGGAGCGTATTCGCACGCAATACGTTGAAAAAGGTCAATATTATAAATCATTACAGAAGTAAATTTCCGCTGCCATAAGATTGGCAGCTTTTTTTATATAAAATCTAACTTTTTCTTTACAAAACATTATTACTCCCTCAACAAAATCTTATTAAAATAAAAGCTAATATCTCCATATATATGTAGATGAGGGAGGAGAATTTTCATGAAGGTCAGTGGATTATATAAAATAGAATGTTACATTTTCAGAGGAATTAACCGCTACTTTGATCAAAAAACATTAAATATCTTTTTCAGCAATATTACTCATATCGGTGGCGCGACTTTCTCCATCGCACTCACACTTTTCTTTTTAATTTTCGCAAAGGGAACTTTGCATCAAGCTGCAATTGCAACTGCTATTTCGTTAGCAATTAGCCATATTCCTGTGCAAATATTAAAAAGGTGGTATCCGCGAAAACGTCCTTATTTAACAATTCAGGATGCAAAATATCCAGTCCATCCATTAAAAGACCACTCTTTCCCGTCTGGTCATACAACAGCCGTTTTCTCTGTCTTCATTCCATTTATTTGCTATAATCCAAGCTTACTTGCTTTCCTATTACCGTTAGCATTATGCGTCGGTATTTCACGTATTTATTTAGGGCTTCACTATCCGTCAGATGTATTCGTCGGTATGTGCCTTGGCACTTGCTCTGGCATCATCTCTTTTTATCAATTCATCCCACTTTTCACATAAAGGAGTGATATGATGAGAGTCGCCATTTTTACCGATACTTTTACGCCACAAATTAATGGGGTTGCGAAAACGTTAGAGCGATTAACACAATATTTTCAGAAAGAACAGATCGCCTATTCTGTTTTCGCCCCTCAGCATACAGCTGAAGATAATTTTGTAGCGAATGTGAATAAGATGAGAAGTATCCCGTTAACAATATTATATCCAGAATGTCGTTTTTCTTTTCCTACTCCGCGCATTAAACGGGAACTACTTTCCTTTAAACCTGACATTATTCACATTGCCACACCTTTCAACATGGGACTTTGTGGATTGTATTATGCAAAAAAGTTAAACATCCCAGTTGTCGGTTCTTATCATACTGATTTCGATGCCTATTTACGTTATTACAAAATCGAATTCCTCTCCAATATGCTGTGGAACTATTTAAAATGGTTTCATAGTCATATGCAAAAAAATTTTGTACCTTCCTTTGAAACATTACATCAATTAAAAAACAAAGGCTTTCAGACCCTCTCTATATGGGGACGTGGTGTAGATTGCACACTCTTTCATCCTGCTTACAATACAGACCTATTCCGAAAAAAATATAATATTACAGCGAAGTATGTCCTTTCCTATGTTGGACGAATTGCTCCTGAAAAAGATATTGATACACTGCAATACCTTATCGTTAAAACAGCACATACTCGAAACGATATTCATTGGCTCATCGCAGGAGACGGTCCTCTAGCAACAAGTTTACGTGAAGCTGTTCCGAAAACAAATATCACTTTTACTGGCTATTTACAAAGTGCAGATTTAGCTGAAGCATATGCTTGTTCTAACATAATGGTGTTTCCATCAGCTACTGAAACATTCGGAAATGCCGTACTTGAATCACTCGCATGCGGTACACCTGTCATTGGTGCAAATAGTGGCGGGGTTAAAAATATTATTACAGATGGAAAAACGGGAGTTCTTTGTCCGCCTAAAAATGAAGATGCATTTCTATCATCCATTTATTTTTTATTACAAAATGAAGAAAAACTTGAGCAGATGGGAATAGCAGCTTCATCTTTTGCGAAATCAAAGAGCTGGGATGAGATCTTTCGCGGTTTGCTTAACCAATATGAAGAAGTCCTGCAGCATAACGCATCAGAGTTGCTTGCTTAAATAGAAAAACTCCCTTCAAAAAACGAAGGGAGTTTATTACATGGTCATAAATTTTAGTTTAATAAATGATACATAAGGTTAAACATTGTTTTATTTCTATATTAATTATATCAAAAATAAACATAACTAAACAGACTTGTAATAAAAACCCATAAAAATTAATATATGGTTATACAGTATTTTAAACTGTATAATGATTTTAAGAATTCCCCTTAAAATCAACTTACTCACATACCTTTATACAGCAATTGTTCCCCAATTCTGTATATCAAAAAACCTTTCATTCATTTGAAAGGTCTTTTTGAGCCTGCACATATTCTTCTTTCGTATTTACATTTATAAACCAATCCGCATTCGCTTGTACATCTTCTCCAGAAACATACTTCACATTACATTGTGATAAAAGCTGGCCCATACTTCTTTTTTCTTCCTGAAGTAAAGCATAAATCTTTTCTTTCACGCGGTTATGATACGCCGCAAGTAGCGGTTGTTTTCTTCCATTAATAATAGGTACAACCGCATCATATTCATTGCTCGTTTGCTCTAGTAAAATGGCAAACCATTCATGCGAAACGTTTGGTGCATCGCAAGGCATAATAGCGTACCAATCTGCTTCTATGTATTCCATACCTGATACAATACCGGCAAGCGGTCCATTTCCTTTATAGTGCGGAATGTCTTCTATAACAGGAACTTGTACGAATTGCTCTACTCGCTCTTTTATATCAGTATGGCTGATTACTACAATGTCTTGCAAGGTATTTCCCATCACTTTCACAATATGCTCAACAAAAGTAGTTCCCTTCCAAATTGCTAACGCTTTCGGCTCACCGAATCTACTCGACATACCACCTGCTAATACAATTCCAGCCCACTTACTCATTGGCGATGCAGCTCAAATGTAATATGGCCTAATTCCGGTAAAATTAATTTATTCATCGCAAGGCGAACTGCTCCGCTCGATCCTGGCATCGAGAAAACTACTTTGCGCCCAATTGTACCGCCGATCGCTCTACTTAACATTGCGCTGCTTCCGATGTCTTCTAAATAACTAATCATACGGAACAGCTCACCAAATCCAACAATTTCTTTATCTAATAACGCTGATACTGCTTCAATTGTGACATCGCGTTTCGTAATACCAGTACCGCCATTTGTTAATACAACATCTACATCTTCCTTATGATAACCAGCTAACACTGCTTGCTGAATACTTTCTTTATCATCTTTTACAATTTCATAAGAGGTCACTGTATGGCCCGCTTCTTTTAACAATTCATGTAATAGTTGTCCGCTCTTATCCGTTTCCTCCGTACGTGTATCGGAAATCGTAACAATCTTGCAACGCACTTCTTTTGGAGCTTGTTTTTTATGTTCAGTTACACTCATTTTTTATCTTTCCTTTCTTAAAGACTTTTCTTCATTTTATCATACATATCTTTACACAATTATGTATGAAGCCAATCATGCGCCATGATACAATATAAGTATACTAACCCACAAAAAGGAAAGTACACTTTCTTATACTCCTAGACTACACATCTTTAGCTACTCCTTATATTTTCTACATAATAGAATTCAATTTTAAAACTTGTACTAAAAATTAAATTGGAGGTCTACATATTATGGAACTATATAAAAAATTAACAACAACATTTATCCTCTTATTCATCGCTTCAATCACTGTCGGCTTTTCCTTAAAAGGCGCAATTCCATACGCTACATTAGTAAGCATTATATTCGCCACACTATTTTTACTAAGCAGTGCCTTTTGCGCAGGTAAAGCACGTCAAATGAACGGTTGATTACATATGTTCCAGAAGAAACCCACCCTTTGTAAATCATGTAAAAAGGAAATACAAACGTATGAAAAGGCTTGGATTCATATGCCATTTCCAACAAGTGGCATGACTAATATGAAAAAATATATTGAGCTAGATGGAGGAGTATATTGTAGTTCATGTATTCAAATTGTAAGTAAAACAAAATAAAAAAAGCTTTGCGCTCACCGCGCAAAGCTTTTTTTCATATATTATAGACCAGCTTGCTCTTTTAAAGCTGCAGCTTTGTCTGTACGTTCCCATGATAGATCTACATCAGTACGTCCGAAGTGGCCGTAAGCTGCTGTTTGTTTGTAAATTGGGCGACGTAAGTCTAGCATTTTAATAATACCAGCTGGGCGAAGATCGAAGTTGTTACGAACTAGTTCTACTAATACGTCTTCAGATACTTTACCTGTGCCGAATGTATCAACTGAAATTGATACTGGTTGTGCTACACCGATTGCGTATGCAAGTTGTACTTCTGCTTTGTCAGCAAGACCAGCTGCTACGATGTTTTTCGCAACATAACGAGCTGCATATGCTGCAGAACGGTCAACTTTTGTTGCATCTTTACCAGAGAATGCACCGCCACCGTGGCGAGCGTATCCACCGTAAGTATCAACGATGATTTTACGTCCTGTTAAACCAGCATCACCTTGTGGTCCACCAATTACGAAGCGGCCAGTTGGATTAATGAAGAATTTTGTTTCTCCATCCATTAATTCTGCTGGTACTACAGCTTTAATTACGTGCTCTTTTAAGTCGCGATCGATTTCTTCCCATGTAACATCTGGGTGATGTTGTGTAGAAATTACGATAGTATCAACACGTACTGGTTTACCATTTTCATCATACTCAACTGTAACTTGCGTTTTTCCATCTGGACGTAAGTATGATAATGTATCATCTTTACGTACTTCAGTTAAACGGCGAGCTAATTTGTGAGCAAGCGAGATTGGAAGTGGCATTAATTCTTGTGTTTCATTACATGCAAAACCAAACATTAAACCTTGGTCTCCTGCACCAATTGCCTCAATCTCAGCGTCAGTCATTTGACCTTCGCGTGCTTCTAGCGCTTGGTCAACACCCATAGCGATGTCAGCAGACTGCTCATCGATAGATGTTAAAACAGCACAAGTTTCTGCATCGAATCCGTATTTTGCGCGTGTGTAACCAATGCCTTGAATTGTTTCACGAACGATTTTCGGAATATCTACGTAAGTAGAAGTCGTAATTTCCCCCGCTACCAATACTAAACCAGTTGTTACAGTTGTTTCACAAGCTACACGTGCATTTGCGTCTTTTGATAAGATCGCATCTAAAATTGAATCAGAAATTTGGTCACAAATTTTATCTGGATGTCCTTCAGTTACAGACTCAGATGTGAACAGATGACGTTTTTTTGTCATGTGGTAAACCTCCCTACAGTAATTGTATATATTGTACGGAACTCATCCTTAATTTGCCACAAACTGCGACATACATTTATTCTCCCACACAAGCATACAGAAAAACCTTTCCTACTTTACATAGAGGAAAGGTTTAATTTGCTACTTGCATACTGCTTTTTGCCCTTCGCTCTTATCGTTCGAGACCTGTAGCCTCGCACAGGTTTTAGCACCTATTCACCTGCATTTATCAATACAAGTGAGGTTGCTGGGCTTCATCGGGCCTGTCCCTCCGCCAGCTCGGGATAAGAGAGTATCCGTCCCAACCTATACTAAAGAAATGATATTCATTTGTCAATTAATATTCACATTTTCCTGAAAGTTTTTCTCAATACGCCTGAAATGAAATATTAATAGGGAAATAATGCATTCACACAAACAAAAAGAAATAAATAGTATACATTATTTATATAATTGTGTTATACTCTTGTTGGGGATTACGAGAAATATTTCATTAAATGAAAAGGATGGTATATAAATATGAGTACTGTGAATGTCCAAATTGGTTTACACGAATTATTGAACGGAAGCAATGCACAGATTCAACTAAGTGTTCCGCAATTAGTGGAAAAAGTATTAATGCGAAATGAAGGGAAATTAACTTCTACTGGTGCCGTTTCTGCTTCAACAGGAAAATATACAGGACGTTCTCCTAAAGATAAATTTATTGTGAAAGAAGCATCGGTTGCTGACAAAATTGCTTGGGGAGCTGTGAACCAACCGATTTCTGAAGAACATTTTAATAAATTATATACTAAAGTTTTAGAATACTTAAAAGAAAAAGAAGAGTTATTCGTCTTCAAAGGATTTGCAGGCGCTGACCGCAATTACCGCCTACCAATTCAAGTTATTAATGAATATGCATGGCACAATTTATTTGTACATCAATTATTCATTCGTCCAACTGAAGAAGAATTAACAACTCATGAGTCAGGGTTCACAATTGTTTCTGCACCGAACTTCAAAGCTGATCCAGCTGTTGACGGTACAAACTCTGAAGCATTCATTATGGTTTCATTCGAAAAACGTATTGTACTAATTGGTGGTACAGAATACGCTGGAGAAATGAAAAAATCAATCTTCTCTATTATGAACTTCTTACTACCTGAACAAGATATTCTTTCTATGCATTGCTCTGCAAACGTAGGTGAAGAAGGTGACGTAGCACTATTCTTCGGTTTATCTGGAACAGGTAAAACAACTTTATCTGCTGATCCGAACCGTAAATTAATCGGTGATGATGAGCACGGTTGGTCTGATAACGGTGTATTCAATATTGAAGGCGGTTGCTATGCAAAATGTGTAAACCTTTCTCACGAGAAAGAACCACAAATTTTCGATGCAATCAAATTTGGATCTGTTTTAGAAAACGTTATCATTAATAACCAAACGCGTATCGCAGACTACAACGATACTACTTTAACAGAAAATACTCGTGCTGCATACCCTATGCATGCGATCGACAATATCGTACTACCAAGTGTTGCTGGACACCCAAATACAATCATTTTCTTAACTGCTGATGCATCTGGCGTATTGCCTCCAATCAGTAAGTTATCAAAAGAGCAAGCTATGTATCATTTCTTAAGTGGTTACACTAGTAAACTAGCAGGAACAGAGCGCGGCGTTACATCTCCGCAAGCTACATTCTCAACTTGCTTCGGTTCACCATTCTTACCACTTGATGCATCTCGCTACGCTGAAATGCTTGGTGAAAAAATCGAGAAACACGATGCAAAAGTATTCCTAGTAAATACTGGCTGGACTGGCGGCGAATACGGCGTTGGTAAACGTATGAACTTAGGTTATACTCGTGCAATGATTCAAGCAGCATTAAGCGGCGAACTTGCAAAAACTGAAACAGCTAAACATGACATCTTCGGTCTTGAAGTTCCACTTCACGTACCAGGTGTACCTGACGAAGTGTTAATGCCTGAACAAACTTGGGCTGATAAAGCTGCTTACAAAGCAAAAGCAATCGAGCTTGCAAATGAATTCAAAGAGAACTTCAAAAAGTTCGAAAGCGTTTCTGAAGATATTATTAACTTAGGCGGTCCAATCGCTTAAATTAAAACTTTCTGTTGGAATGACCCTTTACTCATATGAATAAGTGTCGTGTAACCGTAAAGTTTCGCGTACTCACCGACAAAACCCAATGCGGCTTAACGGTTACACACACTTACATAAAAAAGAAGCTTACGTGAAAACGCAAGCTTCTTTCTATATCTTATATAAAGTGAAACGCTAATCTCTTCATCTGTGACTTAGATTATAAAATTACAGCTTCGAATATATACATTATATCACTACTCGCTACATCTCTCGAGTTTCACATCGTATGGGGTTAAAAAAGGCCCTGACCGCTTCTATTCGTGGCTGGATCATCTATTCCATCTAAAAAGAAGTCTTTTATCTTTTTATCTCTTTTAGCTCTTTGTTAGTTCTTTCTCATCTTTCATGCTATAGTATCCTAAATTCACAACGATTAAGAAATAACCACCCATAATCCCTACTGCAAATGCCCACATAACCATGTGGTGCTCAATTTCGTACATAATAATAGCACCCAAAATGGCAGCTGCAAAACGGTTAAACATACCGAGTGTCGGTGCTTTCGTCTTCTTTACAATACTATCTCCAAGCTTCTCAATTCTTCTCCCTAGAAGCCAAACGCAATACATACTTACAATAAGCCCAATTCCAGCGCCTAAAAAGTGTGCTGAAAACGGTGTTAACATCCAACCTAGTAACAAAATACCTAGTATATAATACGATTGGATTTTAAATGATCTTAGTGACATACTAATCATGCTGTACCTCTCTTCATTCGTTCTTATCTATCCAACAAAAAATTTCTTTCAAATTCATATTCCTTACATCCATTTCACTCAAATTAAAAACAACATAAACAGTATGTTTATGTTGTTTAAATGCTTTTAGAAAATAATATTATACAAGATTTCAAACATCATATTCTCATATTTTGTGACGGTTTTTCAAACTTTTTTCGTCCATTTATGAAAAAAATGATATCAATTTATGAACATACGGATATGATGTAATAAGCACACAAATAAAGGGGGCGTCTAATGATTTATTTTTTAATGGCTCTCATTCACCTCATTATCCCTGCACTTATCGGACTTTCATTGTATTGGTACACGAAAAACCATAGCATTTTTTACGCTGTCCTCGGTGTTCTTCTTCCAGGTATTATTCTTATTACACTCTTCCGTATTCCATTTTTAAACTTAATTCCACTTATTACTGCTATCTTATTTCTCATCTTCTTACCAAAAATAAAAAAATAGGAAAGCAGATCATAGGTGATCTGTTTTCCTATTTTGATATAGGTTCCCCTGCAATAGAATGAACTTTTACTTTCTCCGATTTCACAAACCATAGACCGACAAAAATGATAATTCCACCGATGATCTGTTGAAACGATACATATTCATTTGCCCAGACAGCTGCAAATAAAACAGCTACAAGCGGCGTTATATACATATATACCATCGTATGTGACGCCCCAATTTTTTGAACACCAACATACCACATTACTAGACCAAATACTGTTACAAAGAAAATAGAATATAGTAAAGCAAATAGTGTCATTTCGTGAGTAATGTGAAATAGCATGACAAACACATGTGGACCACTTAACAATAATAGCGGAATCGCACCCACTAATGCAGACCATGCTGTAACACGTAATGCTGAATATTTTTTAATTAATGGTCCTGCTAAAACAGGATAAATCCCCCAGCATATTGATGTAATAAGTCCAATTCCATTGCCATAAAAAGAACTAGTAAGCGAATGTCCTGCTACTAAAACTAATGCTGCACCAACAAAGGCAGTCATAGAACCGATTAACTTTCGAGAAGAAAACTTTTCTTGTTTCAAGAAAATCGCAAATGCAGTTGTAAAAATAGGTGAAATAGAAATGAGTAAAGAGGCATTTGTAGCAGATGTATATTTGACAGTTTCCATAAATAACGTTTGATACAGTACAATACCTACAATGCTAACGATAATTAATCTAGGTATATCCTTTCGCTCCATATAAACCGACTTTTCAATAAAAAAGGTAAGGAGTAACAGAAGCGGTGCCGCCGCCATCATGCGAAGTGCAGTAAACTCAATTGCTGTAAATTCTAAAAGTCCATACTTCGCAATTGTATAGTTAATCCCCCAAATAATAACAACACTTAAAATTAACAACTCAATTCCCCATCTTCTCATGCGTATCCCCTCCGCAAAGAAGATTATACAGAAAATTCAATCACATGTACATTTCATTATGTGAAAAAATCTTTTTACTATTGAAACGTTTTGGTAAATGAAATTATATCGGCGATTTTCTGAATATATCGGCGCAACTCCATTTATATCGGCGATTTCCCAAATATATCAGCGCAACTCCATTTATATCAGCGATTTCCCAAATATATCGACTTATCAACAAAAATCGACAATAATAGCGACTTATAAAATAAAAAAGGTGATTCCAAAATACATTTTGGAATCACCTTTCCTTTACTATATTCGAACGTGTAACTTCATATTTGGATTATAAAACTGGCTTGGGCTCTTTAACTGAAAAGTTCCTCCACCTTCATGCCAATCAACCGTTAACTTATCGTCCATAAATACAAGCTTTGTACGATCAGCGATAAAGTTCATTGTGCTTGATTCAATATCCACATCGCGCTCATCTTTCTCTGCTACAGCTACTAAATCGATGATTCCGCTCATGACACAACCGCAACCCTCATTATCGTAAAATAACTTTATATATTTCGCTTCACTTGGAATCGTATCCATAATCTTTTTATATGCTGCTTCTGTTACAGTAACGTACATATGTTAATCTTCATCCTCTCTTCTCTTATCATTCATATATTGTATCACCATTTTTCTTAAAAGTTATATACAGAAAATTAAGACTAATATACAATGTATGTGATAAAGTTTCAGCAATCGAGCTTTTATGAGTAGTTCATGCAGGTGAAAGGATGTTTACTATCTGTGTTCAAACTACAACGCTATCCTATGTTATTAGGTCTATTTAGTATTTTCTTCATTTCTAGCGGAATGCTATTACAGCATGTACTTCCCTATTCTCCTTCTATCGGCTGGATTCTAGGTTTTACTTGTTTCCTATCCGCTTCTTATTTTGCTACGAAGAATACAAACAACTCATAAAGCAAGAATCATCTTAAGGAGGATTATCAAACATGCCAGCCTTAAAAAAAATAGAGCAATCACTCGATCACTTATTTCAAATTGAAAAATACGGAAAAGATAGTGCTTTTAGTCGATTTATCCCAGCCGTATATGATCCTATCAAATTTCCTTGGCAACAATTTTTCGAAGCAACTTTTGTAGATTTATTTAACGGTCTTATGATACACGGATCTGAAAATGTAAACAAAGTATTTTTAGCTGTATTCCCTACAGATGACGTTCTTGAAACATTCATTTCACAATCCACACCCGGTGATTTACTCTTTATGCACCATCCCCTTGTAATGGAGTGCGGTGATCCAATTGGAAGATCAGGCCGCGGTTTCATACCAATTCCTGAAAAATATTTGCAAGGAATAAAAGAAAAACAACTTTCTATATATACATGTCACGTACCAATGGATTTTCATCAAACGCATGGAACGAGTATTTCAATTGCAAAAGCATTAAACGCTACTGTAGTGGACGACTTTGCATATGGAGGTCCAGAACAAGAACCAGTTGGCCTTATTTGTGAAATAGATGAAACATCAACAAAAGCACTCCAAAAACATCTAAAACAACTCTTCCAGATTCCTTACACAGACTTCGAAGGTAAACGACATGATTCCATCAAAAAAATCGCAATTATCGCTGGATGTGGCGATGTTGTATCTTTAATGAAGGAAGCAGAAGAAAAAGGTGCTGAAGCATATATTACAGGAGAAATCCATTGCCATATCGACAATAATTACGGCCGACATAAATACTCGCTCATTATGGATTATGTAAAAGAAACGAATATGTCTCTAATTGGCGTGTCACACTCTGCCTCTGAATATTTAGTGAAAGAGACATTGATGTATGATTGGTTTAAAGAGAATTTTGATGTGGATGTTATTTTGCTTCCGCAGGAGAAATGGTGGCTCTAACGCTACTTAATTCTCCTACCGGTATCACTGGGCCTACGGGGAACACTGGGCCTACCGGCATCACTGGTCCTATGGGGAACACTGGGCCTACCGGCATCACTGGTCCTATGGGGAACACTGGGCCTACCGGCATTACTGGGCCTACGGAATCTGCCGATAGTGCTTCAGCAAAAAGTATTGTTTTTCAAGGAACAAATGCTGGTTTTCAACGTATAGCGGGTTCTCCTGGAATTGACTCCAATGTTATTCCATATGTCACTGCTGGAGCCGGTAGTATTGTTGGCTTTTCTGCGTCTATAAATATAAATAATTTACCTGCTGCTGTTTATACGATTAATATTTGCAGAAATGTCCCAACAAACCTCACAACCCCTACTTCTAGCTACATCCTATCTACTATTACATTAACTACTACTGACAAAATTACCGGAACTATGGTATTTTCCATTAAACCAACGGATAGCGGAGCAGGACAAATTCAAGTATTTAATCCTACTCCAGCAGTAGGTCCCGCTACTGTAACTCGGAATAGCATTACAACTGGAAACCCAGTTGCAAGAGGAGATGCTATATCCCTTTATATTACCCCTGGAATTACTGCGAGTGCTGTATATTCTATTTTTCTAATTACTAACATATAGCAATTCATTCCATAAAAAAAGACCCGATATTCGGGTCAACAAATAGAAATATAAATGAACTACAACAAATAACAGACAAAGCCATTATATATTTTTCATAGTAAAACATCCATTATTTTCTTTTTACACTATCAATATATTATTTTTTGTTATCGTCCTCTTTTTTAGAACGTCTACCTAAGAAGAACACAAGAACTAATAATATAATTACCAGTAGTACTCCGCCGATAATGTAATATAGCTTGTAGTCTTTTTTCGTTTCTACCGCTGTATCATTTAACTTATCGGCTGTCTTTCCTTCAATTGTAAATTTCTTCGTCCATTCCCATTTTTGATCGCCATCAGTGGCTTTCACTTCTACTCGGTACGTTCCTGGATCAAATGCTTTGTTTTCCCAGCTAATAGCATAATCAAAGTTTGAGTTTGGCGCCATTCTTAAATTTTCTTTTTTCGCTTCAAATAAAACGTCTCTACCTTTTTCTTTATATACTTTTGCATCAACACTTAAATTTTTTAACATTGCTGGCTTTACGTTTTGTAAATTTGCAGTAGCAACGTTACGCCCGTTAATTTGTGTTGGCTTTACTTCGTTTAATTTCATGTCTGGTTTTACTTCAGCATCTGTCTCTTTTAAAACAACACCAATTGCGTATGCATATTTATTTTCAATTTGCACACCTTCATCTTTTTTCTTTGCATTCTCATCTTCTTTTTCTTTAAAGTATAAACCACCTAGAATAACACCATCAAACGACTCACTTGGCATTTCTAGGTTTATATCAACCGTTACTATGCTGTTAGCTGGGACTTTCGTTTCTTTTGGCATTTTAGCAATTTTAGAAAACGGATATTTCAAAGTAGAATCCGTTTTTGGTTCTACTGTACTATAATCTGTAATACCATTGCTATTCGTAATTGCTGTATTAGCAAACGATTCTACCACAACTTCTTTATTCGTATCATTTTTCATTTGGACTTGAATTGTTTGCTTTTGTCCAGGTTGCATTTTCAAATCAAAGTACGTTTGATTTTTATCAATTTGATTTTCTGGTATAACTGCTGTCACAGCAAATTTCATTTCAGCTGCATATACTGAAAAAGCGTTTATCATGAAGAATGTAATTAATAGTAAGCTAGTAAATAGTTTTTTTACCATCTCTTATATAGTCCCCTTCATATCCATTTTATAGACAAGAAAGAGATAAGGTTAAAGCCATTCCCTTATCTCTTCTCATTTTCCTCTTTTATCTTAAAATCCCTCTTACTTACATAGGAGCATCTGTTAGTTCCCAAGTTAGTGAAGTTGTGTATTGTGTTTGTTCTTTTTTCGTTTTACCTGGTACAGATAACTCTACGCTTTGTTTCGCTTCTGCTGCATCTTTACCGAACGTATTTACCCATGTACCCATACCTTGGTTTTCTTTTGCATCGATTAAATCAGATGATGCACCACTTGGATTTAATGTGATAGATTGTTCTGCTGTTGGTGCGTCGCTACCTGCGTTTGATTTCAAAGCTGAATTTTTTAATGTTAATGCCGCGCCATCCAACGCTTTATCATCTGCAGTTTTGAATTGACCATTTTGTTTTACTGTTAAATGCCATCCAGCATTTGTACCACGATTATCTGTTACTTGAACGTAGTTTGGCACGTCAATTACAGAACCGTCTGCTTTTTTCTTTACTTTATCTAATTCTGCAAAGTAGATTTCGTTATTACCTGATGCTTTTTGTGTTTTAAAGTTGAAGTTAGATACATAATCAATACTTAGTGGACCATCTGTACCTTTTTTATCTGGATCAACTGGATCTACAGTTTCATCTGGATTTTCTGGATTAACAACATCAATTGTATCTGTATTTTTCTCGAATTTAATGAATGCTTTTGAGTCTAATTTCCCGCCATCTTTCTCAGCTGCAAATGCAGACGTCCCTACTGATACTGATGATAATGTTACCGCTCCAATTAATGCTATTTTTGCTAGTTTCATAATTTTATACCCCTTTATAATCATTTTTAAAATTCAGTCATTCTTAATTTTAAATCTTTTATAAACTTAGTTTGGTGTATCTTCTAAAGTCCAAGTTAACTCAGCTGAATATTTCGCACCTTTTTCTTTCGCTGTCGTACCTGGTACGAATAAGCTCACACTCTGTTTACCTTGTTCTGTTCCTTTACCGAATGCAGTCGTCCAATCACCCATACCTTTATTCTTTGCGGCAGTAGTAATTTCCACCGCATCTCCACCTGGAGCTAGCGTTACTTTATTTTTAAATGTTGTAGGTGCATATTGTGCATCAGTTACAGAATTTACAGCTGGGTTACTTAAGCTTAAAGCTGCATTTGTTAACTCACTATTACCACTTTTAAATTGTGCATTTTGCTTTACTTTCAATTTCCATCCTGCATTTGTACCACGATTATCTGTTACAGATACGAAGTTAGGTACTTCAACTGTTTTGCTCCCTTGTTTTACTTTATCCAATTTTGCAAAGTACGTTTGATCATTACCAGAGATAACTTGCTCGCCGAAGTGTAAGTTAGAAACATAGTTAATACTTAATGGACCTTTTGTTCCTTTTTCATGGTCATCAGGGTTTTCTGGTGTAACTTTTTCATTTGGATTTTCTGGATTGTTTGGATCTGTTGTGCTTGTATCTTCAATAAACGTTACATCTGTTTTAGATTTCATATTTGCTTTCTCTTCCGCAAATGCTGAAGTTCCTACTGCTGCAACTGATGTTAATGATACTGCACCGATTAATGCTAATTTTGCTAGTTTCATATGTACCTTCCCCTTTTCTCTGTTTTCATCTATTTTTTATTTTGAATACACTTGCTTTCCCCTAATTCTTTTGAATACATATAGAGATAAAACAATCGAAAACAATCCTATATATTGTTTGAAGTCCCGTGTCTGGCCTCCTGTTTTCGGTAAATATTTATCTCCATTTTTATTTTTATCAACTGTCTCTTTTTTTGTATTTATCTTTGTCGGGTCAGTTGAGGTATTTGGTGTATAGCTATTCGAAAATGTAATACCCGCTTTTGAATTCGTACTTGTAGCCGTTACTACATTTGCCATAAGAAACGGCACACATATAACTGCGGAAACGATAATACCAACTATTTTTTTCATTACTCTCTCCTTTCTAAAATTTATATATTTCATATATTTTTAGAGAGGAGCATCGGTTAATGTCCATTCTAGCTGTCCAGCATATTTTGTATTTGCTTTGACATTCGGCCCTGGTTTTACTTGTAAATGGATTCCCTCGTTTTCCTTCCAATTTAATGAAACCTCCTCGTCGTTTTTAGAAGTATACGAGAATGCTTCTATACTAGAAGTACTTAAAGTTGTATCCTTTCCATTTCGTTTGTAAATCAATGCTCCTGTCAATGTGTCATTTTGCGCTGAAGTTAATGGTGTGATTTCCTTTACATATACACTCCATTTTTGCTTTTTAACACGATCATCGGTTACCTTTAAAGGATTTGAAATCGCCTTCGGTGCGTATGTCGTTGTTTTCGATGGAATTGTTACATCTCCAAATGTAATTTCTTTTGGTACGTCTACTAACTTTAAAGTCCCATCAACGACAGTAACCGGCACTTGAATCTCCGCTTGTACACCTTGCTTCGTTTCAATTACAACCGTTACAGTATGATTCCCTATTATTTTGGTATCCGGAATATTGATTAACTTCACTACTGATATTGGTTTATCTACATCCAAATTCGTATCTACAGATAAATCTGTCACAAATTTAGAAATATCCATTTTTGTTAAATCTGTTCCTTGCACTACTTTTTGTGGGACTGGTTTCCCAGTTGGAATACCTTTATAGCTTATTTTTGCGACTCCATCTCGATTACTATCTTGCCCATTCTTATCGCCATCTAAATAATTTTTAGCTGACACCGGTATTTCAAGATAACCATTTTTGTAATATTTCATTACATCAGCACCTTTTACAGGAGAACCTGTAATTGTCATCTCGTAAATTTTCCCGTTGAATTCTTCTGTTTTTAGCGCATTTGCTTTCGCAACCGCAGTGACTTTATTGTTTTTCCTGCTAATATCAAAGAAGCTACTTACATCATCTCCACTCTCCACATCTTGAATGGAAACATCATTCACAGTAAAATCCTTATTCACTTCACTTTCTAATACGAAAGATTTCGCATAGTGAATCTCTTTCGATTGAGCAGGCATATTTTGATATACCTTATAAGAAAGTTGACGGGAATTATCTTCCACGATATCTCCTATTACACTTGGAGCTGGAATTTCAATTTGTGCAATCGCTAATTGGTCGTATGATACATTAACACCTGAAGCATTTAATCTAACTTCTAGCGGTAATTCTGTTAAATTATCAAATGTAATTGTCATATCTGCTTCTGGAGTAGCTACTGGGCCTGCTGTTCCAGAAAACTCTATTTTATTATTCCCTTTGTCTTGATACCTAATTGAACTCGTATCATACACGTATAAATTCGTTAAATGACTACCATCATTACGTAAAGTAACATTTTTATAACTGTTTATCCTTTTGAAATTCCACATTGCTGTTAATGGTACTTTTTTACTTGTTCCGTGCTCATAAAATTCAAAGGAAGCATTATAAGTTTGCCCTGATCTTCCGTTCCCATATAATTGTAAGAAGTTTTTTGCATCAGCTTTAGTTATTGGTGTTTTAACATCTACAGATGAAGCTGTCATAGAGTGAATATTAATACGGACATCGATCCATTTCCCTTGATATTCACCAGCTTTTTTGACTAATACATACTGTTCTCTATTTGAATTTCTAAATGTATATTGACTTTGACCATTTCTATCATTGCTACTACCCTTTACCTCATATGTTACTTGTGGGCTCCAAACAAATCTAAAAGCATATTTACCCGAGATAGAAGGCCCTTCACCTGTTCTATTATTTATTACCTTTACATTTGGATATTTAAGAATACTTGTAACAGGACTAGCAGCTAGTAGAGATTGGCTCTTTAATACCTTCTCAGCTTGAATAGCAGGTAATTCCTGATTATTTTCGTTTACCTTATTGCTTTCTTTTAATTCATTTTCCTTTGATACGAGTTCTTCATTAACCTTTTCTTTCTCTAAAATCTTCGTTTCTTTTGGAACTTCAGCATTAGTAGGATTTATTTCTTGTTTTTTATTTTCTTCCGATACTTTCACTTTTTCACTTATTTCTTGTTTCACAACTTCCTCTGAAGCCTTTGGATTTTTATCAGAAATAGCTACATTTAAAGCCTCTTGTTTCTCTACAACATGCAAAGAAGGAGATTCAATTTTCTTTTCATTCCCTTCAAACTTCACTATCGGTTCAAATTTGTACTCTCCAGCTTTTTTCATTTGAATGACTACATATACGTCACCGATAGAATTACTTTGTTCATTCTTTTCAATTTTTACAATGTGATCTTCTGTTACTGAAATGTTTTGAATCGCTTTATTATTTTCATTCTTTTTTTTCGTTTCTTCTTCATTAAAGAGCTGTTCATTAGATAATTTCAGCTCGATATTAGCATCTTGTTTATTTGTATTTGTAATCTTTAATACTACATTTTCATCAACTTTTATTTCTTGTTTATCCATATGAACGATAAAACGTCCTTGCTCGTCGTTTGTAACCGCATAAACTTTCGTTGCAGAGTAGTCTAGCACACCAACTTGTGTAAATAATATTCCTCCAGCGAGAAGTATACGCCCAAATTTCCCTATTTGATTTTGCAATGTACTTCCCTCCCTCGCTTTCTATTTACCGAATATTCCGAACATTAAATGTATTAATCGACTAAGTTTACAATCATAATGTGTATTCCTAAAAAATAAAAAGCCTGGTTGCCTTTTCGATTTTCATACATACAACTATGTGTGAAAATCCAAACTGCAACCAGACTATCATAGTAATTTTCATTACCTTAGACTCTTAGCTTTGCGACCTATCCTTTCGAATAGTGTGCCCATTTATTTTTTCTTTTTGAGACAATAAAAAATCCGGTTGCCTCTTCGATTTTCATACATACAACTATGTGTGAAAATCCAAACTGCAACCAGACTATCATAGTAATTTTCATTACTTTAGACTCTTAGCTTTGCGACCTATCCTTTCGAATAGTGTGCCAAAAATAGGTATTTATTTATCGTGTTTTGAATATACCATTAAAACCCAAAAAAGAAAATAGTTTTTTTAGAAAAAAACAATTAATTTTTATAGTCTAAATTTTCCACTGGAAAATCCATAATAAAAACTAAAAAAAACATTTTGATCTTAGAAATACATCATACATTCTTTATCGATAAAATGAGATTTTTACTATCCACAAATAGCAAGATAAAATAGAAAAACATCACTTATTTGGAAGTGATGTTTTTTCTATTTAATGCAGTGGTAACATAACCTCAACCGTCGTTCCAACCCCAACTTCACTTTCAAAACTCATTTTACCGTTGTGGTCTTTAATAATTTTTTCTGTAACTACTAAACCTAGACCAGTTCCTGTTTCTTTCGTTGTATAAAAGGCTTCATTTAACTTTGGAATTTTATCTTTCGGAATGCCGCATCCCTCATCTTTCACTTGAATGATGATTCCATCTTTTACAGTAACTTTAATCGTAATTGTTCCGCCAACTGACATTGCTTCAATTGCATTTTTAATTAAATTAAAAAAGACCTGTTTTAATCGTTTTTCATCACATGTAATTGATGGTAAGTCTTTACTGTAAATACCTTGTATGTGGACTCCTTGTTTTAAAGCTGGCTTTTCCATAACTCGAATAACATAAGAGATAATTTCTTGTATGTTATGAGTTTCTGATTCTAGTGATTTAGATTTCTCAAATCCACTAAGTTCTGTAGCAATTATATGAATCCGATCTACTTCTTGTTTCATAATATCACTATAAATTTTATCCTCTGGATGCTTGTCTGCTTGTTTATTCACAAGTTTTTTTAAGTTTGCTAAAGGTCTTCTAATCTTATAACCAATAACCGTCGCCATTTTTCCAACAGCTGCTAGTTTTTCTGTCTGTTTTATTTCTTTGTCCATCATCTCAAGCGTACGAACGTAAGACTGAACCCTCAAAAATATAATCCAACATATGATAGTAAATACACTATATAATGCCATTGGGATTAAAACGAGAGAAGATTGAATAATGATTCCTGTAAGAGCGTACTTCCCGACAAGTATCGCTGGAACTAGCCAGAAATATCTTTTGTTCACAAAGATTGGTGCGAACAAAATAAAAAATACTTCTACTATATTTCCACCGTCAAATTCCGCATCGCTACCATAATAAATCATAATGTTATGGATACAATCTAATACATTATAGCCAATTAGAATAATATACTTTACCACAAAAACATTCTTCCATTTCATAAAGTATATTCCAATGCAAAACAATACTACCGTCAAAAAGTAAAGCCATAAACCTAAACCATCTTCAAACTTTCCTACGCCTTCTTGCTCTCCCGCGATTAAAGGTACGATAAATTCATAGGCAAGATCATACACAAAAAATATAATAAAAAATAAACTTAAAAATACTTTCAACGCCTTTATTTCTTCATTTTTAAATATATAGCCTTTATTCATATGGTAACTCCTAGCTTTTCTTCCACTTGGATTTCAGTATTTCCACACTTCCTTGGGAGAATGATGTCTATTCTCGTTCCAGTATCTCTTTCACTTGAAATATGCAGCTCACCAAGGTGCTCGGCGACAATTCGATTCGCTACCGTAAGTCCCAGACCAATTTTATCTTGTTTCGTTGTATAAAAGGCCTCTGTAACACGGGCTAAGTTTTCTTGCTTAATACCATGACCATTATCAATTAAGCTGATCATCACATACTCTTTCCCTTTATTTTCTAACCGTAAATGTAATATGCCACCTTGCTCCATTGCTTCTAAAGCATTTTTTATCGTATATAGAAAGACTCCTCTTATTCTTCGTTCATCACATTCAACTTCTATTGTTTGTTCTCCCACATTAGAAATAAGCTGCACATTTAATTCATTCATTTTTTCGCGAAGAGTTGTTGTTGCTTGTAATACAATTTTTCCTAGATCATGTTTCTTATAAATAGAAGGCTTGCATGTAGCAACTTCCATCAACTCACTTATCATATTATTCATATTTTCTATTTCAAAGATCATACGTTTATAAACAGGATCCTCTTCATGCTTCTCTCTTTGTAATTGCGTAAATCCTTTTAATGAAGCGAGTGGATTTTTAATTTCATGTCCAACCGTCGCTGCCATTTTTCCGATTACTGCTAATTTCTGTGATTCACTAGCAATCGCAATACTTTCCTTTACAGCTGAAAGATATTGTAAAAATCGGTTTAAAATGATATATGCAGCTATTAACATAAGTGTACACATAATAAGGAACATAAATGCTTTTATTTCCTCTAATACAAATAAATAAATTAAATATTTTCCTACAATAGAAGAAAGTAAGATTACATAAAATTTTTTATTTAAAAATATGGGTACAAAGAAAATGAGAATAATTTCTATTATATTTGTCGCATCAAACGCCGCCTTATTATAAAAAATATACGAAAATATATTAGCGATTTCTATCCCTATGTATGCAAATATCCATGCATATTTAACAAGGTTTGCCTTCTCTTTTTTCACTAGATATATATTCACGCACAGTATTGCTACTCCGCAAATAACTTGCCATATTATGTTGTATCCCTTATCCATTATTGATTTATCTTCTAATACGATTGCATAGAAAATTTGATATACAATAACAATGACATATAACACCCATAAAAGGATTTTTGCATTTCTTTCTTCTTCTTTATATGATAGAAAACTTTCTTTCACTTCAACACCCCTTCAAAATAATATCTCGAAGAATACCATTTATTATAATAAATGATTTTCATAGACAAACAAAGATAAATCGAACATTTGAGGAAAATCCTCCCAACCATGCAATATCTTCATGCTATATACAAGCATAAAAAACATAAACAATAATACGTATATTATGGGAGGTGTTTTTTATGGACGGCAAAAAAAATAAAAAGACAGAACAACTCCAATCTTTCACGCGTGAAAATGAAGGAAAGGAGATGACAACAAATACAGGTGTTAAAATTTCAAATGATGAAAACTCTTTAACTGCCAGTGATCGTGGCCCTACCCTTCTAGAAGATTTCCTTATGCGAGAAAAACTTTCTCACTTTGACCGTGAACGAATTCCAGAACGAGTCGTTCACGCACGAGGATACGGAGCACATGGCATTTTTGAGTTATATGAATCTTTAGAAGAGCTAACAATGGCCCACTTTCTACAAGACCCTTCAAAAAAAACACCGCTTTTCATTCGTTTCTCTGAAGTAGCTGGATCAAAAGGAGCAAATGAAACGAATCGAGATGTAAGAGGATTCGCCGTTAAATTTTATACAGAAGAAGGAAATTTTGATTTAGTAGGAAACAATATTCCCATTTTCTTTATTCAAGATGGCATTAAATTTCCTGATCTTATTCACGCCCTTAAACCAGAGCCGCATAATGAAATTCCACAGGGACAAACAGCACATGATACTTTTTGGGACTTTATCGCCAATAATCAAGAATCAGCTGCAATGATGATGTGGATTATGTCCGATCGTACAATTCCAAGAAGCTTTCGAATGATGCAAGGATTTGGCGTTCATACATTTCGTTTAGTTAATAAAAATGGAAAGTCACGATTCGTGAAATTCCACTGGAAGCCAAAGCTCGGCGTTCATTCGTTAATTTGGGATGAAGCATAAAAAATAGGTGGTGCTGATCCAGATTACCATCGCCGTGATTTGTGGGAAAATATTAATGCTGGAAACTATCCTGAGTACGAACTTGGCATTCAAATTTTAGAAGAAGAGGACGAATTTAAATACGGATTCGATATATTAGATGCAACGAAAATTTGGCCTGAAGAAGATTTCCCCGTTAAAATCATTGGGAAAATGACCTTAAATCGCAATGTAGATAATGTATTCGCTGAAACTGAACAAGTGGCACTACACCCTGGAAGTATCGTTCGTGGTATTGACTTTACCAATGACCCTCTCTTACAAGGTAGACTCTTTTCTTATACAGACACACAATTAGCACGCGTTGGTACAAATTATCAAGAACTACCGATTAACCGTCCAATATGCCCATTTCATAACAACCAAAGAGATGGTGCGTCTAAATATATAATTGACAAAGGAAAAGTTGCCTACCATAACAATTCCTTAGCAAATAATTCTCCTTATACTGTACCTGGGACAAAGGGGGGATTCGTTACATATCCTTCTACTGTATCTGGTCATAAAACAAGGGAAACTGCTGCTAGCTTCAAAGACCACTTCTCTCAAGCTCGTTTATTTTGGAATAGTATGAGTCACGTCGAAAAAATCCACATTATACAGGCTTTCTCCTTTGAATTAGGAAAAGTCAAAAGTAAATCTGTCCGCCAACAAGTCGTTGATATGATTGGACATATTAGTACAGAATTGGCTACTTTAGTTGCAGAAGCTCTGGGAGCAAAAGTCCTAAATGTGCAAGAATCCAACGTTACAAAATCATCTCCAGCACTCAGTATGGCAAATACGACCTTTAGTCCTAATACATTACGAGTAGGTGTCATTGTTGCAAATGGATATGATGGGCCAAGCGCACAATATATAATAAATCAGTTCAAACAAGTAGGTCTTCAACCAGTGATCGTTTCCGAACGATTAGGCATAGTGCAGGGAACGTCAAATGGACATTGGGAAGTAAATGATACCTTCTTAACAGGCTCACCACTCCTTTATGATGGATTACTTCTTATCGGCGGAAAGATGGATGATCATTTTCTTAACAAAGCAAGTTCATTTGTCGTAGAATCATATAATCACTTTAAGCCGATTGGCTTCTTCCAAAACGGCTCTTCTATTATTCAATCTTTAAATATCAAAGGAAAGCCTGGTGTTTTAATAGAACAAGACCCTACGCGACTAGCAAATGAATTTATTAAAGCTATGACAAAACAACGATTTTGGGATAGAGCATATTCATAAAATAGGGGGACATTTATGTTTGTTACTGTCGAGAAAGATGTGCATATTTTTGTGCAAGATGTTAATCCTGGTCCAGGTAGTAAGACTGTTTTCTTCGTTCACGGATGGCCTTTAAATCATCAAATGTATCAATATCAACTCAATGTTTTACCAGAGCATGGCTTTCGCTGTATTGCCATGGATATACGAGGGAATGGGCAATCTGATAAGCCATGGACTGGTTACACCTATGATCGATTAGCCGATGATATCGCAATTGTTCTAGAAGCACTCCAAGTAGAGAACGCTACATTAGTCGGTTTCTCAGTTGGTGGTGCTCTTTCTATTCGCTATATGTCTCGCTATAATGGGCGCCGCATTTCTAGGCTCGCATTAATTGACGCTGTCTCCCCCTCTTTCGTTAAAAATCAAGAGTCCCCTTACGGTGTACCGAAAGAACAAGCAGATGCTCTCATTAATCAAATGTATGCTAATTTACCAAAATTTTTAAATGATGTATCTTTATCCTTTTTCAATAGAAACTTAGGAGCTGCAACCCTTGAATGGTTTTCTTATCTCGGTATGCAGTCCGCTTCTTATGCCCTTATCAAAATTTTACAAGCAGCTGCAAATGAAGATGTAACGAAAGATTTAAATAAAATTAACGTCCCAACAAAAATCTTCCACGGCGTTCACGACCAACTTATTCCTTACAAAAGTGCTGAGCTTACGCAACAACGAATTAAAAATTCTCAGTTACACGCTCTTACAAATAGTGGCCATGGTTCACCAATCGATCAAGCGGATGAATTAAATAAAGAACTGATAAAATTTTCACATGCATAACAACTGCAATACAAGATTGAAAGTTAATATGATTGATTTTTTACAAAACATAAAATTCACATATTTCTCACAAATACACAAATAAAACGATTACATTTTCATATATACTAAATGTACAAGTAATACTCCCTAAACCCAGCTTGTCTGGTTACCCCGTTAAATACTATGAAAAAAGAACTTGTATCGTTATACAAGTTCTTTTTGTTTCTTTTATTAAAAGAGGATTTCTTTGCTATATTGATTTCCAACGAGTAAATCATATTGAAGCATTTTATATTGCTCTAACATTTCTTTTTGTTTCTTTGTTAAATCATTGATTACTTCTCCATTTTTATCAACTTTTAATTCATCTCTAAGCACTGGTATTTCCTTGTAAAGTCCCGATAAAAATTGATAAAATGAGGATTTATTTAATCCTGCATAATCAAAAATAAGATTAGAAAAATAAATTGGGCTTACTAAACCTAAATTATCATTTGGCATATCAAAGTTTGCATACATTAATAGCGGCGTTTGCGCCATCGCTAAACGTTCACTCGGTGTTTTTTCATTCGTTATATACCCATTTTCTTTATAAAAAGATTTATTTGTTCCTAATGATGGAAGGTGATCTCCAAAGAATACTAATAATGTAGGTCTATCTAAATTATCTAGTTGCTCTATTAAATATTGAAGAGCCTCATCTGAACGTCTTAATCCTTCTGTATACGTCTCTAATTCTCCCTTTGATTCTTCATTTTCTAGCCCGCTAATTTCTATTAGGTTTTCACCAAATCGGCCCTCTGTAAAGGGAAAATGATTTTGCATCGTAACTGCATGAATAAATGTAGGTTGTTTTTGTTTCTCTAACTCAGCAATTATCTCTTTACTCATCTCTAAATCACTAATATAATCTCCATCAATATCCACATTTTCCATCGTGTCATCTGCATTAAACTTATCAAATCCTAACACCTTATATACATCATCACGTTTAAAGAATGTGCGTCCAAATGAATGAATTGCACTTGTGTAATAGCCTTCTTTTTTCAACACCGTAGGGATTGATGGAATTTCTTTCTTATTTGTAATAACCTGCTGATATGGTATAGAACCTGGCTTTAACAAACTCATTGAATAACTCGTTAATGCCTCAAATTCAACGTTCGCCGTATTTCCCCCAAATGTAGGAGAAATAGTTTGTCCACCAGGAAAGTTTTCTATATAATGATGTAAATTTGGTACAGGATCTTCACTAAAAGAAAGGTTGGTTACTTTCGTCGGATCCCAAAACGATTCACTCATTACAAAAATAATATTCGGTTTCTCTTTTTTCTTTTGGTTCCCTATATTTCCACTATATTGTTTTTTTATATCGTTTGCTATTTGAAGCATATTTTCTTTAGAATAATTTTTTGGTTTTTCCATAACTGTTGTATCTAAATTGCTAATAAACCCCAGTACAAAACCATTTGAAGCATAGTTCTCATTTTGATTCCACAAAACAAAATCTACACCTGATTTTTGAAATACTTTATTCATAAATGTATTCGCAAAATTACCGTACGCATATAGAACAAAAATAGATCCTATTACTAATAAAGCTCTTATTCCTAGATGAATTTTTACATTTTGAATATACCTTCTCATATATATCCCCGCTACAATACAAGCTACGATACTTACGATAATGATTAAAATATAACCCCAGCTAAAATAGTCCATCACCATCGGTATAACAGATTGCATATGCGTAATTTGTGTGAAATCAGAAGGATATAACGGATCACCTCTGAAAATAAGCTTCAAATAATTCACAATACCTAAAATGACTAACGTACAGCTAGATAAAACCATACTTAGAAAGACCTTACCTATTAAATTATATACAAGAATATATATTGCATAAATTACTACAAAACTTAATATAAACTGCATATTATAAATGTAAATCCAATTCATTGTCTCTATGAAACTCATATTAACTTGCATTACAATATAAAATAATGCTACTGCATGAGCTAGCAAAAATAATATAAAATGCACTCGCAGAGATGCCCTAGGTATAGACATCTCTTTTTTATTGAAATGCGTAATATAAAATGTTATGCCCCATATGAAAATCATCATAACACTTAAAACAAGCTTTTGATTTAAATGATCTTTCATCATGTCTAAATTAAAAACCTTTAAAATCATAAACAGCATAGTTATTACTAATAAAGTCACCATACTACTTATAATGCTAGAAATTAATATACTTCTTTTCGGAAGATGAAAAAGTGTATAACCATACTTCAATTCATTCCCTCGTTTCTATGTCTTAATTTCCCCGCATCGAAAGAACTATTTCTATTAAAATAACATATATTACATATTTCGTCTGCATACTTGCTTCTATCATAAATGTATTGTCTTAATATTTCCTTAATCAACAGTTAAATTTTCCATACAAATTATTCATTCTTGAAAAACTTCATTTTAGCATTCCACTTTATGATATAATAACTATGTTTTGGAAATCATTAATACTATTAAGGGTTTCTCATGAAAATACGAAAGAATTAATAAAAAAGGAGTTGCTCATTTTTGCTTACTAAGTTTAAAAGTTTGCCTAAAGCGGTATATGCAATTTTGGCGCTTTCTTTCCTGTTGCACGTTTTTTGTTTAGTAAAACAGCCAGGATTGGATGGGGAGTTAGTCAAAGTAACATATGGTGCAAATGATGCCTTTAACTATTCGTTAACAGCTGAACAACTATTAAAGCATGGTGTATTTGGTTATGTGTATTTAGAACCTAGTGAAGTTCCAGGAAAAAATGCATATATCACACCAGGTCAGCCATTACTATTAGCTGGCGCTATGATTATTTCTGATATTACATCAATTCCTTACTATTACGTAGCAACTGTTATTAACATGATCATGAACCTTTGTACAGTGCTATTAGTATTCTTAATAGGAAAAGAATTGTTCGAAAAAAACATTTATGGAATTGTTGCAAGTATTTTATACGCTATTTATCCAAGTAACTATACATACTTCCGTACATTGCTAACAGAAGTTCCATCCATATTCTTATTGGCTTTATGTGTATATGTATTTGTTCTCGCATGGAAATACAATAAAGTGAAATTCCATATATGGTTTGGAATTGTCGTTTCAATTTTACTTATGTTCCGTCCAAATCCAGCTCCAATGATGCTCATTCCTGTTCTTGTTGTGTTATTTACATATGGATTTAAAGACTCCATTCGAATCGGATTGTTATGGTTTATCGGACCTTTCTTTATTATTGGCGCATGGGTTGTTCGTAACTATTTAGCACTCAACCAATTTATTTTATTCTCAACCCAAGGTGCAGATCCACTAATTGCCGGTGCAGATCCATTTAATAAAATTGGATATGAAAATATAGTAAATGAAATGAGAGCTAAAGGCTTAGATGACAAAGGTGCATACGCAAAAGAATTAATCAAGAATGGATTTAAGACGGACTTCACTTATTGGTTCTCTTGGTTCACTGTCGGTAAAACAATTGAGTTATTCAAAACAGCTCCTGCTGTAGACCAATACCGTATTCATAACTTTATGCAACTATGTCATAGAGTGTTTATCATCGGCACATTCTTGAGCAGCTTCTGCCTCATGCTAAATTCATTTAAACATAAACGCGTTATGATGCTAGTAGCAAGTTCTATTATTTACATTATCTTCTCAAACTTATTCTTAGCAATTAACCGCTACGGATTTTTCATTAATCCTCTTATGTGCTTAATTCTTGCATACGGATTAATTCACATTGTGCAGAAGCTTCCATTCTTCCGCACTAACCAAGCATAATAAGAAAGAGGTCGGCCACAGATGGCCGACCTCTTTCTTATTACCCAACACTTTGCACACGGCCAATTTGTCCATTCTGTAATCGCACTTTAATTCCATATGTATGTGTTTCTGTATTTGTCAAAATATCTTTCACAACACCACTCACTGTTTTACTATAATCATTATCTAATTGGATAACTACATGTGAACCAACTGAAATTTGTGATCGTGTTGGTTTCCCGCCCGTTATTTGTTTTGTATTTTCTTGCTTTTGTGTTCTCTCTTGTTGTACAGGTTGTTGTTGCTGAGCCTTCTGTTGCTCTTGTTTGCGTCGCTCTTCTTGCTTACGCTTTTCTTCCTCTGCTTTTTGCTCTTCTTCTTGCTTACGCTTTTCTTCCTCTGCTTTTTGCTCTTCTTCTTGTTTACGCTTTTCTTCCTCTGCTCTTTGCTGATCTTCTTGTTTACGTTTTTCTTCCTCTGCTCTTTGCTCTTCTTCTTGTTTACGCTTTTCTTCCTCTGCTTTTTGCTCTTCTTCTTGCTTACGTTTTTCTTCCTCTGCCACTTTTTTATCTTCTTCTATTTTTTGCTCATCTGTTGTTTCTTTTACTTTTTCTTCCTCACCTTTACAAGCACTTAAAGCAATTACACATAAGCCCATAAGTACAGAAAATAATACTTTTTTCAACATGAAAAATCCTCCTATATATATTACAAATTAATAACTTTCATAGCATAACAAAAGTATATATATTCTTTTGTAAAAATTTGTCGTATATATTATTTTCCTTATATAACAATACAAAACTACACTTAGAAAGAGGAGATTTCTGATATGAATAAACAAATTCTAAAATCATTTTCACAAGCGCTGTTTTTCTTATAGACGCAAGTTTTTGACAACTATTACTATAAAAAAGAACCTTCCACAAGACAGGTTCTTTTCGTTATTTTATGATAAAAGAGAAAATGATTAGCATGTGTATTATATAAAAGGAAGCAGCCATATTTTCCATACGATACATACGAGTACTATAACTACAAAATCAAAAAAATCTAATCTCGGACCTTTTTTCATATTCATATGTAGCCACATATGAAACCATTTTATTTTCGTATATTTATGAATGTTTTTCTTTGCAAATCGGTAAATAAGCATTTGCATGATAAAAAATCCGGCCACAAAAATAAATAATAAGATGAGAAATCCAATCACAAAATTCCTCCTATTTTTGTAGCGTTTTTTCTACTATCCGATTTTTCAAAACCCACTCTTCAAACTGGGCACTTCCAAATTCCCAGCTAAGATCGCGAGCATGTACAGAAAAAACGTAATGACCAGCATATTCGTCCATAAACCTCCCTAACTCTACATCGTCTTTCTGAATACCGTATACTCCAAAATTAAAATACACATCCCATACGTCTTCATTCTTCCTCTTATAAGCAATCGATTCCATGTCACATTCTGTCCCAAAATAATCAAGATGTAAATGTACGCTATCATCGTATTCGTACTCCATTTTATCACCCCTTATATTTGTACTTCTTTACCATCCAAAAAATTCCTGCTATCTACACTCACATATAGGCACTTACCTACATATCATGCTTGTAGAGTGACTTCTAGGAGGTGTTATATAATGAAAAAATTAATCGTGATTTTTTGCATCATGTTACTAGCTGTTTTTACTTTTGCTGCTTGTAGTAATAAAAAAGAAGGTACGAAAGAACAAACTCAAAACATTCGTGTCGGCGAAGTTACCCATTCTCTCTTCTACGCCCCGTTATATGTCGGAATTGAAAAAGGATTTTTTAAAGATGAAGGACTAGATATTGACCTACAAACAACAGCTGGTGGCGATAAAACGATGACCGCCCTATTATCTGGCGGAATTGATATTGCTCTGGTCGGTTCTGAAACGTCTATTTACGTTCATCAACAAGGAGCGAAAGACCCTATCATTAACTTTGCACAGCTTACACAAACAGATGGGACATTTTTAGTTTCACGTAAAAAACTAGACTCTTTTAATTGGAATGAAGTAAAAGGTGTTACATTTTTAGGACAGCGTAAAGGCGGCATGCCGCAAATGGTCGGGGAATACGTTTTAAAGAAAAATGGCATTGATCCTCATAAAGATACAAACTTAATTCAAAATATCGAGTTTGCTAACATTGCAAATGCCTTCGCATCTGGTACTGGAGAGTTTGTGCAGCTCTTTGAACCGACTGCAAGTATACTTGAGAAAGAAGGTAAAGGTTATATCGTCGCTTCATTCGGAAATGAATCTGGTACTGTTCCTTATACAACGTTCATGGCAAAAGAAAGTTTCTTAAAGAAAGATAAAGCTGCAGCTGAAAAGTTCACACGTGCTCTCTATAAAGCACAGCAATGGGTTGATACACATAGTCCAGAAGAGATCGCTGATGCTGTTTCCCCATTATTTAAAGACACTTCAAAAGACATAACAGTCAAAGTAATTGAACGGTATAAAAAGCAGCATTCTTATGCGACAAATCCACTACTAGATGCGGAAGAATGGAAACAGCTCCAAACTATTATGAAAGACGCTGGCGAATTACAAAAAGAAGTCCCACATGAAGCGCTCGTCAATACAAAAATTGCCGAAAGCGTTATTAAGAAATAGAGGCGAAGTGTATGAGTTTTTTACAAATACGTAACGTTTCCCACTGCTTTTTTGCAAAAGAGAATGCCAAACTTATTCTCGAAGATATGAGCTTACAAGTGGAAGAAGGCGAATTTATTTCTATACTTGGTCCAAGTGGTTGCGGTAAAACAACGCTCCTCTCAATCATTGCTGGACTACTTGATCCAATTGACGGTATCGTCTTTTTAGATGGTGAACCGATTACAACGAAAACTTCATCTATGGGATATATGTTGCAGCAAGATTACTTATTCCCTTGGAAAACGATTGAAGAAAATATTATGCTTGGACTTCATATTCGAAAGATTTATGATGAACAGATGAAAGGGCATACTTTAAATCTTTTAAAACAAGTCGGTTTACATGGGGTAGAAGGACAATATCCTCGTGAACTATCCGGCGGTATGCGTCAACGTGCCGCTCTCGTTCGAACGTTAGCAACTGATCCCAAAATTTTATTGCTAGATGAACCATTCTCCGCACTCGATTATCAAACGAAATTAAAACTAGAAGAACTCGTTTTCAACTTACTAAATAAATATAAGAAAACATCACTACTTGTTACTCACGATATTGAAGAGGCGATTGCGATGAGTGATCGTATTTATTTACTGCAAGCGAATCCTGGAAAAATCGCAAAAACCTTTATCGTCCCGGAAAGTATCCGTTCTTTATCACCGTTAGAAGCACGCCATCACTACGATTTCCCAGCCCTCTTTCAAGATATATGGAAGGAGCTGGAACGACTTGGATAATATAAAACAACTACATGAACAATTTCGAAAGAAAGAACGTAGGCGTGCTTGGATTGCTCGCTCATTACAGCTTTTACTACTTATTCTTTTCTTTGCACTATGGGAAATAGCTAGCAAAAAAGAATGGATCGATCCTTTACTCTTTAGTTCTCCTTCGAGTATTTGGGATCTCTTCTTAACGAAATGGATCGACGGTTCACTTTGGGTCCACATATGGACGACATTGCTGGAAACAGGAGTAGGCTTCATTCTCGGAACGGTACTCGGTGCTATTATTGCCACATTTCTTTGGTGGATGCCACTTCTAGCCCGCGTACTTGATCCTTATCTCGTCGTCCTAAATGCAATGCCAAAAGTTGCACTCGGTCCAATCATCATCGTTATTTTCGGTCCAAACATTTCATCTTCTATCGCAATGGGAGTAATCATTTCCATCATCATTACCATTCTCGTTATTTACAGTGCATTTCAAGAAGTCGATTCTAACTATATAAAAGTGATGGACACATTTGGCGCAAATAAATGGCAATGTTATAAGCAAGTCGTTCTCCCTGCATCCTTTCCAGCAATTATCTCAACGTTAAAAGTAAATGTTGGTTTATCCTGGGTCGGTGTTATTTTCGGAGAACTTCTCGTTTCCAAACAAGGACTTGGCTACTTAATTAGCTACGGATTCCAAGTCTTTAACTTCACACTCGTCTTACTTAGCGTACTACTCACATGTGTTCTTGCAACTCTTATGTATGTATTTGTCGAGGCATTTGAAAAAATTCTAATTGGAAAAAGAAAAAGAAGCTGACTCAAAACAGTGCGCTATAGTCAGCTTCTTTCTTTTACCTTTTATCACACATTTTCGTTTCATTTGTAATGTTTCCATCCGCAACCGTAACTGTATGGAAACAGTCTTTCACACGTACTGTAACGACATTATCTTTTCGATCTATCACATGATAATCATTAAACTTTTCATTCAAAGCACTACGAATTTGCTCCCCTTCAAAAATCGGAAAACCGTGAGACATTACCCAAATGAGACCAGCAACAGCAAGAATCGTTTTCATACGTTTCATTACCTCCTCGAGAGTAAACTTATAGTCCCTACAACACGCGCATTATAATTGTGTCTAAATTGTGACATTTTTATACTAATTCTATTTTATACCGCCAGTTCCTTCTTCTTTTTAATAAAAATACAGAATTTTCAATTTTATCAACATAAAAAAAACGCAAAGAATTAAAAATTCTTCACGCTTTACTCTAACGAAACTATATCGAACGCATAACTCACATTAGTCTCCACTTTGTTGTTCTATCGTTTTCGAAACATCATATAATCCTGACAGCACTTCCGCTCTCATTTTTACAAGCTCAGGGAACTGATAGAAGAAAGCAATTTTCTTATATTTTAACTCTGTTCCTTCTTTCACTTTTTTTGAATCTTGTAAAATGAACGCTGTAAATGTATCTGCGATATCTTCCGTTACATTTGTTGTTCCATACAGCGATACAAACTCATCATGCTTTTCTTTATAAAATTTAATTTGTGCCTCTTCACTTTCTTCTACTTTCTTTTCTGTCCACTCTTGCTCAATTGGTTTCCAAAATTCATCATAAAATTGGTTAATATACGAAGTTTTTCTCGCACATCCATTTTTCAAGAACACCGTTTTACATTTATTTCGATATGATGAAATGTCTTTCTCTTCATCAAACGCCTCTAAATATTTCCTATCCACTGGTACTTGTTTATGCCCAATCGTTAATACGTGAGCCGTTTCATGAATTAATGTTTTCATCACTTCATCTATATTCACCCCAGAATCGAGCACATCTAAACTAAGCAACCAATCTCTCGGGTCATCCATACTTGGCATGACATGAGCAACAACGCCGTCATAACCATCCGTTATTAGATCAAACCCTGTTATATTCTCACGATATTTCACTGGAATGAGAGTGCGATACATGTCCCATAAAGTTTCATGATACTCTCTATCTTGCCGCTGGCTTAACAAATCATCTTTTGCTACTTCGTCATCTGCAAAAGCTTTATTCAATCTCTTACGATCCAATTTCTCAAAATAAGGATCTACAATTTCATCATCATCGATATAATAAGAAGCTAAAAAGAAATAATTTTCATCCTCTTCTTTTTTCTGTTCCGCCTCTTTCATATTCATACTTTCATACTCTTCTATGTCATAATCCTCTACTGTTTCAAGTTCTGAAAGTCCCTCTATCTTTTTATATACTTTTTGTAATGTTTTATCTCCTATTTGCGTGCACTCTTCTTCTGTTTTACAAATTTCTTTTTCTTTCGTAACCTCGATAGCACTCTCGCATCCTGCAACTAAACTGCTTGCTATCATACAACACACTAACTTGCCATACAGTTCCTTCATATAATCCCCCATTATTCCATTCTACAAAATATCATAATCATTTTTTTGCGAATATGCGATAATTAATTATAAAAACTGCAAGGAGGCTTCCCATGATTCGTGCAATCTTATTCGACTTAGATGGAACACTATTAGATCGGCGCCAATCTTTAGAACAATTTATTTGTGAGCAATATAATCGCTTCGCCTCACATTTGAAGAGCATAGAGAAATCAGAGTATTGTTCTCGATTTCTTGAACTCGATAATAATGGCTATACGTGGAAAGATAAAGTATATGCTACTCTCCTTTCCGAATACAACATTACTACTTTAACGCAAGAACAACTACTACACGACTATATTACAAACTTCCAACATCATTGTATTCCTTTCAAAAACACGCATGAACTACTTCAACAGTTAAAACAGCGAAACATTAAAATTGGTATTATTACAAATGGTTTTACTGAATTTCAGATGAGCAACCTTCGAGCACTACATATACATACGTATACAAACACCATTCTCGTTTCAGAAGCTGAAGGAATTAAAAAACCTCATCCTGAAATTTTCGAACGTGCTTTGCAAAGACTAGATGTGAAGGCAGAAGAATGTCTTTATGTTGGAGATCATCCAGAAAACGATGTGCTTGGTTCTGAACAAGTAGGGATTCTTGGTGTTTGGAAAAAAGATTCGTTTTGGGGGAATTTTAAGCATTCACGTATCGTAGATGATTTGTTGGAGGTGCTTTCGTTTTTAGAGGTGGAGCTTAAACGGTAAACTGTTGCTTACTTGGTTAATCTATAACTAGAAATTTTTTATAAAACTGTACGTTGATAAGATGTGCTTCCCTTATTTTAGCTTCTATCTCATGAATTTTTTTCTATTCTCTTCCCATTCTTTCTACTTATAAAAAAAGCCTAGCATTTATGCTACGGCTTCCTACTTTATGTTCTTTAAAATGTTGCGTAATCCACAAAGATTTTCTCCTCTTTTATATAAAATTAGGATTAATAGAAGAATCTATATTTATATATTCTTTTTTGCATTGTACGAAACAAAGTCTATAAACATATCCGTAATACCAACTTTAACTTTAATTTTACTTTTCGTTTTTATCATAAAGAAAATTGTATTCCATTACTAGGTGTCATAATTTTACACTGTAGAAATCCATTTCATCTGTAATAGAAAAACCTGCGCTTCTGTATAGACGGATTGCTTGTTCATTATCTGCATTCACACAAATAGAAATTTCTTCTACTTTTACAAAGCTAAATAATTCATACAATCCATAGTTTAAAAGTTTTAAGCCAATCCCTTTATTTCGCACTGAAGGATGGACCGCAATGTATTCTATATTTCCCTCTTTAAATTCCAGGCTCCCTTCAATATAAATATACCCTAACAAAAGGCCTTCTTTCTTAAAAACGAATAATTTATTTTCCTCATTTATTCTATTAATAATTGCTTCTCCACTATAATAAGTATCTGGAAATACTTTATCATGTAACTTAATAAAACTTTCATAAAACCCAGATGTAATTGGTTCTATTACTAAACTAGGATAATACACGAAATTTGAGGGGTGTATTTTTAAAATCACATGTTTTCCTTGTTTATCCACAACTAAATCGTTCATAAATTTTTTTACATTTTTATTTTTCCTATTAAAAAAACCATTAAATGTATGTACACTTCCTTCCAATTTGGATACTCCTATTTTCCACAGCTTTGCTGCTAGTCTTTCCCACTGCTCTTCTTTATGAATAAAAGGTCCCCAAATTTCAGCTGTTTTAGTGTCACTATCTACATCAAAACCAAGTGCTCCAACAATTTCTAAATCCTCATACAGAATAGTAAACGATTTTTCAAAACTACAGTCAGAAAATTCATTTTCTAAAGTGCTTTTTATTTCATCCTTTTGTATCCCACAATAACCAACATGATATTCTGGTATTTGATTTAAAGTCGCAATATAAGAAGCTAATTTAGTTAACTCTCTGTTTTCTCTCTTATACTTAGTCATCTATTCTTCTCCTTTATCTAGTAATGTCCAAATAGACCTTTGTTTTTAGCGATTTTTTCGCATCTCCAAAATACAATTAATCCTATAACTAAATAGATACATGCATTTACTATAAGAAATAATAACTCTGCTCCCCCAATAGAGAACAATGATTTTTTATTTATGGCTATATCCCTAATCAATTGTAACCCTAACATAAACGGACCGTATTTTAGGAAGGGAGCTACCGTTAACGGAATAAATGTCAGACCCATAATAATAAATTGAAATAATTGTAAGATGTAATCCACCTGTTTTAAAATCATTGTAATTCCAGCTATCGCATAACCAATTCCAAATACGCCTATTAATGTAATACATAAAATAGGTAATATAGAAATTAAATCAATATTTAGCCATTGATTTGCTGTTAACATAGCACCAAATAACAAAAAAGATATAGTCACCAAATTAATTAATATTGTGCTTATCATCCTTGTAAGTAATATAAAAGAAAGTTTATACGGTGTTAAATATAGCTGTTCTAATGTTCCCTGTCCTGCCTCATTCGATATCTCCCAACCGATTCCTTGTGTTACCGTTAAAATAAGAAACCAAAAAACATAATTTAAAATTACCAACTGTATGTTATGCTCTATTGTATTAGGATCACCAACTAAAGTTATACCTAAAAAAAATCCAAGAAAAACCAAGTAAAATATAACCAATTCACTTATTGTGTTAGGAAGATAGCGTAACATATTTATACCTTCCCTTCGTAAATTGGAAATAAAGATATTATATAGACCCATATGCCACCTCACCCTTTATTAGCTTCAAAAATACTTCCTCAAAATTAACTTGATCTTTCTCAATAGACTCTATTTCAATATCAAATTGCTTTAGATAATTCATAATAGAATAAAAATCATCATTGCTAGATATTGTTACTTTAATAATATCTTTTCCATCTTTTTCAATTATGTGAATTGAATCATTTAGTTTGTATAGAGTTTGCCTGTATGTTTCTTTTAGATGTATACTGGTAATAAATTGATAGGACTTAACTTGGAATAAATTCATTAGATTCAAAACGGTGTCATTTGTTATAATTCTTCCATTACTAATAATTACAACTCGATCACATAACTTTTGAATTAAATTCATATCATGGGAGCTAATTAATATAGTTTTATTTTCTGTATTCACGATTTCTTTTAAAAATGTTCTTATTTCATTATTAGATTCCACATCAAGTCCGAGAGTTGGTTCATCTAATAATAGAATTTCTGTATCAGCCATAAGTGCAATAATAATAGCTACTTTTTGTTGCATACCACGAGAAAGATTTTTTACAAGTTCATTTTTCTTCTCGTATAATTGGAATCTTTCTAAAAAGTAATCTATTCGAGATTGAATATGACCACGGGATATTCCACGATTCCCCAAAAAATATTCTATATTTTCTTTCACTGTTAGACGCCAATATAAATTACGATTACCTTCTAAAACAGAACTAATATGTTTCAGCGCTTTCTTATTTTTGTGTGTTACAGATATACCATTAATCCTTATATCCCCTTCATTGGTTTCTATAAGACCGCATAGACATTTTATTAATGTTGTTTTTCCAGCCCCATTGATACCTAAGAGCCCAACGACCTCCCCTTTTCCAATATTAAAAGAGATATTGTTTAATACTTCTACTTGTTTATTTCTAGTTTTATACGTTTTTTTTACTTTTATAACTTCTATCATTTTTTCTCCTCACTTTTATGCTTTTATATCCTTTAAATTAATAGGAGTAACTTTGGGATATGCTAATTTTAATTCTTCTAAGTTTTTATATTTAGATATTCTCATTAAAAGATTAATAACATATTCTTTAGTAGGACCTTCTCTAACCCCCATAGCCACTTTAAATAATCCTTTTCCCTGTTTTAAATTTGGAATTATCACCTCAAAACGATGAGTTCTAAACCCAAAACTTGAGCCCATTACAAAGGGGATTTTTTTCCTTTTCGCTTCATAATTTACAATACTAAGTAACCAACCGTAATTTTCCAATGTATCTTCTTTTAAATGAAAAACAACAAAAGGAGCTTTTGCCCAACTTTCTGTAGAAATAAGAGATGGGTATGCAATATTATTAAAAATACCTTTATTACAAATAGATTTTGCTAAATCTTCATTATTCTTAAATACTCTATTACAATAAATAGAAAATCCCTTTCTATTTAAGAAAAATTTATTATCTAATAAAGAAATTTCTTCATAAGTTAGTCCTGTTCCTAATAACGTTCGTACTTTTCTAATATAAGAACAAATATTCTTTGCTGATGGTATTTGATTATTTTCCTTAACTGTATAAACACTTAATAATCCACAATTTGAAAATTCCATACCTTGCTGATCTAACTTCAAACAAGAGTGAATATGTACAAATATTAAATTAGGAATAGCCTTGAGTTTTTCTAACAACTCAATCACTCTTAATGTATTCCCGTTTAAAGTAGTATCTATAATCAAAACCTTTAAATTTTTCGATGTATCCTTAGTTAACTTATCTATAAAGCTAACAAAATTAAACACCTCTAATGACCAGTTATAACGAACCGGCTCTATAAAGAAAAGATCAAATCGACTAATACTTGCTTCAAATTCTTTTTGGGTTTTAAAATTTTGAATTTCAATAGAATCCCTTTTGTATAAATCTAGCAATACACGAGTTTCAAAATAATCTCCCCATGTGCATAATTTTAATGGTTGTTTTTGTGTTGGCTTTGACATTCCAAAAAAACTTTGTAAAAAAGTAGATATACAAGCCATCCCACTTGAAGCGAAAACATGATCACATTCCCATTCATCATGTTTTTCACGATATAAATTAGCTTTTCTTTCTAAATGAACCGGCTCTATGTTTCTTTCATAACTAAAATCTATCTTATTTTGTGAGGGTAAATATTTTACTTCTCCCAGTGGAGGTGACTTCATATGTTTATTAGTAGTAAATTGGACAAATTCCATCCATAAAACTCTTAATTGCATGCTTAAATTTTCCAGATGCATTTCATCTTCAAATGTCCCAATTTTCTTTTCACTAATTTGCCTACCTAAGTGAACTGCGGATTCTAGCCAACCATTTGTTTTTGCTGAGTAAGGATGCCCTTCCATACCTAGAGAAAAATATATTGAAATTAAATCCTCTATTTCTTGTAATAAAACTATATAATTAGAAAATTCAGTTAACACCAACTTCTCTTCCTCCTACTCTATACAATCTATTATTATTAAGAATCCACTCATCTGGTAAGGGAAAACCGTGCATATTTCTAGCCATACTAGTTACATATGCCCCAGCTGGAGCTAATAACACCCGATCCCCAATATCTAAACGTTCATTATAATTTGATTGAATGAATATGTCTTTCTCATAGCAAGTAGAACCACAAATCTTATGCATGTCTTTTATAAGATTATTTGTGTACGTATATACCAAGATAGGCGGAGTCCAATACATTAAATTCCATGCTGAACTATCCAAAGTAACTATCCTATGATTCCCCTCTACGTCTGAAGTAAGCACTGTCGAAACAAGATATCCGCACATGGCCATTAACAACATCCCAGGTTCTATTATTACTTTCACTTGTCTATTTAATAATTTATTTATCCTTTTAATTACACCTTCTAAGATATCCCAGGTTTTTGTAACCTCATTTTCATCAGAATATAAATATGTTAATCCTCCACCAAAGTTAAGAACCTCGACTTCCGGAAACATTCCCACCATTTTTTCCATTCCCAACGCTACTTGCGACATTATATTTGAATTCCTTATCTCTCCCAAATGCACATGTATTTGCTTCACTTTAAGTCCATATTTTTTTAATAACATTTTTATATCTGAAGAAAATACATCAATACCAAAACGACTTTGTTCTCCAAAGGTGGTTTCTAATTCTGAATCTAGTAAATCTAATTTAAACTTAACTCTCAACCCTATCTTGTTTTCAACACTCCCATTTTTCAGCGCTTCTTTAAGTTGTGATACAGTGCTAAAATCTGGGATAATTCCATTTTTGTATAAAACCTCTATTTCATTACTTGAAAAAGATGGAGAGGTAGCGTAGATATGTTGAAATCCGGCACTTTTAGCAACATCTAACTCTGCTATAGACGCAACATCCGCACCAATTCCTAGTTCCACTAAAGTTTTCAATAGAGAAATATTCCTATTTGCTTTGACAGAAAAACAAATATGAGTATTAGGTATTTTACTAATGTTATCCTTTATTTTTTTCACTACATATTTAATTGCCTCAACATCATAAATGATTGCAGGGGTTTGTATATCAAAGTTTTTATTAATTAACAACTGTGGTATTTCTGGATAAATACTCATATTTTCTCTCCATTATATTAGATAATATATTTATGATAATTCTTGAGATAGTAATCCCCTCAGTCTCAGATTCCTCTGGTAATAATTCAACTATATCTAGACCAATAACCTCTACCTGTCCAACTATAAATTCTAATATTTCTATCATTTCATCATAACTAAATCCACCTGGTAACGGCGTCCCTGTAGACTTAATTACCGCTGAATCAAATACATCTACATCAAGTGTTATATAATATTGCAATTCTTTATTTAACACATCTCCAAATTCATTCAAATTATTCAAAATTGATTTTCCAGGCCATTGTTTTACCTTTTCATGTGTTAGCTGATTCTCAACTAACTGTCTAATACCAACTTGAATAACCTCTTCGATACCCTCTTCCTCAAGAACTGCATCTATAAAATTACCGTGGTGTACCGAATCTCTCCAGTTATCCAACTTATTTAATCCAAAATCAGAATGTGCGTCTAATTGAATAACACCTATTTTCTTCGCTCTCACTATTCCTTTTAGGCATGGTAGAGTAATTGAATGATCTCCCCCTATTGTTACCGGAAAAACATTATGATTGACCAAACGAAACACAGTCTCTTCCAACGCATCGAACTCTTTACCATTTCTAGCAAATACAATTGATTGAATATCGCCAATATCCGCCATTGTTACATTTTCAAAAATCCTTTTTCCTTTTATTGGATCATAAACTCCGCATAAGGACCGCGAGTTATGCTGATATACAGCTCCACTTACTTTCCTTAAATATCTTGGTGCAAATCGACAACCTGGTCTATACGTTACATTAAGGTCATATGGCATCCCTATAAAAGCTATATTGCACCATGTTCCATTCATACATTCAGACAGCGTTACCACTTCTGAATTAAACATACCTCCTTTCCCTCCTCTAAAAGTTTCTGCTTCCGGGGTAAACTCTTCAATTATCCCCTGTTCAAGTAAAGAGTTTATCATTGAATCCAATAGCTCACTTGTTAAATCAAACCGATTAAGTAATAATTTATGTGCAGCATCTCTTGTTATTGGCAAATAAAACGCCCTAATACACTCTAAGGAGCTTTGTTCTACATTTATTTCCCAGCCTTCTTTAGAATCCCATAAGGTGAGATAATTTAATTCTTCTTTAATAATTAAACTTTTTTTTACTCTATAATATTTATTCATATCGACTTCCTCCAGAGTGATTAATGCGAATTAATTGATTTTCCAACAATAAATATTCACCTGGCAAAGGTAGACAGTTAAACCTTCTAGAGTTTGTCATGGTATATGCCCCAGAAGCAGTAAACAAAATTTTATCTCCAACATCTAAATTCTCTAATTCAAAATCCATCATATTCCCGTTTATATCTTTCCCAAAAAAGTCCCCTTCATATAAGGTATTTCCTGCAATTAAAATTTTTTCTTTTTTCTTATTCTTCTTATTTAGGCTAATAAGATTAGGTTTATGCCAGGGGGCTAAATTCCAAGCAGAAGAGTCCACAGTAATCACTTTCTTATTAAAAAAGGTATGAAACTCGCTTGCCATCACAGATGTAACTAGATATCCACAACCTGATAATAACGCTCCTCCTGGTTCAAAACGTATATGTATCTTCCTATTATTTTCCTTCTGCCACTTAACTACTTTCTCTTTTAAACTAGAAATAGCTTTCCTAGCCTTTTCACGATCAACATAAAAATGAAACATTCCTCCTCCAAAGTCAAGAACTTCGACATTACTAAGATAACTTGCAACGGCAAATAAATAATCAGCTTTATAGAGCAACGATTGAGGTGTCATTTGTCCAGTATGAACATGTAACCTTGTTATATTTAAATTGAATTTTTTTATATTTTTTTCCAATCTATCATCAAGAATATTTATGCCAAATCTACTATCTTTTCCAAATGTTGCTGCAGACTCAATTTCAGTTGGTAGCGGAATTCTAACTCTAATTCCAACATTCGTATTAGGAAAATGTTCCCCATATAAAATCAACTGTGAAATAGAATCAATGTCTAAAGTAATCCCTTCATTCATGAAAACTCTCATATCCTTCAAACTATAAGCTGGATTTGTCGTAGTTATCTCAGTAAAACCAGCCTTCTTTGCAAGCTCATATTCTCCTAGACTTGCTACATCGCACCCTAGTCCCCATTTCGCATATAAAGATAATAATTCAGGAGTATGTGTAGCTTTTACAGCAAGATTTAATTTTGCATGGGGGAGTTCTTTCAGATCCTCTTGTATTCTATCAACTACATCTTTCATACCAGCATAATCATATATAATTGCAGGTGTATTCACATCGCATGCAACTTCATAAAGCTTAGAGGATGGTTGAGAATATAGCGGCTCTAAAATACTTTCGTTAGATTTTACTTTCACTTTGTTACCTCCCTTTATATTTCTTCAATATCTCATAGATCTCGTTGAATATTATTTTTTATTTTTTACACTTAATTTTTTCTATTAAATCTGATCTGTACGAGGCCTAGAACCTCCCAGCATCGTTAAATCTAAATTAATCCCTGATCCCCCTTGTTTTTCAAAAACAGGAACACCATTAGTTTCTAACTCAATTTCCATTTCCTCTGTAACTTTTAAAGCATTCAATTTATTCTCTAAATCTCTTAAACTCATATTTATCCGCTCCCTTTTCTTTTCAACGAGATCTATCAAACATTGTTACCTATTTGGATAATATATACTCATATTAGCGTTTTCCTTTTTTTGGTTCAATATCCAATATGTTGATAAACATTTTAACTTTTATTTGGTTTATAAGGAAAAAAAATCAAATAATTCAAAAGATATTCCAGTTTTATATTTTATATTACCTTCAATTAAGACTTATCCATGACAGAAAATTCTGTTTTTTATTGAAAAAACAAAATATGTTATAAATAATTTCTTAAATCAAATCGCTCACTATTTTTTATGGCGTAATCTTTTATAATGCCCACAAAAAAAAGAAACCGGCTACTTTACTTCGTAAAACAGCCGATTTCTTCTATATGTTTCATCGTACGCGCTAATACGTCATCGCGCATTATAAAGCTAAATTTTCTATTCGTTTTAATGTTGTCAGGAATGTCTATTAATAAAACAGACCCTTTCGTTTCTTCGTAATGCGTATGTTCTTCTACCGCACTAATTGTTGCAAAATAAATGTTTTTAATGATTATTTTGTCTTTTCCAGATACTTTGTATTGTCCTAAGTAAGTTAAATCAGAAACTATGCCGCCGGTTTCTTCATGAACCTCTCGAACTGCCGCTTCTTCCGGTGTTTCCCCTAGTTCTACTTTACCACCTGGAAATTCAAGACCGCGACGTAAATGATGTGTTAATAACCATTGATCCCCGTACCGGCATACAACCCAAACATGCTTTGGCTCAGGAGAAAATGGATAACGTTCAAACGATAATTGTACAGTGTTGTGGTAATAATCTTTAAATTTGTACATGCCATTACTCCCCTATTGATGGTTACAAGTTTTTCCTACCACAAATTGTAGCATATTCTCGCTTTTCTGCATAATATTATCCAATTACAATCCATTGATTATTCCCATTTGCGCGACTAATTCTTTCGTCTCATGATTTCCTAAATCGTAAATCATTTTATATGCTTTTTGTAGTTGTTCATCATATCGGTCATTATTTGAATCGTGATGATACTCAACAAATGGAACGTGGGAGCGTACAAATGAACCTAAATCTTCTACATATGCTTGATCGAAGTGCTCTCTTAATTCCGTAATTTCCTCATCATTTGCGTAAATTTCAAAATTATACGTATCCGCCGTCTTCACTTGTGAAATTTGACCATTTCCTATTGATATATAATATGTTTTTTTCGTCTCCATGTAACACCCTTCTTTCATCCTTTTAATTTCTATTGTTTTCATCAATTACAAAATTATGTAAAATAAAGAAAAGGAGGGGTTTTATGTTCAAAATATTAATTATCGGTATTATCATCGTCCTACTCATCCTCGTACTCTCCATCATGACAATTAATAAAGGCTATGCTTATAAACATTCCGTCGATAAACTAGAAGATAATCCTTATACAAAAAAGAATAAGGAGGATTCATAGTATGCTTCGTATACTCCGCATCACAATCGCACTCACTGTGATCGTTATGTCAGCAATTGGATTATATACAGGTCAAAATAATTTTCTACCTCTTTCACAATTTCTATTAGGGGCTTTAATGTTTCTCATCGCATTTGAACAAATAAAGAAAAAGGAGTCAGCAACTGGACTTATTTGTATTATTGCCGGTGCTTTCATTTGGATTGTTCTCATTATTACCTACATAAAATAGAGGAGGTCTTTTATGCTAAAAGGGGGACGGATTACTTTATCACTTATTGCTTTATGTATAGCAATCTATAGTTTCTTTACTAGTAATAGAGAAATTATGCCTTATATGTTCATCTTTTTAGGGATGATGGCTTTCGTTATTAGTATAGAGGAAAACTTAAAACAGCAAAAAGGCGGTAGTATACTTGCTCTGTTAGCAGGAGCTGGTGCTTTATTTCTTGGCTTCTCAGAAATATTTCGATAAATAGTCTCTTTAAAGGAGGTATACAATGCTAACTGGATTACGCTATTTTTTCATGCTTCTCACACTCTCTCTTTGCACTTATTCTCTTGCTACCGACAACTTCACACTTCTCCCATACATGCAATTTGCTCTCAGTTGTTTCTTTATTCTTCTAGGAATTAATGAACTGAAATCCGGAAGAAAATCAATGGGTATCTCGCATTTTTTCGTTTCTAGTCTTATGCTCTTCATTGTAATATCGAACTACTTTCACTAAAGATAACATGTAATTTCCAATCACCTACTGACCATTACCTCTCACTAATTTGGATTTTTTAAACAGTTAATAAATTGGAGGATACTATGCTAACAAACCTTCGAATCTTACTATCTGCTATTGCTTTTATTCTTGCTTTTTTTAGTCTTTTTACACGAATTTCTATTCTTTTCTCTTATGTATTTATCCTTTTAAGCATCACATTTATTCTTTCGGGAGTTGCTGAAATACAACAAAAGCAAAAATCGAAAGCTATCTTTTGTTTTATAGTTGGGATAATCACTTTCTTCGTTGGGATTTCTGACATACTTCCATAAAAAAGAAGAGCTTGTGTGCTCTTCTTTAACTCACTACTTTCAATCCAATAATCGTCCCCATAATCCCAACAATACAAATAATCCGAAAAGCGTTTTTAGGTTCTTGAAAAAATAAAATACCGACAACTGCTGCCCCGAGCGTTCCGATTCCAGTCCAAACTGCATATGCGATCGATAACTGAATTTCTTGAAGCGCCATCGTTAAAAATTGAAAACTAATAATAAAACCACCTATTAAAATAATATTATTCGTCCAACTATTATTTTTTGCTACTTTCTTTATCCCAATTACACCGACAATTTCAAAGAGCCCAGCTATAATTAAATAGATCCATGCCACTTTATTTCACCTCTTCCTTATTCCCACTAAATTTCAATCCGATAATAAATAGTGCCAATAAGCAAACGAGGAAAATTTTGATGAGCGAAAATGGTTCTTTGAAATATAAAATATCTACTAATATCGTTCCAACTGTACCAATTCCAGTAAATACTGCATATGCCGTACCAATTGGAATTTTTTTAGTTGCTTCAATTAGTAGTTGAAAGCTCACTAAAATTGCAATGAGTGTCAAAATACTCATTGAATTTGTTTTTAATCCTGTCGCCCAATATATTTCAATTAAGCCCCCAAATACTAAATACATCCACGCCCTATTTATGCTAATCTCCTTTTTCTTTTTCACTTCTTCTTTTATCTCTTCTCTTGTTTCTTGTTTCGAAGAATTACGCTTCTTTTTCGGAAAAAGAATGTAAGACATCGCCCATATAAAATGAATAATAAGCACTGATGTCCAGACACTTGTAATCGTATTAATCGTTTCATTTTTATAAAATCCAATTTGTTTATTTAAAATCCACTCTTTCATATGAAGGAAATAGGAACCGCTTGGCAACTCTTGAGCTGGTACAAGCCCTACTATAAAAATAAATAGAAGCTGTGCAAAAATGAAAATCCCCACATGTTTATAAAAGTATTGCCGCTCTAATCGTGCGTGCTCCTTTCCATATAGCTTTTCTTTTTGCATGGCTGTCATTTATCTTCCTCCTTTTTCAAATAATACTCCACCATTTCATCTATATACTTCATTGTTTCCGAATCAAGTCCATATACTTTTGCAATTTCTCCCTCTTCAGGTCTAATTAATTCCCAATACTTATTTATTAATTGTTCATCTTCTTGAAATACATGCATTGAAAAAGTCACTACTTTTTCCGCCAATTGTTGCATTTCTGGTGAATCTACTGGTTCATTTATACGCTGGCGAATTTCTCTTAATACTTGTAACCACTCTTTCATTCTTTCGTCATCTTCTTCAAACGTTGGTAAATCCTGAATGATTTGCTTTTCTTCCTCAGTAAAATACCTTTTCCTAAACTTTTCCCTCTGATCAATTCCCTGTACTGATTTTATAAATAACATTAAATCTTCTGTTCTAAGCTCTCCTGTTAATTCAATGGCATGAAATGTTGTATATAGTTGCTTTTCTAAATCCTGTAATCTTTTTACTTCCGCTTGTATTGTTTGAATTTCATTTTGAATTGCACTTTTCCATCTTTCTTCTTCTGAAATCCCCTTTTTTTCTTTTAATACTTCTTTTATTTCCGACAGCTTAAAACCAAGCTTTTTAAAAGTCGTGATTTGCTGTAATGTAATCACATCATCTTTTGAATAGTAGCGATACCCTGACTCGGCAACGTACGATGGTTTTAACAATCCAATTTCCTCATAATATCTAAGTGTTCTCGTCGTTACATTCGTTTCTTTTGAAATTTCACCAATGCTATACTTATCCATCGTTTCCTCCTCACGCCTTATTTATCTTCACTATAAACTTTGACGTATACGTTAAAGTCAATACTCCATTCACACAAAAAACTCCTGTTTTTCAAACAGGAGCTCTCATTAATATATTCACCTACTGCCTTTCATTTCTTAAAAATGCTCATAAGTGAAACTCATTGTTTTTCTATAAAACCTGTACTTTTCTCTTTTACAAATAAAAAAACTGCCTTTTCACAGGCAGTTTTTCTTTATCCAAACACTTTCTCAAGTTCATCTTTATCTTGGCTTAACCAGAAGTTCATTAAGCGTTGTGCTCCTTCTAAGTCGTGAAGCTTCGCTTGACCACATTGTGTTTCATTTGCAGCTGGAATTTCTGTAATTTGAACCGCATCTTTTAATGTTAGTTCTAATAAATCAATGATTTCTCGAACTGTCGGTGTTCCACTTACTACAAGATAATATCCTGTTTGGCAGCCCATCGGTGAAATATCGATAATATCAAAATGCGGATAACGATCAATATATTTACGTAAATTAAATGCTAATAAATGTTCTAACGTATGAATAACATCTGGTTTCATTGCTTGTTTATTCGGTTGGCAGAAACGAATATCAAATTTATTTACAATACCGTCACTACCTACATTGTGAACTCCGCAATGTCTTACATAAGGTGCCTTTACAATCGTATGATCTAATTCAAAGCTTTCTACTGATGGCATAAAACATCTCTCCCGCTTTTAATTTAATTCCGTTATATCCAATATGATATAACGGAAATGCACATTAGTAAAGTATTATGTACAGTCGTGCTATAATACTTTAAGAATATGCTGAAAAGGAGACCGTTATGAAACAGATTTTTATTGGGATTATACGCTTTTATCAAAAGTTCATTTCTCCCATGACGCCACCAACATGCCGTTTTTATCCGACTTGTTCTCATTACGGATTAGAGGCGTTTCAAAAACATGGTACACTTAAAGGCTTTTGGCTTACTTGTAAGCGTATATTAAAATGTCACCCTTTCCACCCGGGAGGATTTGATCCTGTCCCAGATAAAAAGGATGACAAAGTAAATTCTTAATTGTCGTAACCATTCACAACTAGATCTAATTTTCCTGTATCAGGATCGATAACAAGACCGTGAACAGGTACTTCTTCTGGAAGTAATGGATGGTTGCGAAGTATTGATACGCTATGTTCTACACTTTCTTCTACACTAGAGAACCCTTGTAGGAATCTTTCTAAATCGATTCCAGAATAACGGAGTGTATCTAATTTCTCATTTGTTATACCGCGCTCTTTCATCTTCTCAATTGTACTGCTTGCCTGAATTTTTGCCATACCGCAATCGTGGTGACCAACTACACAAACTTCATCAGCACCAAGTTCATATACAGCAACTAAAATACTACGCATAATACTTCCGAATGGATGTGAGATAACAGCTCCTGCTACTTTAATAATTTTCACATCACCATTACGCATATTCATTGCTTTTGGTAATAATTCAACAAGACGAGTATCCATACAAGAGATAATTACCATTTTTTTATTCGGGAATTTTCCTGTTTCATACTCTTCGTATCTTTTCTCTTCAACGAATTTTTCATTGTATTGTAAAATCTCTTCTAATGACTTCATAGTAAAGAACCCTCTTTTCTCTCATTTACATTACTTATATAGTGTACCAAAATTTAAAAAACTCAAAAAGGATATTGCTTTATAGTAAAAATAGGATGTTTTCAGATAATCGACATAATTCTTTCAAAATATACACACACCTTTGTAACAAGTCTCACATACTTTAAACGTTTTTTCACTATAAACTGATTTTAGATAATGTAAAAAAGGAGTGAATATTTATTATGTCCGACGTTCTGTTACTAAGTCGTTTTCAATTTGCAATTACTATTTTTTATCACTTTTTATTTGTACCTTTGACAATCGGACTTGTTATTTTAGTAGCATGTATGGAAACTCAATGCGCCCGCACATTGAATCCAACATACCGTAAAATGGCAAATTTCTGGGGTAAATTATTTACAATTAACTTCGTAATGGGGATTATAACCGGGATTACGATGGAATTCCAATTTGGAACAAACTGGTCTGAGTACTCCAAATATATGGGAGATATTTTCGGATCACCTCTCGCAATCGAAGCACTTGTTGCCTTCTTCTTAGAATCTACTTTCATGGGAATATGGTTATTCGGTAAAGACAAAATTTCACCAAAGTTCCGTGCCTTCTGTATGTGGATGGTTGCACTTGGAACAAATATTTCCGCACTTTGGATTATTACAGCAAACGGCTTTATGCAAAACCCTATTGGCTACGTAGTACGTAACGGCCGCGCTGAATTAAATGACTTCTGGGCACTCGTTACAAATCCATATGCTTGGAATATGTTCTTCCATACTGTCATTGGTTGTTATATCGTAGGGGCTTTCTTCGTTATGGCAATTAGTGCCTATCACTTATTACGTAAAAACGAAGTGGAATTCTTCAAAAAATCATTTAAGTTTGGTTTAATGCTAGGTTTATTCGCCGCAACAATTACACCGTTTATGGGACATCAATCTGGTGTATCAGCAGCTAAATATCAACCAGCAAAAGGAGCTGCGATGGAAGCAGTTTGGGAAACTGGAAAAGGACAAGGCTTCTCAATTGTTCAAATTCCTGATGTAAAAAATGAGAAGAACTTTGAATTCCTTACGATTCCAAAACTCGGAAGCTTTTTCTATACAAACTCATTTGATGGCGAAATTGTTGGTTTAAAAGATATTCCGAAAGATGAACGTCCAAATGTTAACCTCGTGTATTATAGCTTCCGCTTAATGGTTGCACTTGGTATGTTCTTTATGGCATTAACTTGGTACGGCTTCTATTTAAACCGAAAAGGAAAACTAGAAAACTCAAAACGTTATTTAAAAATTACAATATGGTCTGTCTTACTTCCTTATATCGCGATTAACGCAGGATGGATTGTCGCTGAAGTAGGTCGTCAGCCATGGACAGTATATAAACTAATGCGTACAGCAGAATCTGTATCGCCTATATCAGTTCCACAAATTTGGTTCTCATTAATTAGTTTAATTTTGTTCTACACTTTACTTTTAATCGCAGACGTATACTTAATGTTGAAGTTCGCGAAAAAAGGACCTGCAGCATTAGAAGAACCTGCTACTGAAGGAGGTGTGGCTCATGTCTCATGATATGCTTGCAATCATCTGGTTCGGTTTATGGGGCGTGATTTGGACAGTTTACTTCATTCTTGATGGGTATGCACTTGGTAACGGAATGATTTTTCCTTTCGTTACGAAAGACCGACAAGAACGAAATCAATTACAAGAAGCAATTGGCCCGTTCTGGGGCGGTAATGAAGTATGGTTAATTACAGCTGGTGGCGCAACATTTGCTGCCTTCCCAGTCACATATGCAAATATGTTTAGTTATCTATATACACCGTTATTCTTAGTATTACTTGCACTATTTGCTCGTGCCGCTGGACTGGAATTCATGCATAAAGATGATTCACCAATTTGGCAAAAAACTTGTAAATGGGCCTTTACAATTGGCAGTTTCTTAATCACCTTCTTATTCGGTGTTACATTTGCTAACCTGTATTACGGACTACAAATCGGAAAAAATGGCTATGAAGGAAATTTACTTAGCTTATTAAACCATTACGGTATATTAGGTGGTCTTTTCTTCACTGCTATATTTGTCGTATCCGGTGCCCTTTGGGTCATGATTAAAACGACTGGTGAAGTATCTAATCGTGCTTATAAAATAGCAAGACCATTTTCAATGGCAGCAGCTATTATTTTAGCTATCTTCTATGTAGCAACTACTAATCGGACAAACTTATTCCAAAACTTTACGGAATATCCGGTACTATTCATTCTTCCAGTACTTGCAATGTTAATGAGTGTACTCGCACTTATTATGGTGTACAAACATAAAATTGGCCTTGCATTCACATTCGTTTGCCTAACAATCGCAATGTTTATGACAACTGGCTTTGCAGGTATGTTCCCAAGAATGTTACCATCTCGTATTAACGATGCATACAGTACAACGTTATACAACGCAGCTGGTAGTCAATTAAACTTAAAAATTATGTTCTTCGTTGCAATGGTCATGGTACCAATCGTTATTGGATATCAGCTTTGGAGCTACAGTATCTTTAAAAATAAAATTCATAAAGACTCTGCTAAAGGGTATCACTAAAATAAAAAAAGACACTTCGGTTGAAGTGTCTTTTTCATGTATGATTTTCGATAAGATGTTATATTTCCAATCTAACAACTATAATACAGAAGAATCATTAACAGCTCACAGCTAAAGTGTAACATACAACAAACATGTTACTTTATGCAATTTTGCATTTTAAAATTATAACGTTGATTGAATAACTTGATCATACACATCATTATCCCTTACATCCGCCGTACTAATCCCGCTAAACGTTTGTACTTTCATTCCTGTATTTGATGATCCCGATCCATTGTAAGCTTTCGTCTTTTCAATCGGCTGTACGTTATATTTATCACCTACATTAATTGTTCCATTGCAGTTTTCAATAATAACACCTTCCACAACTGCTGGCATTTTGTCACCCACTTTCATTTCTTTACTTTTATTTTATGAAAATCGCCTAGAAAAATAGCATGTTTCAATAAGAAAAAGCACTCAAATTGAGTGCTTTTTCCTTAAGCATAAAGACAAGTTTGGAGACAGTTGACTTCTTCAAAATTTTATTAGGGGTAATATTTTGAAAAAGAAAGCCTTTCATATGTAGGTTAACACCACTGGAATATATAGTAAATTGATAATATTTATACGGAAGATTGCTAATGTTTAGTATAGATAGTTTTCACTATGTTAACAGTGAAAACTATCTATACTAATAACAAAAAGGCGCCTTCAAAAAAGACACCTTTTATAAACAGACACTATAAAACAGAATTATTTATTGTTATACGATTGTTAGATACAAAAAGTAGAGGAAAATGTTTGTATTAAATTCTGGTTTATAAAGTCTGTCTACAACTTATATTGTAATCCTCTTCATTTGAAAAAAAATATAATATGCACAATTGCATACAAAAAGAAAAAGCACTCTACTGAGTGCCTTTTCAACCATTTTACTTTTAATATATCGCTTTGAATATATTGTAACATACATATCTATATATTTTATTGAGAAAATTCAAAATCCTTTTTCTTTCATTTTCACTTATAAAATCATGTAATATAAAAGGTATGTCAAATTCTTATACAAATTGAGGTGTACTATATTTATGCTGTATTTTGGAATTATTCCTCTTATATTGTTTATTATTTTTCTTATCTCGTATTTAAAAGATCCGCGGAAAATAATAAATGGTTTTTTATTTAATGCCTTTATCTGTTTTTTCCTTCTTTTTTGTGTAATTGTATCTTTGAACTCAGATAATGCTGTCCTACGCTATATTATAATTTTACCTATTTTAGCACTTCTCATTATGCTTCCTTTCGGTATTGTTACTTTAATGTTTGGGTTATTTCTTAATGCTAGAATTTTAATGAAGCGAGAAGGAAGACGGTTCACTAACTGTTTAACACTCCTTGCTGCTTTAGGGATGTTATTCTTTATGTTACTCCCTATCATAAATCCAGCAAGTCTAGTCTCATCGCATTTAGAGCCTATTTTTGCAGCTATTTCTCTTATAAGCTTCTATTTCTTTATACACTTATCTAACTTCTTAAGCGCATATTTTTTATACCAATTCAACAGACCAAGACGTAATCAAAATTTCATAATCGTTCTTGGTAGCGGCTTAATTAATGATAAAGTACCACCTTTACTTGCAAGTCGTATTAATAAAGCTATCGACTTTTATTGGAAACAAGCAGCTGTGAATACACCACCAACAATTATTTTCTCTGGTGGTCAAGGTCCAGATGAAGGCCTTCCAGAAGCAGAAGCGATGCAAAATTATGCTGTTGAAAAAGGAATTCCTCTTGAACATACGGTGCAAGAAAATCGCTCTGTAAACACATATCAAAATATGTTGTTCTCTAAAGAAATTATGGATTCTTTAAAACCAGAAGGTAAGTATAGAAGTATTTTTACAACGAATAATTTCCACCTTTTCCGCGCTGGTATATACGCAAGACAAGCTGGCCTTAATAGCCAAGGAATCGGATCAAAAACTGCATTTTATTACTGGCCTAACGCAATGATTCGTGAATATGTCGCGATTGTTGTTATGGGACGTAAGCGCCATATGAAAATATGTGGAACTATTTTAGGCTTCGCTTTATTCCTAACAGTAATTAGTTTTATTGTTTCTTAATAGCTATCAAATAAAAATTCCTCTGAATGCTTTATGCACAGGGGACTTTTTTATACCTTTTCGTTCATCAAATTTAAATAAATAACGTAACAGCATACAACACATTAATTATTCCAGAAATCACTCCAACAATAGCAAATGTTTTACTCGTACCCGTCACTTTTTTGTTTAAACCCAATATAGAAAATACGATAGCTACACTACCAATAAGCCCCCATAAGTTTATAAACCATGATATTAATCCAGTGATGAAACCAACTAAAGAAAAAACTTCTATACTACTATTAGAACTGCTATTCGGAAAACTTCCCTCTACCGTTTTATAGCTAAGACTCTCCCCGCACTGTCCGCAAAACTCGTTGCCCTCGTTCGTTTCATTTCCACATTTCGTACAGTATCCCACAGAATCCCCTCCCTAAGATTAGTGCCCCAAATATATCCATACTATCCATTCTACTTTTTCATATTAAAATTATGATCACTCTCTAATCTTCTACAGTTGTATTTAAATTAATAATATGGTCATAATATTCCCTGCATACATCCATTAAAGGAGAATTTTTTCAAATTAAATGTTAAAATGAAATTTAGGTGTGAATTATGTAACAAACAAGAAACTAGTTTGAAACGAGGAAATTATATGGAGAAAATTATCAAAAACAAGCCCAATAAGCTAAAAATTGCTTCGAAAGCTTTGATGATTATTATTGGGGCATTTATCACAGCGTACGGATTAGAAGCAGTATTAATTCCAAATAACGTATCAGACGGTGGTGTGACTGGTTTAAGTATCGTTAGTTCAAGATTATTTGGATTGCCATTAGGAGCTCTAATCGCAGTTATTAACATTCCTTTCGTTTGGTTAGGATATAAGCAAATCGGTAAAAGCTTTGCAATTTATTCTATTATTGGAATCGCTTCATTAGCAGTAGGTACCGTTGTCATGCACGGAATACCAGCTATTATCGAAGGCGATACATTATTAGTTACAGTTGTTGGTGGTATTATTATCGGTTTTGGTATGGGACTAGCATTACGTAACGGTGGGGCATTAGATGGAATCGATATGCTTGCTGTATTGCTTTCTCGTAAGTTACCATTTGGAACGAGTGACCTTATTTTATTCTTAAACATGTTCGTATTTATTTTCGTATCAACGGTATTCGGCCTTCAAGGAGCTATCCTTTCGGCAATTGCTTACTTTATCGCTTCGAAAGTGATTCATATCGTTGAAGTTGGTTTAAGTGGTTCGAAAGCATTTAAAATTATCACAAAAGAGCCTGAATTAATGGTAGAAACAATTCGCGATCGTTTAGGCCGAAGTGCAACATATAACGAAGTATACGGTGGCTATTCAAGAGAGAAATTCAAAGAAATTTCTTGTGTAATTAACCGTTTAGAAGAAAGTAAAATGAAAGAACTTATTAATGAAATCGATCCACACGCTTTTATTACAGTTTATGACGTAGCAGAAGTAAAAGGCGGTAATTTCAAGAAACGTGATATTCATTAATCGTTATGAAAAAGAGGGTGTGCCAACAATTTGGCACACCCTCTTCTTATTATTAAGTTGCAGTCTTTGTCGGTAAGTCGCTATATTTTAATAATCGCTGATATAATTTTACTCTCCCCATCTTCTTCCTCTCTTAATCCATGCTACGTATTTTTGAAAGGCGGGTACTTCCTCTTGAAAGCGCAGCGGAACATATAGAAAGAGAGTACATATACATAGTATCCATAAAATACCTACTATAAAGTGAAATTTCATCGTTGTACTAATAAACAAACTCAAGAATAATACGAGGAACATAATTACACTAAATCTTTTATACATAGTCATACTATCCCCTCCTTATGTCTTAATTGTATCAGTTAAAAGGAATTGATTTCCATAATAAAAAAGACCGAAAAGCAAATTCCACTTTTCGGCCTCTATAACTATCTTCTCTTCGTAATTTTTCCTGAACCACCAACCCTCGTTTTCGGAGGAGATGTATTTCTTGGCGGCGTTTTAATAGATGATTTCGGCTTCACATCTGATCCGCTTGAACCGCCTGGTGTTTTTGTAATTTTACCCTTACTTCCAGTAGAAGGTGGGGGCGTCGTATTACTTCCTTTTTCAGTAATACTTCCCTTATCACCTACTGATGGTTTCGAATCTACATTATCGCCTCGCTTAATGATAGACCCTTTCCCTTCCTTCGTAATTGGAGGTGGGGTTTTCTTTTCTTCTTTCGTAGGTGGTCTCTCTGGAATAACTGGTTTATGATTTTGTCTGTCATTGTATCCTCGATAATCACCGGGCGATGATTTTCTTGAACCGAATATATCGTTTAATATGCTACCCATAATATATCCTTGCAAGAAGGACGGTTGGTAATTTTGACGGACAAATTCTTTATTACTTATTTCAATTAACGTATCAGATGGTTTCTCCTTATCCTTTTGCAGGTTATAAATCTTATCAGAATAAACGAGGAACATTTGATTTTCGTCTTCTTTAGATGCTTGCTTCGGTTCTCTTTCGTTAATGAGTTCCTTCGCTACTTCAGGAACTGACCGATTGGCGGCCCTATACACGTAAGATTCTTGTTTACCTTCCTTTGCGACAGACTCAAGTGGATAACGGTCTTGAATCGACTTTGTCTGCCCGCCTTGACAACCTGATAAGGCATAACCAGCAACAACAAGTAATATAACGATAGCAAGTATAGGGATTACAAACGATTTAATCATGGTAAACAATCGGTTTGACATGATTACGCCCCCTTACGTTGCTCTTATAATTTGTACATCAGCAGGAATGATTGCTTCTCCCTCATACATCATTGTGCGACCATTTTGCCATTCAATACGCAATAATTTTCGATTATCTGATTGGAATTCCCATACGTACTGTTCCTCTGAAGCGGAGAATGGTGTTTTCCCCATCACAACAACACGTCCGTTATATTGTTCTTCCATATGATACTCAGTATCATCCATTTCAATTGTCGTCGGAATTTCCTCAATTGAATCTAAGCGACCATCAATTGGTGTATATAATTTGTAATACGTATTTTCACGGTCTTCAATTTTTAAATAACGAATGTCTTTTCCATCTTGCAGTGTTAAAACAATTTCTTTACGAGAATGCATACTCGTTTTCCCGGTCAATTCGTACATAACTAACGAAACTTCAATCATATCGCCAGGAGCTAACGTTAAAAGACTCTTTTCCGGCTTCGGTGGCTCTGGGCTTTTCATTATATTTTTAATTCGTTTAAATAAACTCATGATCTATCCCTCCTTTTCTCTTTATAAACAAGCACCTAAAATAAGTGCACCAACAATATGTAATGATCCAGCCAACATCGCGTGAGCAACACTGCCTTCTTTCGTACCTTCTTCTAAATCTAAACCAGCCATTTTCTTTAATACGAATTCGATAAACATTTCTACCACTAATAAAATAACGAAAGAAACTGCTGAAGCAAGAAGGGCCTGCCATAAGTCATTTGCTTTCGTAATTGATTGGGATAAAATGTACCCTTGTGCAAATAATTTCATAATAAAACGAGTTGTTACAGCTGTATTTCCATTTTTGATTTCTTTTAAATCATTGTATTTTGTAAAAATTGAATCAACCCACATAATTGCAAATAAAAGTACTGCACTCGCTCCAGTCCATACAAGCATGGCAACTACATTCATCCATGTCATTGCAAAACCTCCTCTAAATATAATAGAAAACCGACATGAATATATTTAGACATGTCGGTTCATTTGTCTCTATTCTATATTATTTCTCATACTGCTTCATAATACGAGCTAATTCATCGTCAACAGCAGAATTTTTGTTTAAGCTTGCGAATTCATCATCTAATGACTTTTCTTTCTTATAAACTTCACCGCTTGCTTCCGCTTCAGCCTCTAATTGAAGAGCTTTCTCTTCCATACTGCTTAAACCAGCTTTTGCTGAATTTGAATCAAATCCAGACATCGCCTGATTAATATTCTTCTGTGCTTTCGCTGCATTTACACGTGCTACAAGTGTTTCACGTTTATTTTTCAGCTCTGTTAATTGCTTGCGCATTTCTTCTAGCTTAAGACGCAGATTATCAGCAGCAGCTTTATTCTGCTCGTAGCTTGCTTTATACTCATTCATCTTTTGCTCTGCATTTTGTTTTTCTTCTAATGCACGACGCGCAAGATCTAAGTTATTAGCTTGAACAGCCATATGAGCTTGCTCTTCACGTTTTTTCACAAGTGCTTCTTGCTCTTCAAATAATATTTTGAATTTCTTCTCAAGTGCGATTTGAGCTGCTACACTTTTCTCAGCTTCTTGTACATCAGCTTGCATATCGCGTAAATATTGATCAGTCATCTTAACTGGATCTTCCGCTTTTTCAATTAACGAATACACATTTGACATTGTTAAATCTCTTAATCGTTTAAATACAGACATCTAAATTCCTCCTATGATATACCTCATATTTCAAATTCACTACTTGGAAAACTTAAGAATCTCCCTTTACAGTAAAGAATATTCATTTTTACAGCCTATGTGTTTATTATAACAAAACAAAGATGTCCTTACATGTTATTTCCAAAATATAGCCAATATAATATGACATTCCAGATAAAATATTGTATTTCTAATATATTCCCATTAATTCTCTTCAGAATTGACTTATTTTTATGCACTTTCACTAAATTACATTATTGTAATGTTACTGTAAGCTAACTCGATAGTTGCATTCCGATATTTCTTATACACTAATACCAGAAGCAACAAACATGCTTCTTCACATGTAAGCAATAATACAAAAATTGTATTTACTATAAAACAGATAAAAGGAGAAGTCATCATGAAAAAATTAGTAGGAATCGGATTAGCAGCGGCAATTTCATTTGGAGCATTATCAGGTTGTTCTTTATTAGGAGAGAAAGCGAACGGCTTTGTACTGTATGGCTCAGAAGAACAAGTTCAGCAAATTACAGATAAAAACAAAAAAGAAGTGAAAGAAAAAGACTTCTATAAAATGAAAATGACAACATTAGATGGTAAAAAAGTTCTTGTAATGGATAAGAAAACTGGTGAAGAACTAGTGAAAAAAGAGTTACTTAACAAAGTTGATGAAAAAGACAACACGAAACCACTTGATAAATTACCAGCTATAACAACAGAACAAGGTGTATTATTTGCAAAAGAAAAAGTAGAAAATACTACACTTGATGGGGCAAAATTAAAATATGAAGGCAACACAATTATCGGAAGTGGCCGTGCATATACAGATATGTATGCGATTGTTGATGACGCAACTTACAGCAATGTAAAAGGTGATGAAAAATCTGTAGGTGTATTAAAATTTGATAAAGACCCAAGTAAAGAATTTCCTGGTTACAAAGGCGTAGAAGCTTCTCAACTTGTAAAAATTAAAAAGTAAAACAAAAAAGCTTTGCGAAATTCGCAAAGCTTTTTTCTATTTATTATGAGCAACTTGTTCCATATCCGGACTACAAGTTTTCGACTGACATGACTTATTTAAAGAACATGCTGCGCATTTTCCTTTTTTACTTCTCTTTACAAAATTAACTAACGTGTATGCTGCATAACCAAAAATGATAGCTCCAATTATAATATTGACCATCATTATACATCTCCTTTTAGAATCCTAGTAAAGATCCAACTTGGTATATAATAAGCGTTAATACATAAGCAACAACAAGCGGGTAAACGACTGAGAAAATCGTCCATTTCGCTGATCCTGTTTCACGTTTAATAACAGCCACCGTCGCTAAACATGGAACGTATAATAAAATAAAGAACATAAATGCATAAGCCGATAATGCTGTATAATGTGCTCCCATTACGTTTCCAAGCACATCTTCTTTAACTGCATAAATAATTGCCATTGTAGAAACGACAACTTCTTTCGCTAAAAATCCTGTTAAAAGGGATGCTGCAGCTTGCCACGTTCCGAACCCGAGCGGTGCAAATAGCGGTGCGATAAATCCACCAATCATCGCTAAGTAGCTATCTCCCATATCAACGCCAAATCCTGATGGACCTGCATAGTTTAATAACCAAATAACAACCGAACCACCAAAGATGAATGTACCAGCTTTACGAACAAACCCTTTCCCTTTCTCCCAGGTGCTCAGCCATAACGTTTTCGCTTGTGGCACACGATAAGGTGGTAGTTCAATTACGAAAATAGACTTTTCCGCTTTCAAAATCGTAAGAGACATAATTTTTGTAACTAATAACGCGAGAACAATCCCTGCAACATATAAAGAAAATACAACAGTCGCCTGACTATGCGGGAAGAATACGCCCGCAAATAATGCATATACAGGTAATCGTGCTGAACAAGACATAAATGGTGTTACTAAAATGGTAAGTAAACGTTCTTTTTCCTGTTCAATCGTTCTCGCAGCCATAATACCTGGAACGTTACATCCAAAGCCGATAATCATCGGGATAAATGCCTTTCCGTTTAAACCGAAAAACTCCATAATTCTATCCATAACAACTGCAATTCGCGCCATATATCCTGAGTCTTCTAATAATGAAATGAAAAAGAATAGTGCAAAGATTTGTGGTACGAATACTAATACAGCACCAACACCGGCAATAATACCTTCTGTAACGAGTGCTTGAATAAAATGAGAAGCTCCAATACTTGTAAGTCCAGCTGTCACCCAATCCGTAAGCTGGCCACCAAAAAACTCATCTAACATATCCGATAAAGGTGTACCAATCCACGTAAACGTAACCTGAAAAATAAAAAACATAACTGCTAAAAAGATTGGAAGTCCTAAAATTTTATGTGTAATTAATCTATCAACTTTTTCTGAAAAAGGAATTTTTCCTTCTTTCTCATGCTCCATAACATTTGTTTTTAACTTTTCAATATACGCTTCACGAGTTTTGTAAATGTGCTCTTCTAACGTACAATCAAGTTTTCCTTCTAAGCGAGATCGAATGGCTATGAGTTCCTTATAAATTGGTAATGCTTTCATTTCTTTTTCTACTACTTCGTTATTGCTTAAAAATTGAAGCGCTAGCCATCTCGGATGCTCGTAATTCACTGTCTCTAAAAGAGCAATTACTTCTCCAATTCCTTCATCCATTTGTACACCATATGAAATAAGGAATGGCTTTTTCTCTTTTTTGTCATTTTCTTTAAGAGTCGCAAGTAGTTCTTCACAGCCTTTTCCACTTCTTGCAACGACAGGCACAACTGTTACACCTAAGAGTTCCGATAATCGTTTTACATCAATTACAATTCCTCTTTGCTTCGCCACATCAACCATGTTTAAACCAATTGAAACTGGCTTACCAAATTCAAGTAATTGCAACGTTAAATGCATATTTCGTTCAAACTGCGAGGAATCCACAATATTTAACATATGCTGAAATTCTTCTGTTAATAGAAAGTTTGTTACAACACCTTCATCACGCGAAACTGGATTTAAATCATAAACACCTGGTAAATCAATTAATGTTCCTTGTCTATCTTTTAATTTACCAACCTTTTTTTCTACTGTTACACCGCTCCAGTTTCCTACATACTCATAAGAACCAGTAAGTGCATTAAATAATGATGTCTTTCCTGTATTCGGATTCCCTAGCAAAGCTACCTTATTCACGCTAATTCCACCTTTATCATTTTCGCGTCACAATGACGAATACTAATTAACTGTCCACGACACTCCAATGTACAAGGACCTTTGAACATCGCCTTCTGCTTCATACGAAGTTCGCTTCCTTCAGAAAGACCGAAAGCAGCTAGTCTTCTCTTTAATAATTGATCTAACGACTGAACGCTTTTTACTAACACTTTCTCACCGATTTTAATATCTACTAAGCTCATAACCTTCCCCCTCAGAAGAGAATGATAATTATTTTCAGAAAAATTATAGCACACTCTATTTCTCTTGTACTATACCCTTTTGCTTCATATTTATTAACATTTCGCTACAATTCTATTTCAATCATTGTCATACTGTATTTGTTTGCCATTCTCATCCATTTCGCTTACAATAAACGGTAGCAAATAAAGAATCTCGTTATCACTGGGGGAGCCATGTCGCTGAGAGGGAACACTTCGTTCCGACCCTTCGAACCTGTTAGTTAATGCTTACGCAGGGATTGTGCAAACGTCCGAAATACATGCCTCATTTTTATTTACGTATTTCGTATCCTCCTATGATATCTATTCTTTTTTGTACAACTTGGATTTAGGGGGAGACAACATGCGTAACACCAATTTACAAGCGATGATCGAATCTGCTATTCTTGCAGCCTTCGCCATGATTATCGACATTTTACCATTATCACTTAAACTTCCAACAGGCGGTTCCATTTCATTTGCTATGATTCCTATTTTTATTATTGCATATCGCTGGGGCTTTAAATCTGCTTTCTTAGGTGGCTTAATTTGGGGATTATTACAAATTATTGTAGGTGATACTTACATTTTAACACCTGTTCAAGCATTTATTGAGTACTTCATTGCCTTTGCTTTTATTGGATTTGCTGGCTTATTCTATCGTCCAATTCAAAAAGCACTTCTAGTATCTAATGAGAATAGCAATGAACAATTAACTTTAGGTAGTCGCAAAGAAAAACCTTCAGCAAAACAAAACCATGGTAAGAAAATCCTTGTTTACATTATCCTTGCCACATTTATCGGTAGCTTTGCTCGCTATTTCTGTCACTTTATTGCCGGTATTATTTTCTGGGGACAATATGCACCGAAAGGTCAATCGGCTGTGTTATATTCATTAATCGTAAATGGAAGTACAATGCTTGGTTCTTTTATTTTATGTACAGTTTTACTTATATTTTTATTTCTCACTTCACCACGCTTATTCAAGAGCATTAGTGCTTATCAAATGAATTCACAAAAAAAAGGCGCTTAACTAGCGCCTTTTTTATATCAAAATTCTCAGTGAGTAATATCAATAATAAATACAATAAATGCACAAAGAAAAATAAATACCATCACACCTAGTAAATTGCTATTCACGGCTAATCTACTCCTTACATAACCTCATTTTCTAACAAGATTATATCTCTTAAAAATAAAGATTAGGTAAAGATAATATGAAAATAACTTAAAAAAAGCGCAGATTGTATTGTCTACGCTTTCTTCGGTAAATAGAAATAAAATAACACACCATCTTCTGTATTTCCTGCCCCATATTCAGCATCATGTAGTTCTAAAATATTCTTTGAAATAGCAAGCCCAAGCCCCGTCCCACCTTGTGAACGCTGCCGAGCTGTATCCACGCGATAAAAACGATCCCAAATTTTATCTAATTGTTCGTCTTCAATGTGAGTACCTTTATTTTCAATGCACACTTTTATACGATCTTTATCATCTATTGTCGAAATAATAATATCCTCTTTATTTGGTGTATAACGTATTGCATTCGTAATGAAGTTCACGATGACTTGTTCAATCCGGCCTTGATTTGCAATCACTTCAAATGGACTTATATTTTTATGAACACGAAGTTCTTTTTTCTCTATCTCCACAGAAAGGTATTCACATATATCTTCAATTACTGAATCAATATAAAATAAATCCTTTTTCATTTTATATGTACCAGATTCAAATTTAGCTAACTCAAGCATATCCAAAATTAAAGTATCCATTTTGTCTACTTCTCTCTCCATCGCTTGAAAGTAATACTCTTTTTTATGCTCAGCTACCCCGTCTTTTAAAATGGAAATGCAACTTTTCATAATACTCAGCGGTGTTTTTAATTCATGCGAAACACCAGAAATGAATTCTTTCCGTGTATTTTCTAACTTTCTTTCCTTTTCAATATCTTGTTCAAGCTGTCCGATATGAGAATTTAATTTATTAGAAAGTATATTAATATTTTTCGATAAATCACCAATTTCATCTTTTGAAGTAATCGGTATTTTTTCTGTAAAATCTAAATGCGCTATTTTCTTCGTCGTATCATTTATTTTTAATAACGGTTTGGCAATTTGCTTTGAATAATAAAACGAAGCTAAAAAAATAAGAACGACTACAAATGCAATGATGTATATGTAATAATCTTGCACCATTTGTACAGCTTCATCTACAGGCTGTAAAGAAGCCATTGCATATATATATGCTACTGATCCGTCTTTTTCTTTTATTGGCTTAATTAATAATTTATATTTTATATCATTCTTTTCATAATCCATTGTTTGTGTTGTATATCGTATTTTATTGCTTTCTTTTAATAATAAATCGGTTTGAAAACCCTTAATATTATCTAAAAATATGCTATTTTTATAAATTGGATTCACAGGACCGTTTACATCTGGTAACTGTACTTTTGTAACACGTCCTCCTATGTAAACGCCTAATTCCTGAGCAGCTTCTTCCTGGACAGCTGGTTTCTTTTCCTTAGCAAGTTGCTCCCCAACTGCTCTCTTTTTCTCCTCATCTAATTTTATTTTCTCCTGAAATGCTTTTTCTAACGGTTTATTAGATCCGCTTAAATTCTGCTTAGATAAAGAAAAAGAGAATGGAATAAAACTATCTTCTTTTCTCACTCCAGAAAAATAAATCTCTTGTCCTAAAAAATGCTCTGATGATTTATTATCAATCTCCTCTATATTGACGAGATTGTGTAAGGGTATCTTGAATAGTTGTTGTCCAAAGCTCTTTTGTTGCCTACGATCTATCGTTACCTCAAAATAAAAATCATCCACATGTTTTAAATTCCCATTCTGATCTAGTGTCGTAATCCACGTATTATTTTCCCTAAAAAAGTCTTGCTCAAGTTTCTGGATTCCTTCTGCAGTTCCTGTGTAGTTTAAATAATTCTTCTCAAAGGAATTTAAATTCACTTTAATATCTTCCACTTTTCGATTCGCATAATATTGTTTGAAAAATATCGTTTGTCCAATAAATATCGTCGCTAAAATTAACATACATAATGCTGTTGTAAGAGTAAATAATTTTAGTACAATTCCTTTCTTCATACAGTTCCCTCAAATTTATAACCTGTTCGTACTACAGTTGTAATGTACTTTGCTTTCTCTCCTAATTTATTTCTTAAATTACGAATATGACTATTAACCGTTCGATCATCACCAGCAAATTCATATCCCCAAATTCTTGAAATTAATTGTTCCCTTGTTAGTACAATTCCTTGGTTTTTCATGAAATACACTAATATTTCAAACTCCGTATGCGTTAAACTAACATCTGCCTCATCAACAGTACGTGACGGAAAATGGACGTGGATGCCATGAATCGATAACATATCATCTTCGTTCTCTAAAGGTTTCTTCGATGCTTTTCTACTTTCTAATAATCGTTTCGCTCTTGCTAATAGAATGGGTGGACTATACGGCTTCGTCACATAGTCATCTGCCCCAAGTTCAAAACCAAGTAACGTATCGTCTTCATCTACGCGCGCCGTTAGCATAATAATAGGCACCTCGGACGTCTTTCGAATTCTTCGGCAAACAGACCATCCATCGAGTTCTGGCAACATAATATCTAAAATAACTAAATCAACCTCTTCTTCTTCAAATACAGCTAAAGCCTCTTTCCCGTCCCTCGCTTCAAACACTACATATTGTTCACTTAAAAAATAATCTTTTAATATTTCACGTAATATATCTTCATCTTCAACAATTAAAATGTTTTTTGACATAACTTATATATCCCCCTCCTGCTTTCAGAAAGTATAATTTCATTTTGAATAACTGCCAGTTAACTTCGCCTCGATAATATATCTATCTGGTGCATCCCCTATATAATCAAATGGGTAACAAGTTGTCAGTGTTAATATCGGTTCTTCTTTTTTTATAATAACAGTACGATCATCCGCATGAGTAATCCATGTCTTTTGAATTTCATATGTGTACGTTTTATTATCATACTCTAAAACAAGGGTATCCTTTTCTTTCAACTCTCCTAAATCTGTAAATACAGTATCTCGATGTCCACTCAGTACAGTATGTCCTCCTCCAGATGGGGTTGTCGTTAAATCACTAACAAACATACCAACTCCTTTTTTCAGAGTCGTATCATCCGCTCCCCAATATATAGAAAACTTCTTCTTTATTTTCGGTATATTTAACAGTGCTACCTTTTCTCCTTCTTTATGTTCTGTTTGAGAAGAAGGCACTTGAGAAGTTACAGGTGTTTCATGAGAAAGTTGAGTATCTTGTATATTTTTAAGGCTCTTTATTTCTTCTGCCGTTAATTGCCCGGCAGAGCTTTTTCCTTTATACCATTCCACAGCGTAATAGGATCCCATGAATAGCCCTATAGCCATCAATATGATACCGATATAATTGAGTAACTTCATCCTTCATCCCTCCATGCAAAAAATGGTAGGAGTAACCTACCATTTTTAATATATGAAATTATCCCATTCTTTATAGGAAAATATTTTATTTACGCTTTAACCTTATTGCGACGATTCAAACCAAATAATGTACCTATCGCTACAAGACATGCACTTAATCCCATCATTGCTACATTATTTGATGCTGTGTTTGGTAATTTTTCACCTTGTACAACTGGCTTTGCTTCTTCTTTTTTAGCTACTTCATTCTTTTGCTCGACTTTTATCGCTGCTTCTTTTTTTGCCATATCATTTTTTAACTGTTCTTGCGCTATTCTCTTTTTCTCTTCTTCACTCTTTTTCTCAGCTTTTATTGCTTCCTCTTTTTTAGCCATATTATTTTTTTCTTGTACTTGTGCCGCTTGTTTTTTCTCTACTTCATTTTTTTGCTGTTCCTTAATTGCTTCTTCTTTTTTAGCTTTATCTTGTTGCACTTGCGCTTCTTCTTCCTTTGTTACTGTTCCAGTAGAAGCACTCGCTACTGAAGAATATCCTACTGTTAAAAGTGCCATTGCACAAATTGGTAATAGTCTCTTTTTCATCTTCATTCTCTCCTTATACTTTATTCACATCAACTCGCATCGGATGTATTACTAGAATAAGCAAGCGATATAAATATAAGATGCAGATGAAATATATTTCATTTAAAGATTTCATTGTAGAAAAAGAAAAAACATCGCAATATGTACGATGTTTTTTCGGGTGTGTGTCTCAATATCTACATGTTACTTTCGCGTGATTTGGAAGTAGAACGGGCCGGAGCGATAACTAATTGTCTCGGCTCAGTTTTCTTGAAGTGATTTTTGACGTTACACTTACGACGTTGAACAACCCACGCTTTAATAGGGTTTGTTAAAATAATCTTTTGCTTTTCGTTAGGGGCCTCTTCTTCAAACCTACAACTTTCGCTCCATTTATTCCATTTCATTGTAAATTTAGAAGAAGAATGATCATCTTCACGATCAAACAAGTGCAAAAAATCCATTTTTCCATCTAGCATTACGGTGTTACTAGTCGCTAAAAAAGAAAAGGTCGTCCAACGTTTCTCCATGCCCTCCTACTCCTTTTTCACATATAGAGTGCCTAAAACTTAATTTACCTAAAATATGCTTGCCTTTTACCTTACACCCATAGTTTATCCAAAATGCTATTATGCAACTATCGATTTGCCTTACAACTACCTTACATTTTTGTAAGAAACAAAAAAACCTTCACTCTATATAATGAAGGTTTCTTACTTTTTATCTATATGATCTCTCATATCATCAAGTCCAGCTTCTTTTAGCTGCGACATCATACCGTGCGAAATTGCTCCTAACACTAAAGTCATTCCAATTAATGAAATACGAATCGCAGGTACATCAATTACGTAAGCCAACAGGCCAAGAACAATTGTTAAAAGTAATGCTTTTATAAATGTTACACTTGTGTACTGTTTCTTCTTCATCATATCCACCCTTTATGGAAGCGTTTTCTTATTGTACTTAGTATATCATATCATCAGATGATTTTGTCGTTATCTTTGTAAAAAATTACTATCTCCTTTGACTTTTTCTATTCTATCCTTTACAGTCGAAATGTTCATAAGTTTTACACTGTAGGAGGATTACAATGAATATTGAAATAAAAGACACTTTAATTTCTGAAGAACAATTACAAGCAAAAGTAAAAGAACTAGCACTTCAAATCGAACGTGACTTTGAAGGAGAAGAAATCGTAGTTATCGCAGTATTAAAAGGTTCATTCGTATTTGCTGCTGATTTAATTCGTCACATTAAAAACGATGTAACAATTGATTTTATCTCTGCATCTAGCTACGGAAATCAAACAGAAACTACTGGAAAAGTGAAACTACTAAAAGATATCGACGTAAACATTACTGGAAAAAACGTAATTGTCGTAGAAGATATCATCGATTCTGGTTTAACGCTTCATTTCTTAAAAGACCACTTCTTTATGCATAAACCAAAGGCACTTAAGTTCTGTACTTTACTTGATAAACCAGAACGCCGTAAAGTGGACTTAACAGCTGAATATGTTGGCTTCCAAATTCCAGACGAATTCATCGTTGGATACGGTATCGACTGTGCGGAAAAATATCGTAACTTACCATTTATTGCTTCAGTTGTAACGGAGTAATCGTATAACTTAAAAAATTGATGGTACATAAAATGTATATCGGCGATTTTTTAAATATATCGACTTACCGACAATAACTGACAATCTTAGCATCCAATTAATAGGGAGAAGCTGTTCTAAAATACATGGGAACAGCTCCTTTCTTTCCATTACAAACTACAGGGAGAGATGAAATATGACAAAGACAAAATTTGAAAAAGTACTCCTCATCGTAAATCCGAAAGCTGGTCAAGGTGACTTACATACAAATTTAACAAAAATCGTACCACCTCTTGCCGCAGCTTTTCCTGATCTACATATCCTTCATACGAAAAAACAAGGTGATGCAACAAAATATTGCCAAGAGTTTGCTAGTAAAGTAGATTTAATTATCGTCTTTGGTGGTGATGGAACAGTATTTGAATGCACAAATGGCTTAGCACCTCTCGAAACTAGACCTACACTTGCAATCATTCCAGGTGGAACTTGCAACGACTTCTCTCGCACACTTGGTGTTCCGCAAAACATTGCAGAAGCGGCAAAACTTATTACAAAAGAACATATAAAACCAGTTGACGTTGCAAAAGCAAATGAACAACATTTCTTAAACTTCTGGGGCATTGGACTCGTATCTGAAGTATCAAACAATATCGATGCAGAAGAAAAAGCAAAGCTTGGTAAAATCGGTTACTATTTAAGCACAATTCGAACTGTAAAAAATGCTGAAACATTCCCAGTAAAAATTACTTATGACGGACAAGTATATGAAGACGAAGCTGTCCTTGTCATGGTTGGAAATGGTGAATATCTTGGTGGTATTCCATCCTTTATTCCGAACGTAAAATGTGATGACGGAACACTTGATATTTTCGTAGTCAAATCAACAGGTATTCAAGCATTTAAAGATTACATCGGAAAGAAACTATTTGAAGACTCAAATGAAAATGACATCTTCCACGTAAAAGCGAAATCCATTCATATTGAAACGAAAGAAGAAAAAGAAGTAGATACAGATGGAGAAAGCTCGCTTCATACACCTTGTCACATTGAATTATTACAAGGACACTTTACGATGATTTATAATCCTGCGGTTGTGTAATAAAAAAACGAGTGCTAGCACTCGTTTTTTCTCTTCTAATCTAGTTATATTGTTGGATCATTTCCTCTATTTCTTTAACTCTCTCTAAAGTAATTCCATTTCTTTGTTCGATCGCTAAAGGATGCTCGGTTGGCTCTAATTCAACATACGGTGCCATTCCAACTTCTCTTATATGTACATTTGTTTTTAAATTTAGTGTTTCTGGATAAACTGGTATTTCTACAGATAACCAACCAAAATAAGGATCACTATTTTCTCGGCCTCTTTCATCCCACTTCTCTAATACTTCATCATAACTTTCTTTACTAAGTGATACCCACACAGTCCAAATAAAATTTTCGTGGTAATCAATGATAGGAATCTCTAAACAACCTCTAATAAAGTAATGTTCATTGTCCATTACGCAAAGTTCTGATGTTAAATGGGAGCATTCCTCTCTTTCATGGGGCGCTATCTCGTAATAATAATATGGTGCTTCACTTCCGTAGCATAGAGGTAGTGCAAAACGATGCATTTGTACTTTTTCTCCGGATTTTCTTCTTCTTTTCATTTGTTATTCTTTCTCCTATCCTTTTCAGTCACAATCAAACTCTACCCAATTTCTCCAATGCGTATTAGAATCCTTCTTCACAATAATACTTGGATCTTTCTTCTCTATTGCAGCGGCTACTGATTGGAAGAATTCATTTTCACTTACTTTTTCGTCTTCAACATGTTTCCATTCTTCCGTTTCATACGCTACTTCCCAATTACCTTCTAAACCGAACTCTTCCAAAATCTCTTCTTTACTCCACCATAATAATGTTCTAACTTCTTCATTAGTAGCAAGCATACGCATAAAGTATGTTGGATAATGTTCTGTCGTTTGTACTTCTATTCCATTATTTATATAATCCTCTTCTGTAAATTCATATTCAAAATGATGCTCGCGAATTTTTAAACTGCCTTTATAAATATTCGGTATAAATTCACCTTCATCATCAAACAACTCATAATCGCCATTATTTAATTGTAGAATGCAATCATCACCCATTGAATAAGTAATTCTATCTCCATATACTTGAATATCATTATATACACCTAATGAACCTACCCCAACAAGTTGAAACACCATTAACCAATCCTTAGTATCTTTAAAGAAAAGAGAGAATTTCACTTGCGAAATATCCATATATTCATTATCAAAGGCAGGAAATTCATACTTACTTTGCTTTTTATCTAATAGTTTTAAAATATCTTTTTGCATATGTATCATCTTCACCTCGATATAAACAAAAATATTTCTTTAATTTCACTAGAGTATAACATAACCATACTTACCTGTGACATTCTAATAACACTACTAAAAAATAGAAGAATGGCTTGTTTGCATACTCTAGTTCTTTTTATGTACAATGAAGGAAAGAAGCACCTTCATATAAGGGAGAGGACAAACTTTGTTCAACCAACAGTTAGTTAATTTACGCATTGATTTTGCATTTAAACAATTGTTTGGTACGAATGGTAGCGAAGATATTCTAATTGCATTTTTAAATGCTATGTTACAAGAGTCTTTAGAGTCGCCCATTGCTTCTCTACAACTAGAAGATCCACATTTACACAGGGAATATGAAGAGGATAAGTTATCTATTTTAGACATTTCAGCGACATTAGACACAGGAACAAAAGTTAATGTAGAAATACAACTCAATAATAATCACGATATGGTTAAACGCAGTTTATATTATTGGGGAAGACTATACACATCTCAACTACAAAAAGGGATGCCCTACAGTGCACTTCACAAAACCATCACCATAAACTTACTAAACTTCGCAATGTTTTCGGAACACCCAGCCTTCCATACAACAAGCATATTATGGAATACACAACAACAAAAAATCCTGAGTGAAGACATAGAAATCCACATTATAGAAATTCCAAAGTTAACTGAACAATGGCATGAAGAAAAAGTAAATCCGTGGAAAGATCCATTTGTTCGTTGGCTTTTATTGCTTTCAGCAAATGAGGATGAGCACTTAACTAAACTATTGGAGGATATTGCTATGAACCAAGACCCTATTTTACAAAAAGCGATAAATAAATGGGAACGTATGAGTCAAGATTCTTCTTTCCGACAAGCCTATGACGCAAGGGAGAAAGTTTTAATGGATGAAGCAGCAAAATTTGCCCATGCAGAGACAGAAGGAATAAAAAGAGGAATGGAACAAGGAATGAAACAAGGAATGAAACAAGGGATTGAAAAAGGGATTGAAAAAGGGAAAAATTCAAATAATTAAAAATATGTATGATCTTGGTATACCACTTGAAACGATTGCTAAGGCAAGTAAATTAAGTTTGCATGAGATTGAGCATATTTTAGGACATAAATAGTAATATAAAAAGCGAAAGAGAACATCATTTTCACTATGTTCTCTTTCGCTTTTTTCTATTTACTCACAATCCGAAAATAAGATCGAACCGTCAACAAATAATAACCTATATAAATGATACTATACACACCAATACTAAGTAATAACGGTACTGCAATTTCATAAGGAAGTACTGTCGCTAATCCTTTTAGCGCAAATAAAGTGTGCAATATACCTACTACTAAAGGAATGAAGAAGATAAATCTCATTTGCTTTGCAATTGCCTTTTTCATTTCTTTTTTCGTTACTCCAAGCTTTCGAAGAACGATGTAACGCTCACGATCTGCATTTGCTTCTGTTAATTGTTTGAAGTAAATAATTGAACCTGTCGCAAGTAAAAATACTAACCCTAAGAAAATACCACTAAACATAATTAATCCTGACATTTCAATGCCATCTCGGAAAATAGTATAGAAGTCACGGAACTGTTCTTGTCCTTCTGCATATTCTTTTGATATTACTTGTTTTAATTTCTCTGTTAGTACTTTACTATTTCTTTCATCTTTTACATCAATGTTTTGTACAATGTGAGATCCGACTGTCTTCTTCGCCTGCTCATACACTTCATCTGGAACGACAACTACAAGCTCATATAAGTTTGTAATGTTTCGCGCATTTACTTCTATTATTTGTACTGGTGCGACTTCTCCAATTGGGAATATTCCTTTCTTCCCTTTATATACGCCAGTATCTTTATTCCCTTCACCGTGCATCACATCAAATGCGTACGCTTCTGCCTTCTTCAAATCCACTGTTTTTTCATTTAAATATTTTGCGATTTTATTAAATGATGATTGAGCCATAAGTTCAGTCGTTCTTGATTTTAATGCATCTTTATTTGAAACATCATCACCAAATTCACCGATTACTTTTACTGTTTCTAACTCATATTGATGAATCACTTCATTCTTTTCTGTCTCCTCTTTTAAAATCTCCTCTACTTTACGATCTACACGAGCATCTTTCTTTTCGTAAGAATAACTAATCGGCATATATTTTTTCGCCTGCATATATGCGTTATAGTACGTTGTTACAGAAGTTCCAACCGCTGTTAATGTTACTGCGCTTAATATTGCAATTGTTGCTAATGATTTTGCATTTCCTTTAATACGGTATAGTAACTGAGATGTCGTAACGATTTGCATTCCGTTATAAAACTTAGATTTTTTATTTCGTACTCTTTTTAATACAAATACAGTAAAGAACATAAAGAATAAATACGTACCAAGTACTGTCGCTAATAAAATGGAAAGAGCAATTGACATAAAGTTATCACCGTTAGCATTTTTAATAGCTGTTACTGATAAGAAATATCCTGAACCAATTAGTAATATAGAAACAATAGCTATAATTTTAGAACCTTTTGGCATTCCTTCTCCTTCATTTTCTGCTCGGAACAATTCAATTAATTTAAAACGATAAATAACTCGATATCCTTTAAAAGATGTATAAAGAATAATGAAACAAAAAATACATGCTGTATCAATAACCGCTCCAATCGGCACTTCAAAATGAACATTTACGCCTAATTCCATCATGCTGACTAACAGCTGAAGAAATGATTTTGAAAGTAAACTACCGATTATAATGCCAATTACTAATGATAGTAAACCCATTAACATATTTTCATAAAACAGCATTTTGCCTATTTCTTTTTTCCGAATACCTAGTAAAGAGTAAAGACCTATTTCTTTTTTACGCTTTCGTGTGAAAAATCCATTTGAATATATAATAAATATCGCGACAAATATAATAAGCATGACACTCGCAAGTTGAAATCCGTTACTAACCCGGTCGCCAGCTTCTCCAACTTGTGAATTATACTGCAATGATTTAAATGTAAAATAAATTACGATACTAAAAATCATAGAAGCAAAGTATATAAAATAATCTTTAAAATTTCGTTTTATATTACGAAGAGCGATACTATATAAGCTCACTTATAGCACCTCCAGAAATAGAAGACATTACGTCAACAACTTGTTGGAAGAACTGTTTACGTGTAAGCTCCCCGCGATATAACTCTTTATACAATTCACCGTCTTTAATGAATACAACACGTTTGCAATAACTTGCGGCAAATACATCATGCGTTACCATTAAAATCGTTGCACGGTCTTTTTCATTTAATGATTTCATACTTTCTAATAAATCTGTCGCTGACTTTGAATCAAGCGCACCAGTTGGCTCATCTCCAAAAATCATACTTGGATTTGTTACAATCGCTCTTGATGCTGCACAGCGTTGTTTTTGTCCACCTGACACTTCATACGGATATTGATTTAAAATATGATTTATTCCAAATTTCTTTGCAATCATCTCAACGCGAGATTCTACCTCTTTCGCCTTCACTTTCGATAAGGCCAGAGGCAATGCAATATTTTCTCGTACTGTTAACGTATCTAATAAATTATAATCTTGGAAAATGAATCCTAAATGATCACGGCGGAATAACGCTAGTTCATCATCATCATTCATCTTCACAATATCTTTTCCATCAATTAAAATCTCACCTTTTGATGTTGTATCAATAGTAGAAAGAACATTCAAAAGCGTCGTTTTCCCAGAACCAGATGGCCCCATAATACCGACAAATTCTCCCTCTTTCACCTGTAAATGAATATCTTTCAGCGCTTCAAATGCATTACCACCTGTATTATATATTTTCGAAATCCCTTTCGCTTCTAACATTGTTTTCATCTATTTAAACCTCCTGTTATGATTCTTGATGTTCCCTGTAAGCAACAGAACTCAGTATAAATAGATTTTCTTAACAAATAGTCACGGGGTTTCTTAATATTTTCTTAAAAAGAAAAATCCAAAATCATACAAAGTGGTTTTGGATTTAATATAGTTAAAATGTTACATTGCATTTCGAACAAAAAGGAGCAGAATTTCCTCTTCGAATTTTCGCATTACATTTTGGACAATATACATATCTCTCTTCTATCTTTTCTCATTCTTATCATATGTAAGGATACTATTCTCATACTGCACATAACCCCAATTAATATAAGCCTAGCAACGAGTAGCATATCTCTCAATACCCTTCTACATTTTACCATAAAATAATAAAACTGATTCCCACATTGAGAATCGGTTTTATCTTTATAATCCTAACTTCACCTTCGTACCATCAGGAATTTTATCTACCTCTATTTCTACTTTATCATGTAAAAACTTCCCTCTTGTAATGACATGCCAGTACGAGCCTTTTTGTAATTTATCTACGCCATCAATTGTTACTTCTTTCTCTTCTCCCTTCTCATCATAAGGTTTAACTGTATATTCAAAACCTTTATTTCCACCTAACTTCTTCGCTCCAACCAAATTCTGAGTTGAGATCCCTACTACCCGTTTATGCTGGATAAATTTATTAAACTTCATAATGTTTTCAAAACAAAAAGTCTTCCATACAACGAGCATATTCTGGAAGACACAACAGCAGAAACGCCTAATTGATGATATAGAAATTCCAAAGTCAACAAAACAATAGTGTGAAGAAGAGCTAGAAAAATATCGAGAAGGTTGACGGCATACACCGTGTCAAATTGAATTATTATCAAAGCTTTCAACAATGATTTATAATCCTTATTTTGCTATACTTTAACAATTACTAACCTTCGCATTTTTTCAAAAAATAAAGTATAATGAACTAATATAAAAAGGTTGTTAACAAAATCGTTAACAACCTTTTTTGTTTTTTCTGAAAAACTTTTCAATTTAAGGGAGCGATCACATGTATTGGAGAAAAAATGATAAACCTGTAGAAGAACCAGAAGCAATTGCTGTATGGGAATGTCAAGAAGAAAACTGCCGTGGGTGGATGCGTAAAAACTTTTCGTTAGAAGAAGAGCCGCAATGTCCTTTATGTAAAGGAGATATGGAAAGCAACGAACGCTTATTACAAAAGTTATAATAAATTTTCCTCTTCACCTTTTATAAACTGAAAATAGAGGATTCTCTTTCTCCTTATCTACAATGTGAATCGAAAGAAAATACACTATATGAAAAAGCTTTGCGTATCCTCGCAAAGCTTTTTCAATATCTCAAACTCATTCCAACTATCATTATTTACTAAAAAAATAAATTACATTTTGAATAAAAAGGAGCAAAATCCCCTTTTTGAATTTTCACATTACACTTAGGACAATACACATACAAACCTTCTTTTCTCTGTCTCTCTACCATCCCCAAAGCTACTAATCTCATTCCAACCATAGTTCCTATCCAAATGATTACTGTTCACATATATGCTCAATAACCAAATTAATATAAAAGGAAATCCAATAAAATTTACAAGTTTGACTTTTAATTCATCCATCGCACAAATTAGTAAAATTTTCTTTCTCATTTCATTTTCTCCCTGTATACTTTTTTAAATACCAGCTTGGGTGTATTCATAGACTAAACAAGCTATATAAATATAAAATGCAGATACGATATATTTCACTTAAAAATTCAATTAGTGTAATTAATTACACTAATCTCTATGTATAGATGTGTTTCCTTAAAAATAGTAGAGGGATTCCTTGATTTCCCCTTAATAATATTAAAAAGTCCCAAACTATAATAAGTTTGAGACCCTTGAATTCTATATTCTATTTTTCCTTTGGGAGGACAATCCCCTTATATAATTGAACAGTGATCAAATAGTAAACAACGTAAATAATTATAAATATACAAATCGGAAGTCCAATATTCACATATGGATCCACAAAAAATTTAACAAATGTAAATACATTCATTCCTACCAAAACGTGTATAAGACCCAATATAGCTGGAAATAGAAATACAATGCCTAATTCTTTATACATAGATTGTATAAGTAATTCTTTACGTACCCCAATTTTCCGAAGCATCTCATACCGCCCTATATCTTTCGTAGCTCCAGAAAGGATCTTAAACATTAAACAACTTACCATCATAGCTAAAAAAGCAAGGCCTAAAAAGAATCCCATAAAGGAAGTTCCTTTTGAAAAGGCAAGCATAGATTCATAATCACTATAGTTTGTTGGTAAATATACATCTTCCTTAGGCTTATTAATAGCAGCGGCTATTTTTTCGATTTGACGATTATCCATCTCTTTTAACTCTGTTTTATACCTTAAAATATTATCTACTTTAGCAATAAAAAATGTATGCTCATTCCCTTGGATTGCTTCATAACGGTTTTCATCGACGATATAGACAGGTTTACGATCATATACAGAAATATTCGATCTAAAATCACTATCCATACTCTTATCCCAATTCAGTGGTAACGTAGAAATAGATGGATCAACTTCCTCCCCCTTAAACATCCTATAGCTCGAAGATGGAAGTTGTTCAGTAATATGTGTTGTCTCTTTCTTTCCAAACAACAGTGGAGGATTCGCTAATAATTCTTCTTTTAAATAGTAAACAGCCTCATTATTAACTTTGTATTTATATTGTTTTTTATCTACAATTTTCATTTTTTCCATAGCTTTATAATCCTCTGCTTCTGGATCATGAATTGTAATATCATAACCTGACATTCTTTCTGCTGTAAGGATTACGTTTTTCTGTAAAGACATGCCACCAGCCATTGCCCCTACACCTAGTCCAATTAGCATCGTTACCGTGCCTAATATTTTCGCCAAACTACTTACCCTGAACTGCAATTGTGCAAATGTAAATGCATTTAATTTCTTCTCATTTAAATAGCGCGTTTTCTTTAACCTATTAACAATCATAGGTAAGAACGAAATAAATATAAGATATGTCCCGATTGTAATCGTGAATAATGGAAGTATAATGGCTCCAGCGCCCTTTATTCCTACGAAAATTACGAAATAATACCCTACACCTAGTCCTAGCAAACTACATAAAAGTAACAATATTGTGGCTGGTCCTTTCATTCGTATGTGTTCCGTTTGCTCCTCTGTACGAATTAAATCTAGTTCCGTTTTAAGCGCTATACGAATCGCATTCATAATGGATGTAAGTAGAAATAACGCACTAAAGAATATAAATGTTATTTTGAATGCCGGAACATAAAATGCTTGATAACCTTCCGTTGAAATTTCCAATTGTTTCGTTAAAAATTTGCTAACGAAATTGGAAAGAATAGCTCCGAATACACTCCCTAATGCTAGTGAAATCATTCCCATAGACAATGTCTCAAAGAATAAAAGTTGGCTGATTTTACTCTTTTTGGCCCCTAAAACAAGATACATGCCAAGTTCTTTCCGCCGTAGTGAAAGGAGAAAAGAGTTTGCATAAAAAATATAAAAGAATGTAATAAAAGCCACCAAAATCGATCCTATTTGAAATACAAATACGATTGAACCAATAATACTGTTATTCATTGTAAACTCTTTATTTAACGCAAGCGTTTGAAACATATAAAAAATAGAAATTGAGATGACAAGACCTATTAATAAAACGATATAATCCTTAATCATTTTTTTCATACTAGAAATAGAAAGTTTTAATAACACACTCTACACCCACGCTTTTCTACAGTGTGGTGTACTACATTCATCTTTTTACTATACCCTCTTTGTACAACGTTCTCTTCAAATATTAAAGTTTTCATATTGCCTCCTGTCATTTGGCTAGTGCTGCGATCATGCTACTTTCATAGCCACTAACTATCATTTTATCTTTTCCCTACAAACAGCAATATTGATTCCTCTTACATTATCCTTACATTTTTGTAATGTACACTCCTGAAAAAAACATTACAATATGCAAATCAAACATTTTATAATCCGATTCATATACCTTTTGACATCAATATTCTCACGCTCAAATAATATATTTACACATATAAAGTCGAAGGATATTATATAGATTTTCTAGCCTATTTAAGAGGTTATATAAATAATTAATATTAAAAATGTACAAAAAAAAGCCTGACTGTAATACTTAATAACTTTGCACTTATCATCAGTTTACCTCTTCATTATAATTGTCCGAGATAAAGATAAAATAAAAACATTATAAATATATAACCATATATCATTAAATTTAGTACCGTTTTACTTTTCCTTATCCCTCTTACTCTTTATTTTACGTTCATTCTCTTCGTTTCTAATTCACCTCTCAAAGGCACTACATAAAACTATTATTTAGGTTCTATTAAAATAACATATTCTAAATGATATAAATTCGCCTTTGGTTTTGCATAAATAGTATAAGTAAGACCATATTGATCTTGTTCTTGCTCTAGTACCTCTGCTACTTCAAGACCTGGTGGTATTTTCTGACTCAATTCAGAGGTAATAATGCTATCACCTATTTTTATTTCTTTCACTTTATCTGATGGGATATTATCAATTCGAAGGGCCTGTTTTTTCTTATCATACCCTGTAACAAATCCTAAAATGGATGAATTATTTTGAAGGGTGATTGCTAAACGATTCGTTCGTTCATCATTCGTAATTAATTTCACAACAGATGTATATTGATCTACACTCTCTACCTTTCCGATAAAACCGTCCACTGTAATAACAGCCATATCAACCTTTACACCATGTTGTGCTCCTCTATCAATAGTGACTTCTCCATACCACTCTTCTGCTACACGAGTTACTATTGTAGCTTGAATTAAATTGTATTTTCCTTGTTCCTTTAATTCTTTCGTTTTGTTGATAAGTTTAGTAAGGTTTTCTTTCTCCTCACTTAATATTTGCACTTTACTCTTTAACGATTCTTGATGTTCAATTTTCCCTTTCAATACCTGATTCTCTCTATATACTTTATAGATGTCTTCTATATTATGAACAATATTTTGGACATGCTTATTATTTGTACATACATACACCATCAATAAAGCAAAAAGAATAATTGAAAGAAATAATAATATTTTCTTCTTAGAAACCTGCATAATTATCCTGCTACTCCCTACTATTTTTTATCTACATACTATAGAATACTAGTCATTTTACACAGAAGAAATGCAGTTTAAATAAAGTTAAGATAAACTTTATCTTCTTTATAAAAAATTTAGAACTTATCATATACTGCTACAATCTTCGAAGCTTGCTCGTTACCTTATCCATGGAATGCCACTTATAATTTCTATAACTAATTATGTTGTATTTGTACTTTCTCTTTTACTTTCTTAGGTATTTCATCTATTTGTACTTCTTCCCATTCCATACCATAACTTCCTTTAGATCTAATCTTTAAATATGCTCCTATTCTTAAATGTTTTGAAGCAGTCATTGCAATCTTTTGCTCTTGACCAGATTCATTATATCCTTTGAATTTATATTCCCATCTAGCAAAACCTTTGTTTTCAGCTCCATATTTACCATCATTATCAACAACAGCATAATAAATATCTTCTTTAATAAATGGATTGAGTTGATCTACAATAGGTCCACCCTTCACTATAAGTAATGTAACTCCAACTATAATCAATACGATAAACGCGCTTATTTTTTTCATGAAACTTTCTATTCTCCTCTTCTCAGATACTTCCACTTAAAGGACTTCCTCTAAATCAATTGTGGCACTATTACTTATTAAAATGTAACCAAATTTCCTAATGCTTTTCTAATTAAATTGGCAATAATATAATAAATTGAATAACCCCATTTTCATGTTTTGCTCGAATTTCTCCTTTGTGCAATTCAACAATGCTTTTTGCAATTGCAAGCCCCAAACCTGAACCTTCTACAGCTCTACTTCTCGATTGATCTTTTTTATAAAAACGCTCAAACAAATTCTCTAATTCTTTTTTTGTAAATTCTTCACTATGATTCGCTATAGAAATTTTGATATGCTGCTCTTCTCTTTGAAGTAAAACCCGAATTTCTGCTTTATCTATACTGTATTTAATTGCATTTATTAAAAGATTTTCAAACACACGTACCATTTTTTCTGAGTCCACCACAGCATATATACGATCTTCCTGAAATTCTTTTACAAAAAAAAGATTATGCTCCTCCGCTTGTGGTACTAGCTCTTCTATTAATTGATCAAGTAGTTCATTTATACACACTTCTTGCGAATCTAACGCCATATTTTCATCTGTTAGTTTTGTATACTCAAACAAATCTTCTATTAACATCTTCAACTGCTCTGATTTTGAAAAGGCAATTTTTATATACTCATCATGCTGTTCTTTATTTTCATATTTCGCATCACCTAGTAAACGTAAATACCCCATAATAGAAGTAAGTGGTGTTCTTAAATCATGTGATACATTTGTAATCAATTCACTTTTTTGCTTCTCTATTTGTTTTTCCTTTTCTATATTAGCCAAGAGCTTTTCTGCCATTTGATTAATATTAGAAGTTAATAAACCTATTTCGTCTTGACCTGCCTGTTTGATTTTATATTGTAAATTACCTTTCGAAAATTCCCTTACTCCTTCTGCCATCGCTTCAATCTGATTCATTTTCCTTTTCGTTATATAAAAGAAAGATAGTATAAAAGTGATAAAACCTAGTAAAGATGGAAATGGACTGCTATCATTCACTATATACTTCACATTTCCTTGTGGTATACCACTTGCAATGATATACATATTTTCCGTATTAACAGTAACCGGATAAAAAGTTGTAAACTCCTTACGCTTTTGTTCAGTTCCATCTTGAATTAAATTTTGCGCCTCTACATATCGTACTTGATCCATTTTAAAATCCATCACATTACGCATCGTCTCATGAAGATTGATTTGTTCTTCCGGCGCTCCCTTTGTTTTATAAACGACTTTTCCATCTTCGTCTATTATTAAAATCTTTAGTTGATTTTGGTCATTCAATTGATCAAGCAGTTCTTGTATATTAATTTCCTTACCTTCCCCGGTCATACTTTCAACAAGCCTTTGTGTCTGTCCATCAATGGCTTCCATACCTGATGCATAATCAATGATAGAAATTTTATTCGCATCCTCAAAAAAAGAAGATGAAGACCATCCTACTAATACACCGAGTAACGTACAAAAAGTAAATGTAGCCATTAGCTGTATCCGTATGCTCTTTTCCAAATAACTCACTATTTTACCTGTCATTTTTTTTAAAACTTGATTCATCCATATTATCGGTTCAAATATCTTTCTCAATCTTGTAGCCAACTCCCCATACCGTTTTAATGTACCGAGGCTTCCTTGGAATCGCCTCTATCTTTTCACGTATTTTCCGAATATGTACCATCACAGTATTATCGGATTGGAAAGCTTGCTCTTTCCATACTCTTTCATAAATTTGTGCTGCATTTAATACCATTCCTTGATTTCGTACAAGCAATTCTAATACCTCAAACTCTCTCGGTGTCAATTTCACCTCTTCATTTGCAATAATGACCTGCCGTGTTACTATATTAACTTTCATATCTCCAATTTCTATTTCATTTTCATCTTGTACACTTGTCCCACTCATTTTCATATATCTCCGAAGTTGTGATTTAATACGAGCAATGAGTTCCAGTGGATTAAATGGTTTAGCTACGTAATCATCTGCCCCAGTTGTTAATCCTAAAATCTTATCCATATCTTGCGTTTTTGCCGACAGCATAATAATAGGCATTTCCGCTATTTCTCTCACTTTCATACACATATGAATACCATCTATCTTCGGCATCATAATATCAAGGACGATTAGATGCACGTCTCTTTTCTTTACTATTTCTAAACCCTCTTCACCATCTCCAGCTTGTAATACTTCATAACCTTCATTCTTTAAATAGATAGTGATAAGCTTTCTAATTTCCTTCTCATCGTCCACGATAAGTATCGTTCCTTTACTCACAAAATCTCCTCCAGCATCATTTACCAAACTATGAATGTTGCTTTATTTCACTCACTACGGCATTCTTCTTATGCATATACATATAAGAAATACTACAAACTACAATAACGATGCCACCAAAATATATACCGTACTCGGTCGCAAGGGTTACTATCACTTCTATATGCTTTCCAAATATTGAGCCTAGTACGAAATAAACTAACGTCCAGACAAAGCCTGTTACATATGAATAAACCGCATACGTTTTAAAAGACATGTTATTCATTCCTACTAAATACGGTACGATATGCCTCACAACAGGTATAAAATAACTTATAACTAATGCATAATGACCATATTTTGCTATCATCTCTTGCGATTTTAAAAGATACTTCGTCTTTTTCTTTTTCATCAATTTATTAAGTATTTTTATGCCAAAAATTTTCCCGAGTATATACCCTAAAGAAAGGCCGGATACAACGCCTAAATACGTTAGTAAAAAGGCGGGAATCAAATCCAATATACCCATCGATGATACTAATCCACCGCTCATTACAATCATTTCATCTGGAATTGGCATACCGATAATACCTAACCATAAACAGAAAAATAACGCCCAATAACCATACTGCTCAATGTATGACATTAATTCATTTAGCTCCATTATGCATATGCTCTCCTTGGCTCTTTTTTACAGCTAAAGACGTAAGCTGGCGGGAAATTGAACCACACTTTTTCTAGTGTAATTTCAGGGAAGAAATGCTGTATAAATCCTTTTTTCACAAGTGAATATTGAAATGTAATAAATTCTCCATTCTCATGTATCGTTTCCATTACACTGTTTAAAATGCGCTTTGAAACCTCTTCTGGTAAAGAAGTGAAAGGCAATCCTGATAAGATGTAATCAATACATTCTATATTCAATTGTTCCCTATACTTCTTTATATTTTCCGCTGAGCCATGTATAACAATCACATTCTGCTCATCTTTAAATTTTCTCTTTAACTCTTTGAAAAATACTTCATTAATTTCAATAAGAAGAAATAATGTCTCCTTCTTCTTTCTCTTCATAATTTCTTTCGTAAAAGCTCCTGTACCAGGCCCTAGCTCTACAATGCATTTCGCTCTATTAAAATCAATTACATCTACCATCTTCTTTGCTAATATTTTTGAACTTGGCGCAATTGCACCAGTATGTTTCGGATGTTTAATAAATTCGTGTAAGAATGTTATGAGTTGCATGTAACCTTCTCCCCATTCGTTCAATAGTTTTTAACTTGTTTCTAAGTATAACTATCGTTTCTTAATAAAAATTGAGGAAGTTTCTTAAGATTTTATGAAGATGAAGGAAATCTTCATCTTTACTATAAACAAACATAAAAAATTGAATTCCAAAGATAAGCGAATCAAACATATACAAATAAGTCAGCTTGTTTATTTACCATGAATGATCATGTTCCTACTCCGATTTTGTATAGCGAAGTTACTATTTTTATGTTAGAATCCTCTAAGATATTTGAAATTAGTATAGAAATCATTTTTGGAGGCTTTATGAATAATCAAAACGATAATAAATCAAATGCATTATTTGCAGCTATACAAATAGTGCTACCACTTTTATTACCTATTCTTGTCCCTACATTTTTAATAGTGGGAATGAAAAAGTGGATGCCCGATGAAGTTAAGTATCCAAGCATAATATCATTGTTCGCATTATGTATGGGATTTTTCATAGTAGGAATTCTCTTCTCTATTGTTTTACGTTTATGTAAATTATCTGAGGAAAAATTAAAGGAATTAGGATTTTTAGGATTTACACTTTCGGCTGTTAGCACATTTCTAAGTTTTTATGTAGGTTACTTTTGGTTGGCAGACCTTAACTTCACATCAGTTGAATTATCACCTCATGCCGTATTAATTTTCGCTATTCTATGTACCTTGCTATTGGAAGGTATTTTTAAAGTAATGGACATGTTTGATAGTTCGGACGAAAATAAAGCTCACGTATAGACAAAAAAGCATTCGACTAACATGTTAGTCGGATGCTTTTTTACTAAGATAAAACAACTCTTTCATTACTTCGCGCTCACAATCTTATAATAAGAGCGAACTGTTAAGAAGTAATATCCGATATAAATAACGCCGTATACTCCGATACTAATTAGAAGCGGAATCATAATTTCAAATGGTAGTATGTTCCCTAAACCTTTTAATGCAAACAAACTGTGTAGAATTCCGATTACTAGTGGAATTGCAAAGATAAAGCTCACTTGTTTTGCAATAGCTTTTTTCATTTCTTGTTTCGTTACACCGACTTTATGAAGGACAACGTAACGCTCACGATCTGCACTTGCTTCTGTTAGCTGTTTGAAGTAAATAATAGAACCTGTTGCTAGTAAGAATACAAGTCCTAAGAACATTCCGATGAACATCATTAGTCCAGTTGCTTCAAGTCCCATATGGAAACCAGTATAGAAGTCTCTAAATGGTGGTGCCATTTCTGATTCACTAGCTGGCATCACTTTTGTTAATTTTTCTGTTAATACTTTACTGTTTCTTTCATCTTTTACATCAATATTTTTTACAACACGTGTTCCAAATGCTTGCTTCGCCTGTTCATACATTTCATCTGAAACGACAACAACTAATTCACCTAAGTTCGTAATTGCATTATTATTTGCACCTTGGATCGTCAATGTCTTCGTTTCATTTCCAATTTGGAATACCGCTTTATTTCCTTTATATTCAGGGCTAAACTCATACCCTTCCATATAAGAACTATCATATATAAATGCTTCGCCAGTAGCTATATTCACTGTTTCCGCATCGATTTTTTTCGCAAGTTTGTTGAATTCAGATTGAGATATAAATTGATATTTCTCTGAGATACTGTAGTTCATATTAAAGATGAAATCGACTTTAGCTCCTTCAAACTTTCCTTTTACAGGAACCATCTCAACTTCAAATTGATCTTTTACAGGGTGATTCTCTTTCTCTTCAGCAAAAATCGCATTTACTTTCTTATCTAGTTCTGCATCTTTCTTCTCATAAGAGTAGCTGTATGGTGCAACTGCTTTTGATTGTGTAAATGTGTTGTAATACATCGTAACTGACGTACCAACCGCCGTTAATGTTACTGCACTTAAAATAGAAATTGTCGCAAGTGACTTTGCATTTCCTTTAATACGATATAGTAACTGTGACGTCGTTATCATATTCATACCGTTATAAAACGATGATTTATTATTTCTTGCACGTTTCAATACGAATACTGTAAAGAACATAAATAGTAAATACGTACCTAATACTGTCGCAAGTAATATATAAAGTGCGACTGCCATAAAGTTTGCATACATAACTGCCTTCATAAACATTAACGCTAAGAAATAACCTGAGCCGATTAAGAAAACTGAAATTAACGCCATAATTACGGATCCTTTTGGCATTGCTTCTCCTTCACGCTCTGCGCGGAAAAGTTCAATTAACTTAAAGCGATAAATTAAACGATACCCTTGAAGTGATGTATATAAAATAATCACAAAGAAAATAATTGCTGTATCAATAATCGCAGCCATCGGTACTTCAAAATGAACGTTTAAATTTAATCCCATCATATTTACTAATAACTCAAGGAATAATTTTGAAAGGACACTACCGATCGCAATCCCGATTACTAATGACATTAATCCCATTAACATATTTTCATAAAAGAGCATTTTACCAATTTGTCTTTTCCGAATACCTAGTAACGAATATAAGCCAACTTCTTTTTTACGTTTACGTGTAAAGAATCCGTTCGAATATATAATAAACACTGCTACGAAAATGATAAGCATCACACTTGAAACTTGAAATGCACCACTAATCTTTTTAGAAGCTTCTGCTGCTTTTTCCATTTGTGAATTATATTGCAGTGCTTTAAATGTAAAGTAAATTACAATACTAAATATCATTGATGCAAAATATACAAAGTAGTCTTTAAAGTTCCGCTGTATGTTGCGGAGGGCAATGCTAGATAAGGTCATCAGCCATACCTCCAGAAATAGAAGACATTACGTCAACGACTTTTTGGAAGAACTGTTTACGCGTTGATTCACCGCGGTGCAATTCTTTATATAGTTCACCATCTTTAATGAAAATAACTCGTTTACAATAACTCGCCGCAAATGCATCATGCGTTACCATTAAAATTGTTGAGTTATCATATTCATTTAATGACTTCATACTTTCAAGTAAATCTGTTGCAGATTTAGAATCAAGCGCTCCAGTTGGCTCGTCTCCGAAAATCATACTTGGATTCGTAACAATTGCACGTGATGCTGCGCAGCGCTGCTTCTGTCCACCTGACACTTGATATGGGAACTGACTTAAAATATGATCAATACCAAATTTCTTTGAGATTTCAAGAACGCGGCGATCAATCTCACTCGCTTTCACCTTTGATAACGCAAGTGGTAAAGCAATATTCTCTTTCACTGTTAACGTATCTAATAAGTTATAATCTTGGAAAATGAAACCTAAATGATCGCGGCGGAATAATGCTAACTTATCATCATTCATCTTCACAATATCTTTTCCATCAATTAAAATTTCACCGTTCGTCGCATTATCAATTGTAGAAAGAACATTTAGTAAAGTCGTCTTACCAGAACCAGAAGGTCCCATAATTCCAACGAATTCACCTTCTTTTACTTGTAAGTTAATACCTTTTAACGCTGCAAATTTATTACCACCCGTGTCATACACTTTTTCGATATTTTTTGCTTCTAACACTGTTTTCATCTCGACATCCCTCATTTCTTCTATTCTCTATTTTCAACTATATACACTCTCTACTCTTGCCACTATCGATGTTTCTTACACAAACATGACAGTTATGTAAGGCACATAAGTAAAGACATCAAAAAGTTAACATAATGAATTAAAGTACTTTGCTACTATAACATTGGGATATCATACCATCCATTCATTCTCCTTACAGGAACATTACAATTTTGTAAGGTAAAAAATGCACCTACAAAGTTGTGCACGAAATGTCGGATGGGGTTATTTCGTTCCTGTTATTCTATGTACAGAGGAGGTCATAATATGGATTCACTTAAAAATATGAATACTGCAATGCACTATATTGAAGGTAACCTTACGAATGAAATTGATTTTAAAGAAGTTGCGAGGCTAGCTCTCTGTTCTGAGTATCACTTTAAAAGAATGTTTTCGTTTTTAGCAGGCATATCACTATCTGATTATATTCGCTGTAGACGTCTTACTCTCGCTGCCTTTGAACTAAAAAACAGCAATGTAAAAGTCATTGATGTCGCTATAAAATATGGCTACAACTCACCAGATTCATTCGCTCGTGCATTTCAAAACTTGCACGGTATAACACCTTCAGAGGCCCGAAATAGTAGCCATTCTTTGAAGGCTTATTCACCAATGACCTTCCAGTTATCCATTCAAGGAGGAAATGAAATGAATTATCGAATTGAAGAAAAAGACCCCTTTCGAATTATAGGTATTACAAAACGAGTACCAATCGTTTTTAACGGTGTAAATGAAGAAATTGCTTCTATGTGGAAAAGTTTAAACCCAGAGTCTATTCAAACATTAAAGTCCCTTTCAAACATTGAACCTACTGGAATTATTAGTGCTTCCACTAATTTTTCTGAAGGAAGAATGGAGGAAAAAGGCGAACTCGATCACTATATTGGAGTAGCCACAACAAAGGATTGTCCAGAGCAATTCGCGCAACTTGAAGTCGCAGCTTCAACATGGGCTATATTTGAAGCTGTCGGTCCATTTCCTGATGCATTACAAAATGTATGGGGACGTATTTATTCTGAATGGTTCCCTTCTTCGAACTATGAACTAGCGGAAGGACCGGAGATATTGTGGAATGAACAGAAAGATATATCTTCTCCAAACTTTAAAAGTGAAATTTGGATACCGGTTTTGAAGAAGTGATAACAAAAGGAAAAGAGCTAAGCATTGTGCCTAGCTCTTTTTACATATTTGCTTACTCGTAAAAGTGTATATATTTCATCAGTTCTTCAATTCCTTTAAATTGGAGTAATAGTTGATTGTTCAAGTTTTCTAAAGCCAACTGAAAGGAACGTTCAATTTTTCCATAGTGTAATGTTTCTAAATCATCTAGCAAGCTTTTCATATTTTCTATATAATACACGGTTTTTCTCAAACTGCTTATAACCAGTATTTTACGCAGTTCAGATATTGGAAACATTCTATAACCGTTTTCTTTATTTCTTTCTGAGTGGACTAACCCTTCATGTTCCCAATGACGGATAGCCGAAGTATTTACGCCTGCTATGTTTGCAGCCTCTCCAATGCTCATGCGTTCATTTAACTCTACATTTTTATATTTAGTAAAATCAGCATTTCGAATCATGTTTAGTATTTCTTCTACTCGTTTTTTCTCCACCTGAATATTGAATTGCTGTTCATTAATTAACCAAAGTGCTTCTTCAAACTTTACGTTTTTAATCATCCTCATAACTTTATAAACAATAGGTATATCATATCCTTTTAATAATGCTCTAATGGTAATAAATGCTTGAAAGTGTATCGATGTATAAAACCGGTGATTACTTTCCGTTCTTGGCACAACAGGAATGAGATTTTGTTCTTCATATCTTCTCAAAGTTGTTGTGCTAACATTTAAGACATTCGCAATTTGTTTAGGACTATATGTCTTCATTTATTAACTCCTTTTTAAAGTAAAACCTTCAAGTGCTACATTAACATATTTCAAATAAAATCCTTATATATACGAGAAAAAAAATCATAAATCCGGAAGATTGCATGAATGTTATATGATTTTAGTATAAACAATTTAGGAGTGATAGAAATGGAGAAAATCATAAAACTTACGGACGAATCAGTATTAAAGGTTGGTTTGGTTGGAAATCCAAAATTTAGAACAATCATGCTCCCAGTTGCTAAAGAATCTGTATATGGGCAAGATGCTGAAACTTTAAAGTTGTGGGGAGTAGATCCTGAATTTGGAAAACATTTTATTGATGGACTCATAGATAAGTTTCAGATTTTATATTTTGACTACGAAGGCCATCGTTTGCAACATCCAAATCCAGAGAATCTCACACCTGAAAATATAGTAAAAGACCTATTAACAATTGCTGACGAAATGAATATTAATAAGTTTAGTTATTATGGTTACTCTTGGTTAGCTTTAGCCGGATTACAATTAGCCATTCGAACGGATAGATTAGACAGTATAATCATGGGCGGGTTTCCACCAATAGATGGTCCATATAAAGAAATGATGGTAGTAACAAATAAAACATACGAGCAAGCTGTGAATAATCACAATTCTCCTGTTATTGATCAAGCACATATTAATCCTGAAAAAATTGATTGGGATAACATACAGATAAAGATCGACATGAGTCAAACTAAACAGTTTGTTACAATGTACGAGAATTTGATGGAGTTTGATGATCAAGACATCCAACATAAACTAATCATTCCGAGATTAGCGTTTTCTGGGGAAAAAGACACTATTGTTTACGGTGAAAATTTTGGCAATGTAGTAGTTGATATTATTGGTATACTTCAAAAAAACAAACAAAAGTTAGAACATCTTGGATGGGATATAGAAATCTTAAGAGGAAATGATATGGATCACACTAAAGCTATGCAACCTATAACAGTTCTGTCATTGATAAAGCCTTGGTTAATTAAAAATTTGAATATAACTTATTAAATATAGTAATTTGAATAACCTAAAAACAAAGCTGCTCTTCCCTAAAAGGAAAAGCAGCTTTATTTACATTTTCAACTCTTCTTTATAAATACTATATGACTTTATTGTTGATACGATAATGCATATTAATATGATTCCAATCCCTATAAAAATATTAAATGGATCTGGAAGCAAAGCCCCGGCATATATACAAAGTGAACCTATTACAAATACCCTCGAAGCAAATCTATGTGTTTTCCTCCAAACTACAGGATTTTCTAATGTCCAGTCCATTCGAATGCCTACTAACCCGTTTGGCTTCGTTTGTTGCATGTAATTACCTAGTACAAGAAACAATGTTCCAAGTCCAAAATTAAATGCAATTGAGCCCGATGCAATATAATTAGACGCTGCTAATAGCGCAAATAAGTTACAACCGAATCCTATTAAAAGAATTGCATAATGGACTGCGGAAAGGACTTTAGCATGCTGTTTATACTTATCTTTCGTTACGTCAATATACCCAAGAGCTAGCCATATCAAATACAGCAACATCATGCTACCTATTGAAACAGAACTTGCTTCTACTTTAGAAAAATATCCATCTACTACTCCTGCCGCATTATAATGACGTGGAATTTGTTCTGGTAAATGTGGCCATACAATATACCATCCAATTACAATGCCAATAATTAAACTCCATGGTAATACGTGTCTTTTCATCCTCTCTCCCCCATAATTTTTTATTAAGCCCCTATTTCTTTTTTATAAGCAATATATGAATATCCCATCGTGAGCCCTACTGCACCGATAATAATTCCACCCATTACGAAAGATTTCCACGTTACTGGTGCAAAAACACTTAGAATCATAATAATTCCTAATGCAACAAACACCTTTCCGCTAAAGCGATGCGTCTTTCTCCATACTTCTTCGTTACTTAACGTCCACGGTGTTTTTATACCTACAAAATAATTTGGTTTACATTGTGGTAAATAGTTTCCGATGACTATAAATAAAATACCAACTAATAATTCAGGCACGCGATTAATGAATAAATTGTATCCTAATCCACTTGTGATAATATCTATATTTCCTACAAATAGTAGCAGTAGTATCCCGTTATTTATCATCATAAAAGCTTTAGAAAACTTCTCGTAGTTTGCTTTCTTTGGATCAATCTTTGGTAACAGGTTGAGAAAAATATATAAAACAATCATAATTCCAACCATAGAAAGCATTCCATACAATTTAGAAGAATACCCATCTACCTTACCACCGCTCCAATGCGTTGCAATTGTATCCGGCAAATGTGGCCAAGCAAACGCCCAAGCTAAACAAATTATAACGATTAATAAGATTGCAAAAAGATGTTTTTTCATTTCCCCTCTTCCCCCTTATTCGTAAATGTAAACACCCAAGTCAACAAATCTTGAAAGACCGTTGTGTTTAAAGAGTACACAACGAATTGCCCTTTCTTTTCATCTTGAATAAGTTCAGCATTTTTAAGTGCGTTTAAGTGGTGTGAAATACTTGGTTTTGTCATATTGAAATGTTCAGCAATCTCACCAGCGGTTAGATCACCTTCTTTTAATAAGTCTAAAATTTTTCGCCTTGTTGGATCTGCTAATGCTTTGAATGCTTGATTCAATGTCTTTCTTCCTTTCGATAATTAGACATTTAGATATTTATCTAAATATTAAACCGATTACCGTTATTTGTCAATTGTATCCAGCGCCCTTTTTACTTTTCTCACTTTTAACCTATACTGTTTACCAGCTTATCTTTCAACATAATGAAAAGACTTGAAACACATGATACACTATAGCTACAATTGTTTTTCTGAGGAGGAATATACATATGTATAAAATTTTAATCGTTGAAGACGATCCAAATATTTCATCATTACTGCAATCTCACATTCAGAAGTACGGTTATGAGGCTGTGGTAGCGGAGAATTTCGATGATATTATGGAATCGTTTAACGCAGTGAAACCCCATCTTGTTTTACTTGATGTAAACTTACCGAAATTCGATGGTTTCTACTGGTGCCGTCAAATTCGTCATGAATCTACTTGTCCAATTATTTTCATTTCAGCGCGTGCTGGTGAGATGGAACAAATTATGGCAATTGAAAGCGGTGCGGATGATTACATTACAAAACCATTCCACTACGACGTTGTGATGGCGAAAATTAAAGGACAATTACGCCGTATTTACGGTGATTATGCACCAAATATTTCAGAACGTATCGTTGAAGTAGAAGGATTAAAACTATTCCCTGAACGTCCAGAAATTCATTTTGGATCTGAACAAGTTCTTTTAACGAAGAAAGAGGCAATTTTAGCAGAAATGTTATTATCTAAATTTCCTCGTACAGCGAGCCGTGAAGATTTATTAGCTGCGCTTTGGGATGACGAAAGTTTCGTTGAGGAAAATACATTAAACGTAAACATTACACGTCTTCGTAAAAAGTTTAATGAGCTTGGCATTGAGAACTCTATTGAAACAGTACGTGGACTTGGATATCGCTTTAACGCAACTTGGAGTGAATAAGCATGAAGTTATTTTTACGTGATCATTTTGCATTTTTCCTACTGTACGTATTAAACTTCGGTATCATTTTCGTTCTTTATGATGCAGTAGATGGATTTCAAAATAATAAATTTTACTTCGTCGTTTTAAGCCTATACTTATTTATTTGTTTCCTCGCTTACCGTTACGTTCGCAATCGTAGAATGTACCATAGATTAAGTGAGCAACCAGAAAAAATGGAAGATGCGTTTATTGAAAGAGCAACTGCTCCGATGCCTCACGGTGTCAATGAACTCGTGCGTACGCAGTACCGCCTCTTCCAAAAAGAACTACAATCGTATGAAGTAAAACAACAAGAACATCAATTATTTATTAACCATTGGGTACATCAAATGAAGACACCTGTTTCTGTTATGCAGCTTATGGTGCTAGAAATGGAAGACGAGCATTTAATTCCAAAGTTTAAAAAAGAATTAGAGCGTCTAAACCAAGGGCTTGATATGGCTTTATACATGGCTAGGTTAAATAACTTCCATGAAGATTTCCATGTTGAGACGATTTCATTAAAAGATACGGTAACAAAAAATATTAACGGATTAAAAGAACTATTCATTCGTAATGGTGTCTTCCCTGTTTTAGAAGTCCATTCTGATTTAAAAGTTGCTTCTGATGCGAAATGGCTAAAATTTATCATCTATCAGTTAATGACAAATGCAGTTCGTTACTCTGGTGAACGCGGAAAGAAAGTATTCTTATCTGCTTATCGAAACGGAAAAGATATTATTTTAGAAGTTCGTGATGAAGGTGTTGGTATTCCGCAAGAAGATATTCGAAGAGTATTTGAACCATTTTACACTGGGAAAAACGGTCGCGCATTCGGAGAATCTACTGGTATGGGCCTTTATATTGTAAGTAAAATTTGTGATTATTTAGGTCACTCTGTCAAACTAGATTCTGAAGTTGGTAAAGGAACGACGATTAAAATCATCTTCCACAACGCTGCAAATAATCAAGCAGAACATACGGAGAAGGTGACCGAAGCATGATCGTAACATATGCAAGCAAAATGTATGAGAACTCACTCTCATACATTTTTTGCAATACAACTACTTCTATATCTTCTAGCCGGAGGTATAATCTATGACATTTTGGCAATTTGCATTTAAAAACGTCACGCGCAACTCAAGAGCTTATTTTGCTTACTTTGTAAGTAGCTCCTTTTCCATTGCTGTGTTCTTTTCGTTTGCTGTTTACTTATTCCATCCGAAATTACAAAACTTTGACATGACTTCTGAAATTTCAGGATTAATGATATTTTCAGAAGTAGTAATTGTATTTTTCTCTTTCTTCTTTTTACTATATTCCATTGGTACTTTTTTAAAAGTTAGAAAAAAACAATTTGGTGTTTTGACCATTTTAGGAATATCGAGAAAACAATTACATCGTCTTGTTTTTATGGAGAATATGTTAATCGGGATTTTATCTATATTTTTCGGCATGCAGTTTGGAGTTGTTTTTTCTCAATTTTTCTTATTAGTAACATCCAAACTTACGCATGTTCCAGGAATATATTTATACGGTCCTACTAACGCGTTTATTTTAACAACCATTGTTTTCCTTAGTCTTTTTATCATTGTATCTGCATTCACACCAATGCTTATTCGTACAAAAAAAGCGGTACACCTTTTAAAAACAAATGGTGGAAAACAAAAAGAAAGAAAACCATCCATACTTGTTTCATTATTTGGTGTGATTTGTTTATTTGGTGGTTATGCGTTAGCTGGAAATCCTAAATATTTCGTATCAGTAAGCCCGCAAATCGGTGTTATATATATGGTTTCAAGTATTTTCGTTATCCCAATGCTTGTTACAATCGGAACATATTTCTTCTTTTCACAAATTAGTTTCTTACTGATTTATATTTTAAAGAAAAGAAGGAAGTTTTATATGAAACGGATTAATATGCTTTGGATTTCGGATTTAGCGAGCCGTATTCGAACGAATATTAATATGCTTTTTATTGTAGCAATGCTATCTACAATTGCTTTCACAATGATTACGTTTCTATATGGATTCGGGAAATTTATTAAGCTAGAAGTTAATAGAACTTCTCCTTTTCCAATTTCTTATTTTTCTTATGATGCGAACCCTTTTGTTACAGAGCATTTAAATTGGCTTGAGCAACAATTACAAAAAGAGCATTTCCCTTATCAAAAAATAAAAGCTGATATATATGAAACACCACTAAAAGAAGATAAAGATATAGCTATTTATAATGACGTATACGCAATTAAGCAAAGTGACTATAACAAACTTGCAGATTCTTTACGAATGAAACAACTATTTATGGATGATAACGAAGCATATGTGCTAACAGGGACATCTTATATCACCATATTCAACGAATTTGAGCAAAGCTACAAAAGAGATTACATTACACTCTCTAGTACAAATACGAAATTACGAGTAAAAGGCTATGAGCATGTAAACGCAATCCCATCTGACTTTTCATATCAAACGATAGTGTTGCCTGATATTATCGTAAATAACTTACCTAACACCGTAAAACATATATCAGCATACAATTACAAAATTCAAAACTGGGAACAGACATATGAAATTGCTGATAATTTTATAGAAAAAGTGCAAAAAGATCGAAATAAATCCCAGTATGAAGGACCTCTTATTCGTTCCTTTGAATCAGCAGGTTCGTTATACAAAATAACATCAGGCAGTGCTGCATTTTTCCTAATTGGGACATTTTTAGGAGTTATTTTCTTCATTGGAGCTGGTAGCGTTCTTTACTTTAGAATGTATACGGATTTGACGAACGAACAAGAGAAATATATAACGATTTCTAAAATCGGTGTAACAGATACAGAGATGAAACGATCTGCAACCATTCAACTTAGTATTTTATTTTTCATTCCGTACATTATGGCATCCATTCATACAATGTTCGCAACAAAAATGCTACAAGATGTAATTGGTTTATCTCTGTTCAAAGAAGTTTCAGCCGTTCTTATTATTTTTGGATTCGTTGAAATCGTATTTTTCTTATTCATTCGTTCACTTTATATGCAAAAATTATCACAGTATACGAATGGTTAACATATTAAAAAAGTTATCACATGAGAAGGTGGGATCTCATCCCTCCTTTTTCATGCTCATCCCAATAGGAGGTTCAGGTGAATGACATTTTGGCAGTTTGCCTTTAAAAACGTGACGCGGAACGCCAGAGCTTATTTTGCCTATTTTGTAAGCAGTGCGTTCTCCATTGCAATCTTTTTCTCATTTGCAGTTTATTTATTCCATCCGAAATTGCATATGACAGACGTGAATTATGCTCTGAACATATTAATGACAATTTCAGAAGTTGTCATTGTGTTCTTTTCATTTTTCTTTTTACTGTATTCAATCGGGACGTTTTTAAAAGTACGAAAAAAACAGTTCGGGATTTTAACAGTACTTGGCATATCTCAAAAACAATTAAAACGACTCATATTTATAGAAAATATGTTAATTGGTGCTCTTTCTATATTTTTTGGTATTCAACTTGGAGTTGTCTTTTCACAGTTCTTTTTATTAGTTACCGCCAAAATTACACACGTACCTGGTTTATATTTATATCCGCCTACAAGTGCTATCGTTTTAACTATCATCATCTTTCTTGGGCTCTTCATTCTCGTATCATCTTTTACACCGATGCTCATTCGTACGAGAAAAGCCGTACGTCTTTTAAAAGAAGGAACAAAACAAAAAGAAAGAAAAGCATCCGTTCTCATCTCTCTATTTGGTGCGACCTGTTTAATATGTGGATATGCGTTAGCCGCAAATCCACTGTATTTTATGTCGCTTGGTGACATAATTGGGCTTTTATATGCCGTCTCTAGTATATTTGTCATCCCATCGCTTATTGCAGCTGGAACATACTTTTTCTTTTCACAAATTAGTTTTTTACTTCTTCGTATTTTAAAAATGCGAAGAACGTTTTATATGAAACGAATTAATATGCTTTGGATTTCTGATCTAGCATCACGTATTCGTACGAATATTAATATGCTCTTTATTGTGGCGATGCTATCGACGCTCGCTTTTACAATGATTACATTCTTATATGGATTCGGGAAATTTACAAAGTTTGATGCGATTAGACAAAACCCTTTCCCGTTTACTTATTTATCGCATACTGAAAATACGTTAGCTGATGAACATTTAAACTGGTTAGAGCAGAAATTTAATGAAGAGCACTTTACTTATACAAAATTTAAAACAGATATATATGAAGTATCTTCAGCTGAAGATAACACGCAGCTCTATTATGCCATTAAACAAAGTGACTATAATGTACTTGCTAAGGCTTTAAATTGGGAAACGCTCACGGTAAATAAGAATGAATCTTATATTCTTATGAAAGACTTAGATGATCAAGTTATTGGAACGCTTCATAATAAAGAACAGAAAAATACACTTACACTTACTCAAAACAATTTACAACTACAAGTGAAAGAATACAAAAGCTATAGCCCATTCCCAAACAGCTTAATATACCAATTACTCATACTATCTGATGAAAATGTAGAAGCCTTATCCACCGTTTCCAAACAAATGAGTGTATATAACTTCAAAGTTACAGATTGGGAAAAAGCACATAATATCGGTTCATCGTTTATCACAAAAATTGACACCGATAATGCAGCAATTCAAGCAGAGCATCCACCTTTCCATGCAAGTGAAGCGAGCGATTCTCTATATAAGACAAAACTAAATGTCGCTTCGTTCTTCTTAATTGGTACTTTCCTAGGAGTTATTTTCTTTATCGGTGCTGGCAGTGTTCTTTACTTCCGGATGTATACAGATTTAACAAGTGAGCAAGAAAAATATATAACGATTACAAAAATAGGCTTAACTGAGACTGAAATGAAACGTTCAGCGACAATTCAGCTTGCGATTCTTTTCTTCGTACCTTACATTATGGCATCAATCCATACGATGTTTGCGACAAAGATGCTACAAGAAATATTACATCTCTCGTTCTTCGCTGAAATTACAGTCGTACTGTTGATTTTTGGAACAGTTGAAATTTTATTTTTCCTTTTAATTCGTTCCTTTTATATGCAAAAATTATCACAACACATTAAGTTTTAGAGAATAGAAAGGTGATTATTATGGAAGAAGTATTACACATAAAAAACGTCTCAAAAGTGTATGAGGGAAAAGTACCTCATACCGCTTTAAAAAATATAAATTTACACGTAGATAAAGGTGAATTTGTTGCTATCATGGGGCCATCTGGTAGCGGTAAATCTACGTTTTTAAACGTTATTTCTACAATTGATTCCCCTACTTCTGGTGATGTCGTGATTAACGGAAAAAAACCGCACACATTTCGTAGAGAGAAGTTAGCCATTTTCCGTCGCCAAGAGTTAGGATTTGTTTTCCAAAATTTTAATCTACTAGATACACTAACAATTGGTGAAAATATCGTACTGCCTTTAACGTTAGATAATGTTCCGTTAAAAGAAATGGACGAAAAGCTTGATAACATTTCAAAAAAGCTTGGAATCGATCATATTTTGGACAAACGTATTTTTGAAGTTTCTGGAGGACAAGCACAGCGTACTGCAGTTGCACGTGCTGTTATCCATCACCCCTCACTTCTACTTGCTGATGAACCAACAGGGAACTTAGATTCAAAAGCGGCAATTGACGTAATGGAGCTATTTACGAAATTAAATAAAGAAGAAGATGCAACGATTTTAATGGTTACGCACGATCCGTTTGCCGCAAGTTATTGTAACCGCGTCATTTTCATTAAAGATGGCGAACTTTACAACGAACTGCACCGCGGGCTATATCGCGAGAAATTTTATCAGGAAATATTAGATGTTCTAGCGTTATTAGGAGGAAGACGTGGATGACATTTTGGCAATTTGCATTTAAAAATGTCTCGCGTAATTCTAAAGCATATTTCGCTTATTTTGTAAGTAGTGCTTTTTCTATCATGGTTTTCTTTTCATTTACTGTATACGCGTATCACCCGCGGTTACAAAGTGTACAAAGTTTCCAAGAACGTGATCCTCTAATGAACTTAGCTAGTACAGCACAGCTTGTGATTGTTATGTTCTCGTTCTTCTTTCTCTTATATTCAATTGGAACATTTTTAAATGTACGGAAGCAACAATTCGGGATACTCACAATTCTCGGTATCTCACAGAGACAATTAAAAAGACTGTTATTTACTGAAAATATGATAATCGGGATATTGTCTATCTTTATCGGCATTCAAGGTGGCCTTGTATTTTCTAACTTTTTCTTATTAGTCACTTCGAAATTAACAAATGCCAAAGGTCTCTATTTATATTGGCCAACAGAAGCGATTATCGTTACAACCGTAACGTTTATCATTTTATTTTTAATCGTTTCTACGTTTACACCAATGTTTATTCGTACTCGAAAAACAGCCCACCTCATTAAAGGGAACAAGAAAATGCCAGCTGAAAAAAGACCATCTATACTCATCTCTTTATTCGCTTTAATTTGTTTAGGGCTATGCTATTATATCGCTGGTTATCCACGAGGCTACGTAACGGAAAAAAATGTGCAAAATGGATCTGTCTTTTTTATTATGTTATCTATTTTACCGCTCGTAGTAGTCGGGACATATTTATTCTTTTCACAAACATTTCTTCTTTTTATCTATATTTTAAAGAAGCGTAGAAAGTTTTATTTGAAACAAATAAATATGTTATGGATTTCGGACTTAGTTGCTCGTACCCGTAGTAATATTAACGTACTCTTTATCGTTTCTATGCTATCTGCACTTGCATTTACAATTATTATTGGGTTATTCGCCGCTAATAACAATACGAAGGCATCAGTACTAGAGCGATATCCCGTCCCCTTCACTTATACATCAGAAGGTGACAATTCCCTTGAACAAAAGCATATTTCTACAATTGAAACGGAGCTTACAACTAGTAATTTTCAGTACAAAAAATATAAGTTTACAGTCTTAAAAGATACAGCTTCAAAAGAAGATATTATGCTTATGAAGATGAGCGATTATAACGCAATCGCCCAACAATTGAAAAGACCGGAAATAACAATCGATTCTACAGAAGTGTATATTATTTCTCGCCACTCACCAGAACTTCTCGATCTCGTATCTAATCCATTTGCAAAGCAAAATACGATTACACTCGGATCTAATAAAAAAGAATTTCATATTAAAGGGTTTATTAATAAGGGAATAGAACCATCCTTTGCATTCCCACATTTAGCTGTCGTACAAGATTATGTATTTGATAATATGATTCCTCATATTGAAACAACCGTAATCTATAACTACTTCGTAGAAAACTGGGAAAATGCAATAGTTCCAACCAGAAATATGTTACGCGTTATTAGTGGTGATGCACGTGAGTTCTACGAAAAGCATACAGAAGAGAAAGCTCAAGTTCCTTTCTTCATACATACGGCTACGGATGAACTCATTTACGGTAAAGGAAATGCAGTTGCTCAATTCTTTATTTGGGCATTTCTTGGTTTTATCTTCTTTATCGGTGCGGCTAGTGTCTTATATTTCCGTATGTATAATGACTTAACAACTGAAAGACAAAAGTATATTACGATTACAAAGCTTGGCTTAACTGAATTAGAAATGTTTCGCTCTGCAACCATTCAATTAGGAATTTTATTTTTTGTTCCTTACATCGTTGCTGGTGTTCACACGTTATTTGCGGTTAAGTTTTTACAAAGCATGTTTTCTTTCTCCTTACTAAAAGAGACATGTATCGTACTCACCTTTTTCGGGATTATCGAGATTATTTTCTTCTTCTTAATCCGTTCTCTGTACATTAATAAATTATCACAGCATATAAAAATATGAATAAAATGGCCTTGTGCGTATTGCACAAGGCCATTTTCAATAGTTTTTAATAATTAGCAGCAATATCCACCATAGCCGCCGCCGTAACCGCCATAACCACCATAGCCACAACCGCCGCCTCCGCCGAAGCAGCTAGCACCGATGATAATTAATAAAATAAACAATACGATTAGAAGCGCAAAACCGCCTCCGCATCCACGTCTACGGTCGCAATCATCATGTCTGTGTTCACACTTTTCGCTCATTACCCTATTCCTCCTTTAGTATCATTCATAACAAGTTCCTCTTGTTCTAAATGAGGGGATTCCATTTATATTATGTTTTCAGGGCGAATAGGAAGCTTGGCTTACCTAAAAACGGGCTTGTTTTAGAAATTGGGCTTAATCAAAAAAAAAGATACCTATTTAGGTATCTTTTAAAGAAACATATTTAACAAAAGGGCAAAACCGAATGCAATAAATGATAACAATGTCTCCAGCACCGTCCACGTTTTAAACGTTTCCTTCACCGTCAAACCTAAATACTCTTTTACAAGCCAGAAACCAGCATCATTTACGTGAGAAAACATTAACGAACCTGCACCGGTTGCAATAACGAGAAGCTCTAAATTCACACCAGACATGTGCTGAATAACTGGTGAAACAATCCCTGCCGCTGTCGTTAATGCTACTGTAGCTGAACCTGTTGCAATTCGAATTAATCCAGCTACCATGAAAGCTAATACAATTGGTGATAACGATATATGTTCTGCCATTTGTGCAATAGCTGTTCCAACGCCGCTTTCAATTAATATTTGTTTAAATCCACCGCCTGCACCAATTATTAAAATAATAGAACCGACAGGCAATAAACTTTCATCTGTTAATTTTTTAATCATCTTTTTATTAATACCTTGTTTGATACCGAGTAAGTAAAATGCTGCGAAACATGAAATAAGTAAGGCGATTACTGGACTTCCTATAAACACAAAAAATTCAGTCAACTTTTTCGGTAATGAAATATATGGTGCAACTACTGATAAAATCATCAATACAACTGGTAATAAAATAATAAAGAATGAAACTTTACGACTTGGCAAATCAGTTGATACTGTCGTAACTCGAACAAGCTCCGGTTCATTTTCAGGTATAACCCTCTTATGTACCCACTTTGCAAATATTGGGCCTGCTATAATAGCCGTTGGTAATGCGATAAGTAATGAATATAAAAGCACCTTTCCTAAGTTCGCGTTATAAATACCAATTGCAGTCATGGCCCCTGGATGCGGAGGTACTAGCCCATGTACGATAGATAATCCCGCAATAACAGGTAAAGCAATTAATAATATGTTTTGCTTCGTTGTTTTTCGAATTGAAATAACAAGTGGTAATAAAATGACAATCCCTACTTCAAAAAAGACGGGAATCCCTATAACAAAACCTGCAAATAACATAGCCCAAGGTAATTTTTTTACGCCGAAAAATCGAATAAAGAAATCTGCAACTTGCATGCCTGCCCCTGAATCAGACATCATTTTCCCTAAGATAGTTCCAAGTGCCAAAATACCAACTAAATGCCCTAGTACACTACCAACACCAGTTTCATAGGCAGTCACTATTTTCGTTAAATTCAGTCCAGACATAATAGCTAAAAATAAACTCGCAACTGTTAAACTAATAAATGCATGCCATTTCCACCATGATACCCCTAAAATAACAATTGCGATTGCAAGTAACGTGACGATTAATAAGTATATATCCATCTCTCATTCCCCTTACTTTTACCCCTTATTTGTGGACAGTAAACACCTTATTGGTGCGGGATTAAAGTTTCACTTTATAAAAAAAGAGAGCGAATACCCTCCTTTTATACGTCATAATTCACTACATAATGCTGCATTTCTGTATTGTAGTAGCCTTCGCTATATTCAATTACTTCGCCAACTTCATCGTAAGAATAGCGCATACGCTTTAATAACGCTGTCCCCTCTTTTTCGCCTAACGCTTCTGCAACAAAACTAGGCGCGAGTCCAACTGCGAATTCATCTCTGAAGTTTTCTAAATGTATACCTCGGTCCTCAACTAAATCGTAAAGCGATTGTAAATCAAAGTCCGATAAATCTGTACTTGCCATGTGTGCTGAGAAATAGTGCGTATAATGAATGTACGGTGCATCATTTAACGTATATAAACGTTCGATACGAAAACTCTCCTTACCGAATAATCGAAATGGTACCGTTCCTTCTTCATTATGAACGATTTCTGCTTTCAGCAATTTCTTCTGTACTTTATATCCTTCTTCCACTAACACTTCTGTAAATTTCTTACCCTTTGACAACTTTGTCGCAGAAGTATTACGGATGACTTTCGTTCCTTTACCACTTTTCTTTTCCAAGTATCCTTCTTGAGCGAGCTCTTTAATGGCATTTCGTACTGTAATCTTACTAACTTTGAACTCTTCCTCTAATTGCGGTTCTGAAGGAATATTCGTATGAATCGCATATACACCATGCAATATTCGATCACGAATAATATTTTTTATTTGTAAATATAATGGTCCTTTTTTTCTCGTTACGTTCACTGTTACACCCACTACCTTTCTACATCACCTACTGATGCCGTCATTGTCCGAAGTATATCTTTCTCTGATGACATTGGCGTATCACCGACGATTGTATGTGCTAGCATTCCAGCTGCTGACGCAAATGAAACAGCTTTCTCTGGTGCGAACTCTTTTATCTCGCCATGAATAATTCCGCTCGTATAAGCATCTCCAGCACCTATTCTATCATATACAGAAAACGTAAGTGTTTTTGCAAAAGTGAACGCACCATCTTTACATATAAACCCGCGAAGCGAATGTGTATTATCACTGTTAATAGAGCGATGAGTACCAGCGATTGTAGCGATATGATACGTTTCAGCTACCTTTGGAATAAGATCAACAAGTTGCGCCTCTCGCTCCGTTTCTTCGGTTTTCATTCCTAAAACAAACATTGCATCTTTTTCGTTCATCATAACGATATCAGCAAGTCCCAGCATTTCTTCATAATGCGGTTTCGCCTGCTCATATCCGTCTTCTCCCCAAAGAGATGGACGATAATTGCAATCAAAAACGACGGTTCCTCCGTTTTCTTTAACTGCTCTCGCTAAAGACTTCATATGATGGCGCACCGTATCATTCATCGCAAGTGTAATACCGCAAAAATGAACGATATCAATTTCCTTAGCAATTTCTTCAAATTGGTACATCTCTTCAGACGCCGTATTGAAGCTACTTTCTAATCGATTCGAATACGTAACGCGGCTTGCACGTGCACCGAATCCATTTTCTAAAAAATACATACCTACATATTTACCGCCTCTTGAAACAAGAGACGTTTGAATCCCTAACTTTTGAATGTAAGATAAAGCTGCATCTCCGACCGAATTTTCCGGTAAAGTTGAAATAAGAAGCCCTTCATGCCCTAAGTGAGAAAGTGCCGCTGCAACGTTCACACCTGTACCTGAAAATGAGTAATTTAACGTGTTAGCTTGCGACAACAATTCATATCCAGGTACTTGCAGGCGCATCATTACTTCGCCGAATGCTGCAATTTTCTTACGCATATTGATCAACTAGCTTCTTCACTACCGCTAATAACTCACGAACATCTTCTGTTTTCGTATTACCAGTTTCTTTATCAATAATAGAAGAGTACACGTGCGGGATAACTTGCTCTACATTTGCCTCTAATGCGATACGTACAATTGTTTCAAAGTTTTCTTTATCAATTCCGCCTGTTGGCTCTAATGCAAAGCCTTCTTCCGCACATGCTTTCGCAACTGCGCGATATTCTTCTTCATGCGCTAATCCTTTCATTGGGAAGTATTTCAATGAATTTCCGCCCATATCACGTACAAGTGCGATTGCTGTTTTAATTGGAACGATTGCTTTTTCTTCTCCAGCTGCACTAATTGGACCAGTAGAAATATTTACGTACCCTACTTTTCCTGTTGGTGATACTAAACTATTAATCCAGCTATCTTTTCCGCCAAGGTTTGCACGTGTCGCTCCAACTGAAGGGAACACTTGGTTAATATGACTACCAGGATAATGCTTCGCAATTTCAGCTACAACTGCCGCTTGACGATTATCTCCTGCTCCTAGTCCGATTGATACAGCGTCATCAATTTCTTTTCCGTATGCTTTCATTGCAGTTACTGCTTCTTCTACTGTTGGATAGTCTTTTGATAACACTCCCACTACTACATAACCTTCTGCCGCTTCAAAAATGTCTTTTGCATTTCGGATATTGTTTGCTAATACATTTAATGCTACACGGCCTTTATAAAAACGTTTTTGAATGTTTGTCATTTTAGTTTCCCCCTACGATTTCTCTCATTTTTTCTTCAATTACATGTATGTCATCACCTTGAAGTGGACGTGGGTCAATGTCAAAGAATCCTTGTCTTACTCCATAATCACGTGTGTAAATTGCGATTTCCCCTTCGCGTAATGCTGTTACAACGTCTTTTGCTGATTTATTTAACTCTTTCTCGTTAATATGAATACGCGCTCTAAAGATTGCTCTTCCTGCTTCATCTTGAACGATCGTTACATTTACACCATTTAATTCTTTTAGCGGCATAAGTACTTGTAATAACTCTTTTTCTTGCTGGCTCTCATCTTCTTTTACTCCGTACTCATCAAGCGCTTGAAGTAAACCGAAAGTCGTTTCTTTCCCAACTTTCATACTTCTTCCAATGCAATGTAATTGCACTTTCAGCCACTCGATATATTTTCGTTTACCGCCAACAATACCAGAAGTAGGTCCTTCAATTGCCTTTGAACCGCTATAAATGGCAAGGTCTGAATACTTTACATACTTTTGAATATCCTCTTCAGCTGCCGCATCGACGATAAGTGGTACGTTATTTCGCTGCGCAACTTCCCATGCTTCTTCAACAGAAATCATATTTTTTTGCACGGCATGATGGGATTTCACATATAGAATCGCTGCTGTATTTTCACCAATCGCATCTTCAATATGCTCTACTTTCCCTTCATTTGCGTAACCCACTTCAACAAGCTTACCGCCGCCTAAATAAATCATCGTTTCAACAGGAGCACCATATTGAACGTTATGACCTTTTAACATAATCACTTCGTTTTTCGCGATGACTTCTTGATGAAGTCTTTCACTTTTACGACGGTTTCCTTCTGTAACGATACCAGCGATAGAAAGTGCAATTCCGCTCGATGCTGAATTTACAACGACCGCTGCCTCTGAATCTAGAATTCTCGCAATATGGTCTCCCGCTTTATCTACTAAATCAGCAATTTCCACATAATTTTGTCCACCATATTTCATCGCATCCATAACTGTATCTGTAGGAGCGGATACACCTAAAATACTCATTCTACCGCTCGCATTAATCACTCTTTTTAATCCGTACTTAGCATTCAATGAATGACCCATTGATTACAACCCCTTTCGTATCAATTCTTCTTTCAGCAATGCGCTGATCCCCTTCTGAATCAATTAACGTAACCTTCTCATCTTTCACCGTAAATAAAGTTAAGTTTGCAATATCGCCTTCTTGAATACGGCCAAGCTCTGGTTTTTTCAGCCACTCTGCCGCATGTTTCGTCACCGCATCAATTACTTCTTCTAGCGGATACCCTAAGTAAAGGAATTTCGAAAGAACGTGAGCCATACTATACACTGGACCGTGTATACGATTCTTCCGGTAAATGTCTGTACTAATTGTATTAAAGGCAATACCGTGACGCTTCGCCGCTTCTGCTACTTTAAAAGAAAAACTAGCATTACCGTGACCAACATCTAAATGAACACCGCGCTTCACTGCATCTAATAACACAGATAGCGGTTTGCCTTCTTCATCAAATAAATTATTTTCTTTCCCGTTTAAATAATGTGTAATGACATCATCTTTTTCTAAAAGAGGTACAACTTCCTCTATGCGAGGAGGTGCTGAACCGATATGTACCATAATTGGTAATGATGTTTTATGGGATAAAGAGCGTGCAACATGAAGCGGTTCAATTCCACTATCACAAACGACACTTTTACTCATTCTCGCCTTTAACCCAACGATTACATCTTTATACTTTTCTACTGCTTCTATTACTTTCTCTTTATCTATCCATTCCATTTTGGATAATTCATCAATTCGTTTCAAACCGATGCGAGAAATATTTAAAAAGGCAAATAAATTCGTTTTTGCCTGCTCTCTACTTTGTACTAAATCTGCAATGCGATCAGCACCGCAACTACCCGCATCAACAATCGTCGTTACCCCTTGCTTAACGCCAATTTCATCCACCTCATCGCCATACGGATCAAATTCTGGAAAAGCGTGAACGTGCAAATCAATCCAGCCACTCGATACGTAAGTACCAGAGTAATCAAGAACCTTTCCACCTTCGCCAGCACCAGCTTTCGTCACTTGTGCGATTTTATTATTTTCAATTACAATGTCAATCTCTTCCCCGTTCACACGTTTTACATTACGTAGTACGAATCGTTCTGTCATTGTATTTCCACCCTTTTCTATAAGAAGCCATAAGAATACGCTTACATTAAAGTTTCATTTTTATATCTCTTTCACACGTTTAGCGTAACACAAAAAAAGGGTGAAGTAAATATAACGTTATAATGTTTAAAAGTAAATAAAAAGATGCTCCTCCAAAATGTTGATAGTATAGGAAATTATATCAACGATTCGACAAGGAATATCGATTTACCGACAAAAAACGTCAATTTCTTTCTTATATAAGAAAAGGCTGTCCCAAATGGCACAGCCTTTTTCTCTATTCCTGAACCGTCACAATAACCCCATCCATATTGTTCCCGGAAATTTCATACTGCTTATTTGCTGGAACATTCACTTTCATATTCCCAGAAACTTTATAATAAGAAACAGTATATTTCTTACCTTCTACTTCAGTTGAAATCTCTTTTTCCTCTTTTAAAAACTCTAAATATTCCTCTAGTGTGAAATTCTTTTTTTGCATAATCGCACTATGAGGTAATCCGACATAACGTATATGCCACGGCTCATATTGAATGCCTGTAATATGACTTTTATTTTTCGGATAACGTAATACAAAGCCATGCTTCCATACGTTCTCTTCAATCCATTTTCCTTCAGGCGCTTTCTCCATTTTCTTTTGAGTAGACCCAATGTCCAGTGATAATCCTAAATTATGTTCACTGTATTCTGCTGGAAGTGCATAATCAGATCCCATTTTTTCATATAGCTGTTTTTGCTCTTGGAAATCTCTATAGCCACTACTAATCAAAAAATGGTTAACACTTTCTTTGCCAGCCGCATCGACAACGTTCAAAAACTTTTTCATAACATCCTTTGATGAACGAAGATTTCTATCAAATATTACATAGCCTCTCACTAATTCACTATTATGATTTACATTTATAATATCAGACCTAATACTATCTTTTTTTACTGGATAATCCCTGTTAACTAATAATAAATCGCCCTTATAAATTTGTTCCTTCGTAATCTCTTTCCCCTCGGTGTTTGCCGCCTTTACTAGCTCATCTTTTCCGACAATTTTAACATCGATTCCCTTTTGAAATAACGGTGATATATAAACGCCTACACATACTGTGCATGCTATAAAAAAAGAAATAAATACCCACTTTTTCATTTCTAGTTCCTCCTTAACGTAACTTACGTATAGAATAGAAAAAACTATTAAAATAAAAAGTGGGGTAAAGTTTAAATTTTTATTAAATTGTTACATTCTCGTCTTTTGGCAATCGTACTTCAAATATCGTTCTAACTACATTGCTCTCAGCAGAAATCGTACCGTTATGTTGCTCGACAATATTTTTCGCAATAAATAGTCCAAGGCCTGTCCCGCCACGGTTCTCAGTTCTTGCTTTATCACCTGTATAGAACATATCAAAAAGATACGGTAAATCTTCTTCCGGGATGCTATCTCCGTAATTCATAATTTGTACGACAACTTCTCCATTATCAACATACCCATTCATATCAACAAATTGTCCATCATACCCGTAACGAACGGCATTTGTTAACAAGTTTTCAAATACTCTAGCTAACAATTTTCCATCACCGTGCATCGGTAAATGAGGAGCCACGTTCAATCTAGCTTCTAAATGATGTTTTTCTAATAACGGATACAATTCCTCCTCTAACTGTATAAGCAACTCACTTATATCAATCGGCTTTTTATCCAGCTTTAGCATGCCATAATTCATACGTGTAATTTCAAATAGCTCATCAATTAAACTTTCCAGTCTTTGCGATTTTGTATATGCAATTGTGGAGAAATGTTTAATTTGTTCTTTTGTTAAATTTTCATCTTTAAGAATTAAATCTAAATATCCTAACACGGATGTTAATGGTGTTCTTAAATCATGAGCTAAATTCACAACAAGCTGATCTTTACTACTTTCTGCAAAGTCTCCTCTTTCCACAGCTTCTTTTAACTTTTCACTCGCAACATTTATTTCGCGCGCGATATTTCCAAACTCATCATTTGATGAAACTTGAACTTTATTCGTAAAATTACCGTTCGCAAGATGATGAATCCCATTAGAAATTTCATCAAAGTATTTTAAATACGGTTTTGTCAAAAAGAAGAAAAAGATAACAGATAACGGAATAAAGAAAATTAAAAAGAAGTTAATGTCTCCAAATTCCCTTACCATTGACCTAAATTGCGCTAAAGGCTCTTCGTAGCGAACCATTGTTTTATAATACAGCTGCAATCCTTTATAAATTATATAAGTTACAGTTGCTGCAAGCACCATACTTAACGCAAATAAGGCAATCATTTTAAATCGAAAACTTTTCATCATATTAGCCATTGAAAGTATAACCTACTCCCCATACTGTTTTTATTAATTTATCCTTTCTTTTATCTTCTCCAAGTTTCTTCCGCAAAGTACGAATATGTACCATTACTGTATTTCCACCTTCATAATAATCGTCTGCCCATACGTGCTGAAAAATATTTTCCACATTGTACACTTTCTTCGGATGACTCGCTAATAAATATAAAATATCGAACTCTTTCGGCGTTAATTCAATTTGCTCACCATACACATCAACCGTCCTGCGCTCGGGATTAATTACGACTCCGCCTATTTCTAAAGCAGATTTGCTCTCCGCTACTTTCGGTTGATTTAACGTAAAAAACCTACGCAGTTGTGCATTTACACGTGCAACTAATTCTATTGGTGTGAAAGGCTTCGTCATATAATCATCCGCACCTAGTACAAGACCTGTCACCTTATCAAAGTCCGAAGTTTTCGCGCTTAAAAAAATAATCGGCATATGATGTTTCGCGCGAATTTGACGCGTCACCTCATAACCATCCATTTTCGGCATCATAATATCTAAAACTACCAAGTCGATTGGCTGCGTTTCAATAATATGAACCGCCTCTTCCCCATCCGCTGCTTTCACAACATGGTACCCTTCTTTTTCTAAATGTATCTCAATTAAGTCAGCAATTTCCGCCTCATCATCAGCTATTAAAATTGAAATGCGCTTCATTTTACTCCCCCTTTTTCATTCCATTTTTATACGCTAGATTGTAAACTAGTCTATCCAATTTGTACAATACGAAAAGGCTACTCGTTAAAGTAACCTTGGTAAATAAAATTATATCAGCGATTTTTCAATTATATCGACCGTAACTCAAATTATATCAGCGATTATTGAAATATATCGACTTACCGACAATTAACGACAAAATCCTCTCGCTATTTGCGGGCAGCCTAAGGAAGCTCTCCTTTACCGTTCAAAAACAATTCGCTGCTTCGTGATTTCCGTCAGCCTTCCACGATCTACTTCATACTCAGCTTCAACACTTTGCGGCACCATTACTTTCCCACCCCCAAGCATCACTTCCGGTGAAATAATATCCCTCTCCCAATGTCTACTAGAAGCAGATATATCGCCTGGAATCGTAAAGTTAGGCAATGAGGCAAGAGCGACATTTTGCGCTCGTGAAATCCCCATCTCTACCATACCGCCGCACCAAACAGGGATATTATGCTCCATGCAATAATTATGGATTTGAATAGATTCTGTTAATCCGCCCACTCGCCCTGGTTTAATGTTCACAATTTGGCAGCTGCCAAGCGTGATCGCAACGCGCACGTCTTCAAAACTATGAATACTTTCATCTAAACAAATCGGCGTTTCAATTTTCTTTTGCAACTGTGCATGATCAAGAAAATCGTAATCCGCTAACGGTTGTTCAATCATCATTAATTGGAATTCATCTAGTCGTTTCAGCCTCTCCGTATCCGCTAATGTATACGCTGAATTCGCATCTGCCATTAGCGGGATATGCGGAAACTCTTTACGAATCTCTTTCAATAATTCGTAATCATGCTCTGGCTTTATTTTCACTTTAAAACGCTCGTATCCTTCTTCCGCGTACTTCTCTATTTGTTTTAACATAACCGGAATTGTATTGATCCCTATTACAACGCCGACTTCAATTTCAGTGCTAGTTCCGCCAAGAACTGTCGCTAGCGATTTCTTTTGACGCTTCGCATATAAACCCCAAACAGCCCCTTCTATTCCAGCCTTCGCCATCCGGTTTCTTTTGATATGTTGAAACAAACTCGGCACCTCATTCGGATGAGAAATTTCAGCCTTTAATAAATCAGGTAACAAAAAGTCTTGCAGTACATGTAGTGCTGTCTTCACCGTTTCTTCCGTATACCACGGTTCAGAAAATGCAACGACTTCCCCAAATCCAATGTACCCGTCTGTATCCTCTAATTCAATAACAATACTCTCACGCTCTTCGTAAGTCCCGTAGCTCGCAGCAAACGGGATTACGAGTGGCATTTCCGTTATATACAGTTTCGCTTTTTTTATTTCCACTACATCTCCTCCACTAATTGTCTTAACTCTCGTCTTAACAATTTTTTCGAAGCGTTACGTGGTAATTCCTCTAAGAAACATGCTTTCCTCGGCACTTTATATTTCGCTAATTTCTCCTCGCAAAAATGAAGAATTTCTTCTTCTGTTACCGCCCCGCTTTTCACAACAAAAGCAGCTGGTACTTGTCCCCATTTATCATCAGACATACCAACAACACCGGCTTCCGCTATTGCCGGATGAGAGAGTAACACTTCTTCAATTTGAGCTGGGTATATATTCTCTCCGCCAGAAATAATTAAATCGCTGCGGCGGTCTAATACGTATAAAAATCCTTCTTCATCTAGATAACCGAGGTCACCCGTATGAAGCCATCCGTTTTGAATTGTCTCACGCGTCGCATCTTCACGGTTAAAATAACCGCCTGTTACGTTCGGTCCTTTTACTACAATTTCGCCTTCCGCATGTGGCGGCACTACTACGCCGTCTTTTTCAATACGAAGTTGGCACTGGAATAATGGTTTTCCAGCCGAGCCAACTTTCGTTAACATGTAATCTGCTGATAACGTACAAATTTGAGAAGACGTTTCTGTCATACCATACGTTTGATACACAGGGATTCCTTTTTCCACACACGTTTCTAATAGCGGTTTCGGCGCGGGTCCTCCGCCAAGTAACATGCATCGTAAAGAAGCTGGATATGTCCCTTCTCCAAGTCTCTCTAATAAATCTGTTAACATTTTTGATACGACAGAAATAATCGTAACGTCCCTCGTTTGAAGTGCGTTGTGAATAAAATCAGCATCATATTTCGGAACGAGTAAAATGCGCATACCGTACATAATATTTTTCATTAAAAGAGATAGCCCACCAACATGGAACATCGGCATACAAGCTAACCAACAATCATCATCACGAAGACCTAAATTAAGCGAAGAACCAACCGCGCTTGCCCAATGATTTCCGTACGTTAAAATAACGCCTTTCGGTTTTCCTGTCGTCCCAGACGTATAAATAATTGTCATCGCTTCTTCTAAAGAAAATTCTTCTTGTATAGAGGCTTCTACCTTCAGTCCATGCATCACTTCAGCAAATGAATATACAGGAACATCATTAGCATCAAACTGTTGATCCGTCACTAAACAAACAACTTCAGCATCATCCATTTGCCAAAGTAGCTCTTCTCTTGAAAGACGTGTATTTAGAAGTACAGCTACTGCACCTACGTAAGATAGGGCGTGAATAACTGTAATCATCTCCATACCATTTTTCATCAGAACAGCCACCTTTTGCCCTCGCTTCACTCCAACATGCGTGAGGTGCTCACAAACAGATACTACTTTTTCATGTAGCTGCACGAAAGTAACTTTCTCTTCCTCTATTTCAATTGCAGTGCGATCTGGTGTTAAAAATGCACGCTGTATTAACCAATTAGGCATCGTCTCCATTACTCATTCTCCTTTCATGAAAGAAAGAGACCTGATATGACATCAAGTCTCTTAGTTGTTTTGTTTCCGGTTGATCTCATCTAGCTACAGCGGCTAGAACAGTCGGTCGTTTCACGCCTTCCTACGAGGCAAAAAGCGCCTCTACGTCAGGAGTTCCAACGCCCTTTTGTTCTAAGCAAGCCGCTTTCGCTTTTGGTTTCATCAAGGGAAACGAGGGAATTGACCGAAGTCCGGACTGCGTTTTTCTTTGAACGCGTCGCGACCTTCTTTTGCTTCGTCAGTTGTGTAGTACAATAACGTTGCATCTCCAGCTAGTTGTTGAATACCAGCTAGACCGTCTGTGTCTGCGTTGAATGCAGCTTTTAGGAAACGAAGTGCCATTGGGCTGTTTGCTAAGATTTCTTGTGCCCATTGTACTGTTTCTGCTTCAAGCTCTTCTAATGGTACTACTGTGTTTACTAAGCCCATATCAAGCGCTTCCCCAGCACTATATTGACGGCATAGGTACCAAATTTCACGAGCTTTCTTGTGGCCTACCATACGAGCTAAGTAACCAGCTCCGTATCCACCGTCAAAGCTTCCTACTTTAGGACCTGTTTGTCCGAATACAGCGTTGTCTGCAGCGATTGTTAAGTCACATACGATATGAAGTACATGTCCACCACCGATTGCATAACCTGCTACCATTGCGATAACTGGTTTAGGAATTGCGCGAATTAGACGTTGTAAGTCTAATACGTTTAGACGTGGGATTTGGTCGTCACCTACATATCCACCATGACCGCGAACTTTTTGGTCGCCGCCAGAACAGAATGCACGTCCACCTTCACCTGTTAAAATGATAACGCCAACATTTGCATCATCACGAGCATGTGCAAAAGCGTTGATTAACTCCATTACCGTTTTTGGACGGAATGCGTTATGTACTTCAGGACGGTTAATCGAAATTTTTGCGATACCATTGTATGTTGAATAAATAATATCTTCGTAATTGCCTTCTTTTACCCATTCAATAGCCATTACAACTACCTCCTTGTGTATGTCTGATCTCATCTATAAGTGTGACTTCCTTCTTGCTGAAAAAAGCATCACTGCATAGTTTTTAGAAATCCCTTTACTATTGTATCAAACTTTTCCGGTTGTTCCACATGAATTGCATGGCCAGCACCATCAATTTTGACAAATTTCGCGTTCGAGACGCTTTTTTCAATGTTTTTTAATATGCGAAAGAACTTTTCATCATATTCTCCGTTCATTAAAAGAACAGGTATTTTCAAGTTATGTAGCTCTTTCCACCATGAAGGCTGAGCCCCTGTTCCCATGCCGCGCAAGCTATTTGCAAGTCCTTTTGGATTGTTAGCAAGTCGCTCTTTTCGCACTGCTTCTTGTACGTTTTCTGCTAAACGTTTTTGCGTTTCAAAAAGCGGAATATTTTCCCACATGGATACAAAACTTTCTATGCCTTCTCGCTCAATTTTATCGGCAAGTCGATCATCTTTTTCACGACGTTCTTTTCTATCCGCTTCATTTTCGAGCCCAGCTGTACAATTTTCTAATAAAAGAGAATGTACATACTCTGGATATAAACAAGCCAACGTAATCGCTAGTCTACCACCCATTGAATAGCCGAGTATGTGCGCTTTTTCAATATGAAGATAGTCTAGTAGCTCTTTCATTTGCACTGCCGCATTTCGAATATCATAATGCGTCACATCTTCGGGACTTTCTGTTTTTCCATGCCCAACAAGATCTACTACAATAACTTGAAACTGCTCGCTCCATGAAGGAATAAAAGAACGCCACGTTTCCATACTTCCCGTAAAACCATGAAGAAGTAGAAGTGGTTCCCCGCTTCCGACTACTTCATATTCATACGATACACCTTGCAGCGTTACGTTCATTTTGATTCACCTTGTAAAGATGTAGTAATCACGTCCATCGTTTTTGCCCATAATGTCCGGTGCAATATTAAGTTTTCATCACGGTTCGTACAAATTTCCACAACGTGTAAACCTTCTGTAGTCGTTCCTTTTTGTACCTCTTCTCGGAAGCTTTCCCAACCATTTACACGGCTAAATGAACCACCGTACATTTTAACAACGTGTTCATAATCAAGACCAATTGGTGTTCCAAATAATGATTCGAAATGTTCCTTTTTCTCATACTGTGGTAAGAATGAGAAAATACCCCCGCCATCATTATTTACAACGACAATTGTTATATTTAATTCATGTAATTTCGCTGCTAACAGCCCATTTAAATCGTGATAAAATGATAAATCACCAATAATTAATACGAGCGGATCGCAAATAATGCTCGCTCCTAAAGCTGTCGAAATGATTCCGTCAATCCCATTTACACCGCGGTTTGCCATCACTTGAATATTTTTATCCGATGTGAAGAAGAATGAATCCGTATCACGAATTGGCATACTATTACTTGCAAATAACGTTGCTCCTTCTGGTAATACGCGGACAATATCCGTAATGACTTTCCCTTCAAATGCAGTATCATATGTCTCCATTTCACGAAGCGTTTCCTTCGTTTTTTCGTTTATATGTTTCCACATTCCGAACCAATCATTCTTTTTCATAACTGGCATTTTTTCTATTAGTGTACTGCAAAATACAATATCACTTGCTTGGACAACTTCTGTCGCAACGAGAGCTGGATCTCTCCATTGTCCAGATTCATCAACAACGATATGAACTGCTTTCGTTTGTTTTTTTATGAACTGTGTTAATGATTTGGAAACAGGCATACCACCAAAGCGAATTAAAACGTCCGGTTTCCACGTTTCTTTTAACTGTTCATTTCGTAGAAATGTGTCATAACAGTCGATTACCATCGTTTTATCGTGATGTCCGCTACGAATATTAGAAAGCGGATCTGCCAATATTGGATATCCAGTTTTTTCAGCTAATTCTGCCGCAAATGCTGCGAGTTCTGAATGACTATCGTCTCCACAAATAATAAGCCCCTTCTCCATATGCGAAAGGCGCCCTACAAGCGAATCTACATATTCACTCGGCATCGTCACGTTCCCTTGCTGAACTACTCCTGTATATTCCCCGCGTCCTTTATCCCATAAATCTTCTAATGAGAAATCCGGGATAAGCGGTTCGCGTACTGGAAAATTAAGATGAACAGGTCCTTGCGGCGCTAAACAAGCACTCGCTATCATACGCTGCGTTGTCATGCGAGCGTAATGATACATCGCTTCACTCGCTTCTGGAAGAGCCATCTCTGTAAATTGCTTCACAAATGTACCGTATAAATTGAATTGATTCATCGCTTGTGGTGCACCGACATCTCTTAATTCATGCGGTCTATCTGCCGTTAAGACGATAAGCGGCACTCTTGAATGAAAAGCTTCACATACAGCTGGATAGTAATTAGCTGCTGCCGTTCCTGATGTACACAATAATGCAACAGGACGTTTTTTCGCTTTTGCGATACCGAGCGCAAAAAATCCTGCAGATCTTTCATCTACATGTAAATATGTGTTCATTCCTTCATGTTGTTCCATTAGTAGAGCAATCGGCGTTGACCGTGAGCCTGGACTAATGACAACATCACATACATTTAGACGCGTCAGTTCATCCACGAACGCGCCTAAATAATATGATAATGCTTCTATATGATTGTTCATTTCATTAATTCCTCCAAAGCACCAAGCATCGGTCTAAACTTCAAACTTGTTTCTTCATATTCAAGTTGCGGTACAGAATCAATTACAATCCCGCAACCGGCAAATAAGGATGCTTTCTCGCCATTTAATAACCCGCAGCGGAGTGCAACCGCAAACTCACCATTTCCTTCATCATCTATCCAGCCAATCGGTGCGCCATATAATCCTCTGTCTAACAATTCAACATCACGAATCAGTTTCATCGCTTCCAAACGAGGTGTCCCGCCAAGAGCTGGTGTTGGATGTAATTCTTCTACCATTGTTAAAAGACTCGCATCGCCTTTTGCCTCTACAGGCGTATATAAATGAATTAAGTTTTTCGTTGTTAATAAGCCCGGCCTTTCCGGAATATTAACGGATTCGCAGTGCTCATTTAATACCGACCTAATCATGTTCACAACATAACCGTGTTCAGCTAAATTCTTTTCATCATGAAGAAGCGCATTACTATTTCGCTTACTTTCTTCTATAGATTGACCATGGCCAGTTGAACCAGCAAGACACATCGAAGTAAACTTCTCATCTTCTTTGCGAATTAACCTCTCTGGCGTCGCTCCTAAGAAACATGCTCCTTTATAATCAAAAGAAAATACGTAACAATCCGGTTGCCCAATACGAAGTGCTTCTAAGACAAGAGCAGAATCAATATGATGATCCATCTCTACTTTTAACTCCCTCGCTAATACAACCTTCTGCACGTTCCCCAGCTTCATTTCATCTTGTACTTTCTCAATGGCCTCCATCCAGCCTTTCGGATCCACTTCTACTTTAGAAGTAACTGTTAATTTCGATCCTTCTAATGCACATTTACTCTCCCCAAAAATTTTCTCTTCTAAAGAAACAATTTCGTTATAAAGAGTTTCTGCACAATCTGTTGCTGAAACGAATGTATTCATTGTTAACCATGCTTTTTCATTTTTTACAGTTAATAAAAATGCTGGTAGTGAAAATGTCGTATCATCAAATTCTTTCCATAAGTCCGTTTTCTCTTTTTCTTGGTCAAATGAAAATCCACCAAATAAAAGAGGACCTGTTCCAAATTCGTATTTTTCTCTTTGTACAAATGCTTTCTCTTTTACTTTATCCCACTCGTCACGAGCAGTTTGAAAGCGTTTGTGAGAAGCAGTTGCTATAGTGAAAACAGAGCCAATTCCAGAAAATATTACATGCTGAACTGGGTCTGCAAAATAACATCTATTTTCGAATGCAATCCTTTTTCCTGCTGCATAAAACAGAAGCGGATCCATCCAGTCTATTTGTTTTACGAAGCTAACCAATATTTTTTCATCAGTTGCACGCTTAATGGCTGCACTAAGAGCTTCTTGCAAGCCTATTTGTTTCGTTTGAATCACAATTGTCTCCCCCCTATGGGCGAAAAATAGTCATAATTACGCTTGATTTTAAGATACACCTCAAACGAAAGGCCTGTCAACGTTTAGCATTTCTGAGAAATTCACCTTCTCTTCCTAGAAAATAAACGTTGACACTAAATGATGCTTTTTCTACACTTAGTTGTGTACAATATGTGACCAAAGGAGGATTCAACATGGAAATGAACGTCGAAACGAATTCCTCTCCTACGGCGCCAAAGCCAAGTAAGCAAACAGGCTGGCGCATTTGGTGGAGTTTACTACGTCCTCATACATTAACAGCAGCTTTCGTTCCTGTTTTCATCGGAACAGCCTATGCGATGCAAGTCGGAGGTATAAATCAAATACATCTTCCTCTTTTCCTTATGATGCTTCTTGCTTGTCTTCTCATTCAAGCAGCAACAAACATGTTTAATGAATACTTTGATTATAAAAGAGGACTCGATCACGAAGGTTCAGTTGGTATCGGCGGCGCTATCGTTCGCGATGGCATTCAACCAAAAACGGTGCTTAACTTAGCATTTGGATTTTTCGGGATCGCAATACTATTAGGTGTTTATATTTGTATGAATTCTAGCTGGTGGCTCGCTGCAATCGGTCTTGTTTGTATGGCCGTTGCTTATCTTTATACAGGTGGGCCACTTCCAATTGCATATACACCATTTGGAGAGTTGACAGCCGGATTATTTATGGGTGTCATTATTATTGGGATTTCATTCTTTATTCAAACTGGCACTGTAACATCAGAAGTCATTTTACTATCTATTCCAAGCTCCATTTTAATTGGTGCCATTTTACTAGCTAATAATATTCGTGACTTGGATGGCGATAAAGAAAACGGTCGTAAAACGTTAGCAATTCTCGTGGGACGTGAAAGAGCTGTTGGTGTACTTGCTTCGATGTTCATCGTTTCCTACATTTGGACAATTGCTTTAATTATCGTGGGCATCGTATCACCATGGATGCTTATCGTATTTTTAAGTGCACCGAAAGCATTTAAAGCGACGAAAGGCTTTATCGGCAAAAGCATTCCAATGGAAATGGTACCTGCGATGATTGCAACAGCAAAAACAAATACAATCTTCGGTTTCCTAATGGGAATCGGATTATTACTTGGATATTTTCTATAAAAGGAGCTGCTTATGCGGCTCCTTTTTCATATCTGAAATTCATCTCATAATTCCTACTCTCAACGCTCATACTATGTAAAGAAACTGAATTGTAGGAAGGTGGACGACTATGTTAACTCCACAACAAATAGGCCAATTTAAATCCATTTTAGAAAAACAAAAACAAGAACTAGAGCAAACGATACAAACTCATGAAAATACAGATCGTGCTTCTGAACGCGATTCAGTAGGAGAACTGTCTAGCTATGACAACCATCCAGGTGATATGGCTACAGAATTATACGAACGAGAAAAAGATTTCGGACTCATCGAATTTTGGCATAAACAACTAGATGATACAAAACATGCTCTGCAAAAAATTGAAGCTGGTACGTACGGCATTTGTGAAGTATCTGGTGAAGAAATTCCGTTTGAAAGATTAGAGGCAATGCCAACCGCTACAACGTGTATTCAGCACACTACAAATAAATTAAATATGAACACGCGACCAGTTGAAGAAGAGGTGTTGGCTCCTTCTTTTCACAAGCACGACGAAGATCATTCTGTAGAATACGATGCTGAAGATGCATGGCAAGATGTCGCAAATTACGGGACATCAGAAACACCGTCCGATTTAGAAAGACAGGATTCCAAAAACTATAATGGCATGTACGTAAATAGCGAGGAAAATGTTGGGTATGTAGAGGATTTTGAAAATTTTATAGGAACAGACATGTATGGCAAAAATCCGCAAGTTTTCGCCACAGAAGAACATGAAGAGTATGAACAAATGCTTGATGACTTTGAAGAGCGCACTTTCAAAGGCGAGTTATCTTCAAATGAATCTAGTTCCAAAGAATAAAAAAAGCATTCCGAAAATCGGAATGCTTTTTATCGCTAGCTAATTAGTTTTTTGTAACGTTAGCTGCTTGTGGTCCGCGGTTTCCTTCAACGATTTCGAAAGAAACTTCTTGACCTTCTTCTAAAGTTTTGAAGCCGTCGCCTTGGATAGCTGAGAAATGTACGAATACGTCTTCTCCGCCTTCAACTTCGATGAAGCCAAAACCTTTTTCGCCGTTAAACCATTTAACTTTACCTGTTTGCATGTCATGTACCTCCTAAATAAAAATGAAACTATGAATCCACATGAAAAGGTGGATATAAAGGACATGAATGTATAACAAGCTTACAGCCTTTAATACAACGTGCTTTATTTCCGTACCACATTATGTAGCTCAATAGTGCTTTCACTATATCATGCTATATCGAAAACGTCAAATGAGAACACTTTCATTCCATCATTTTTTATAATCCTAGTATAACCTTAAATTTTCATTCTATTTTTATTCGAAAATTAACAAAACTATAGTGTTCTAATTCTTTTAACTTCTGTACAATATAATTACTACATATTTATGAGGTGAAAAAATGCAAGCACATGAAATCGAATATAAGTTATATGGCGATGATATGCAATTTGTTGAAATTGAATTAGATCCAAAGGAAAGCGTTGTCGCAGAAGCGGGCGCAATGATGATGATGGAAGACTACATCGAAATGGAGACAATCTTCGGTGATGGTTCTGGCCCATCTAACGGTCTATTCGGAAAATTAATGGGAGCAGGTAAACGTCTCGTTACAGGTGAAAGCATGTTTATGACTGTATTTACAAATACAGGGCACGGCAAACGCCACGTCTCATTTGCTGCTCCTTATCCTGGTAAAATTATTCCTGTAGATTTAACAGAATACCAAGGGAAAATCGTTTGTCAAAAAGATGCCTTTCTTTGTGCCGCAAAAGGTGTTTCTATTGGAATTGAATTTACAAAAAAAATAGGAACTGGTTTCTTCGGTGGTGAAGGTTTCATCATGCAGAAACTTGAAGGTGATGGCCTCGCTTTCATGCACGCAGGCGGAACTGTATATAAACGTGAATTAAAACCTGGTGAGAAACTTCGCATTGATACAGGTTGTCTCGTTGCCATGACAAAGGATATTAACTATGATATCGAATTCGTTGGAAAAGTAAAAACAGCTCTATTTGGCGGTGAGGGTTTATTCTTCGCAACATTAGAAGGTCCTGGAACAGTTTGGATTCAGTCCTTAACACTTAGCCGATTAGCAGCACGCCTTACAAGCCCAGCAGCGCAAAGTACTGGTGAAGGTAGTGTATTAGGTGGAATCGGTCGTTTATTGGATGGGAAAGAGTAAAAAGGGCCCTTATGTTGGCATGGCCATCGACTAATAAAATACTACAATTAAAACACCCTTGCTTGCAGTAATGCAGTGAAAGGGTGTTTTAATTTACGTCTACAAACGAGAAAAAGCAGTTAAAATAAAGTAATAAGGTTTACTTCAGTAAAATAAGGTATATTATATTTGTTGAATAGATTCTCTTTAAACACAAGAAAAGTAGGTGAAAAAAGTGGGAAAATATCAATTAGATTCCAAAAGTCAGGTAGCTGTGGCAAAGTTTCATGAAAAACAGAAGCCTGCCAAATTTGATAAAAAGCAGCAACTTGAACAATTGCGTGCGGAGTATTTGAAAAAAAAGCAAAAACAAACAGATAAATAATATGTTTCGTTTCCCGAAATTTTCGGTATATAGTGCGAACAAACACAAGAAAATAGGTAATCATCGTTCAAATATATACAGGCTATTTTTTCAAACCTCTTACAAGCCCAGCATTATAAAGTACTGTTGAAGGTAGTATATTAGGTGAACTTGATTTCCTTTTAGATGGAAAAGAGTAAAAAAATGCCTCCAATGCAAAAAAAACATCGGAGGCATTTCTCTAAAGTTTATGAATATGGCATTTTATTTTTACTTCGGAGGGCTATACATACCATTTCGAATCATATAATACTCCATCGCTTCATTAAGCCATGCCTCTTCTTCTTCCGTGTAAGGAGATGGTATCATATTATTATATTGTTCTTCTACATTCTCTAATTTACCTAAAGAATACATTGTCTCTTCACCAACATACTTAAGAGTCGCCTTCATATGTTCATCAACCAATTTTTGCACTTCTGAATCCTCAATTTGTCTTCCAAATAACCTTTTCACTTCTTTTGCTAAACGCACAAACTCTTTATCAAGTGCTATGCCCTCTTCTTCCGGCTTATTATATAATCCATCAGCCAATTCTTTTGATACATATCCTTCAAGCCATAAACGTTGTTCGTTTTCTTTTTGAATGCTGTTAATTAGACTCATTAATATGTCACTATCCAACTCTTCATCTTCCTCAAGACATACCATTGTTCGTTCAAGCGCCTTTATCGAAACTTCAATGTGTCTTCTCTTTTCTTCAAAGGCTTTTCTTTGTTGTTCCAACGTTTCTTTTAAATTTACATTCAAACTTGGCATTTTCAGCATAACGCGTATTTCTTCTAAGCTATATCCTAATACTTTAAGACTCACTATTTTCTGTAGATCTAATATATCTTTTCCTTTGTACACACGGTGACCAGAGCAAACATTCTTTTCAGGTTTAAGTAGTCCAATTTCATCGTAATATTGTAGTGTCCGTATTGATGTGCCTGTTCTCTTTGAAAACTCACCAATTGAACAGCCTTCCTTTTTGCTCATCTTACACTCCTCCTAACAATATGTTTACAAAAATCATACTCCCTCACGTAACTGTAGGTTCAAGCCTTTTTTCCAAAAGAATGAATCAAGTTCCTCACTGCATATATTAAACTATACCTTTTCTTAAGGAGGGCTTCCTTAATGCGTACTCCTTTATCCTTTGATAAAGACACTGCCATACTGTTAGCTTCTTGTTGTGAGTTAACGTATGAACAATATAAACAAAATGGTATTTTCGAAATACCAGCTGGTTTTCAATATGTACAAGGTTTTCAAGGAAAGGCCATTCAAACAACAGAATGGTTCGGGTTTATATTAGAATCTGAGGATACAATTATCGTTGCCTTTAGGGGCACTCAAACAGACCCAGATTGGATTATTGACTCTCTCGTCAATCAAAAACCTTATCCTTATGCTTTAAATGGAGGAAATGTCCATCACGGCTTTCTCTCTATTTATGAGTCTTGCCGTGATTCTATTATGGATATGCTCGTATCATTGCCAGCACATAAAAAACTGCTAGCTACTGGGCATAGTCTAGGTGGTGCGCTTGCCACATTACACATATTAGATGCGCGTATAAATACTGCCTTCGCACAATATGGACTTTATACATTTGCTTCTCCAAAAGTAGGAGATATCGCTTTTCGAAATTATTATAAACTACAAGTAGCTAGTAGTTTTCGTTTCGTCAACTTGTTCGATGTCGTTCCACTTCTCCCTCCCCGAAACATAAATTTTAATGATCATGATTGGGAGTATGCACACGTCCATCACAATATGACATTTACAAAAAACACAAAATCCATTACAAATAATCATTCCATTACAACATACAAAACATGTCTGACTTCTCATTTTTAACCAGTAAACAATTGGAAATAAAATATTCGTATACTATAATACTCTATGAAGTTATTTTTGGATGAGGGGACCTTACATGTTAAAATTTATCTTCACACTTTTTCTTATTGTAATTTTTACGGTCACAGGTTTCTTTACATTTTCATACTTTGCGACAGGAGAGTATGATGGGGCAGGTATAATATATACCACTATTCCATTTCTTTCTTAAGCAAAATAAATAAAACGAGCTTAAGAAAAGTAAGCTCGTTTTATTTATTAATATCCATTTTTGTTGGTAAATCGATAATATATCCCCCAACGTAGCAACCTCTTTAAAACTGTTTAACAGCATTACCAATACCCCAAATTTCATTGCTGTACTGCAAAATCGTTCGATCACTCGCAAAATGACCAGACTGTGCAATATTTAAAATCGACATTTCTAGCCACTTTGTTCGGTTCTCATAAGCTCTACCGACAGCTTCTTGTCTTTCAGCATATGGGCCAAAATCTCGCAGAACGAAGTATTCATCATTTTGAATAACAAGAGAATCGTAAATCGCTTCAAATTCAGCTCCCGATTGTGCAAAGAAACCATTTGTTAATTGATCAACTACTTTTTTAATGTGCCTATTGTGGTGATAATAATCACTTGCACGATATCCACCATTTTGATAGTAATGAAGAACCTCTTCCGCTGTTAAGCCGAAAATGAAACAGTTATCATCACCGACCCGGTCTTTTATTTCAATGTTAGCTCCGTCTAGCGTTCCGAGTGTAATTGCACCATTCATCATAAATTTCATATTACCTGTTCCCGATGCTTCTTTACTCGCCGTTGAAATTTGTTCACTTACATCCGCTGCCGGGAATATATCTTCCGCTAAAGAAACTCTGTAGTTTTCTAGAAAGATAACTTTCATATATTGACTGACGTACGGGTCATTATTTACTTTTCTTGCGAGTTCATTTATTAATTTAATAATTTTTTTCGCGTAATAATAGCCAGGTGATGCTTTCGCTCCAAAAATAAAAGTACGCGGATAAAATGTAAAACTAGCATCCTCTTTCAAACGGTTATACAAATATAAAATATGAAGAACATTTAATAATTGTCGTTTGTAAGCATGTAGTCTTTTCACTTGCACATCAAAAATAGAATTTGGATCAATCGTAATCCCCATTGTATTATGAATGCGCTCCGCTAAAATCTCTTTACGCTCTTGTTTTACTTCTGCAAATTTCTCTTGGAAACTAGCATCATATTGAACTGTTTGCAACGATTGAAGCTTAATCGGTTCTTTCTTCCACTCTGTTCCAATCGCCTCTGAAATGAGATTTGTTAGCTGTGGATTTGCTTTCATAAGCCAGCGCCTATGAGCAATTCCATTCGTCTTATTATTAAACTTATCTGGATAAAATTCATAAAACAATCGCATTTCCCGCTGTTTTAATATTTCCGTATGAATTTTTGCTACACCGTTTACGCTATGGCTACCGACAATTGCTAAATGAGCCATTTTCACAAGATCATGCGCAATAATTGCCATGTCTTCAATGCGATGCCATTCATAAGGATAACGTTCCCAAAGTTCATGACAGAAACGTTCATTAATCTCTTCAATAATCATATAAATTCTCGGTAATAACGGTTTAAAAATGTGAATTGGCCACTTTTCGAGCGCTTCTGATAACGTCGTATGATTCGTATAAGAAATCGTCTGCGTCGTTATGTGCCAAGCTTCTTCCCATGTTAACTTTTCTTCGTCTAGTAAAATACGCATCAGTTCTGGAATTGCTAAAACCGGATGTGTATCGTTAATGTGAATCGCGATTTTTTCATGTAGTTGACGAAGGTCACCATATCTTTCTCTATGCATTCGAACGATATTTTGTAAACTTGCTGATACTAGGAAATACTGTTGTTTTAAACGAAGTATTTTCCCCTCATCATGCGTATCATCTGGATATAAAAACTCCGATACAGCCTCTGTTTCGCGCTTATATTTCAAAATATCTTTGCAGTTTTGCGGGAAAGGAACTGGTTCAGCATTCCAAAGTCTAAGTGTATTTACAGTACTCGTCTCATAGCCTACTACCGGCACATCATATGGCACCGCCATAATGACTTCTGCATTTGTATGCCTAAACTCTAAACGCCCGTCAATTTCTAGCGGTTCAACACTGCCAAAATAACTTACTTCTACAGCTTGATCATGCCTTCTTACTTCCCATACGTTTTCATGAAGAAGCCACTGTTCTGGAAATTCAACTTGATAACCATCGACAATTTTCTGATCAAACAAACCATGTTTATAACGAATTCCACAGCCGTGTCCTGGTAAGTTTAAAGATGCAAGTGAATCAAGAAAACAGGCTGCTAAGCGTCCAAGTCCACCATTACCAAGACCTGCATCTGCTTCCACTTCTTCTAACTCTTGTAACGAAATCCCTAGTTTAGATAACCCCTGCTCGCATACATCTCTAATACCTAAATTCAAGATGTTACTTCCAAGCAAACGTCCAAGCAAAAACTCAATAGACAAGTAATACATTTGCTTTTGCTCTCCGGATCGATAACTCTCGTTCGTTGCAATCCATTGACTATTCATATACTCACGTACCATATGGCCGAGCGTATTATATTGATCACGAGTTGTAGAATCTTTGAAACTTTTCCCATACATCGTCTCTAACTTTTCTAGAAAAGTTGATTTAAAACTTTCAACATGAGTAAACATTTTTTCACCACCTACATGTTATTCCATGAGACTTTTATACAATTCCTTATAAGCAAGAGCCGATTGCTCCCAGCTATAATCTTCAGTCATCGCTTGTTTTACAAGCTGCTCCCACACTGGTTTATCGTGATAAAATTCAATTGCACGGTGAACCGTATGCAGCATGTCATGTGCATTAAAGTTCGTGAAACTGAAACCATTTCCTTCGCCTGTTTCTTCATCATAAGAATGTACTGTATCGTTTAATCCACCTGTTTCTCTTACAATTGGAATCGTACCATACGCTAATGCGATAAGTTGTCCAAGTCCACAAGGTTCAAACAGCGATGGCATTAAAAACAAATCGCTTCCCGCATACACTTGGTGCGCTAATTCTTCATTAAATCCGATATAAACTTTTACCTTCTCCGGATACTCATATGCCATCCACTCAAAGAATTGCTCATATTCCGAATCACCTGAACCTAAAATAATACATTGTACATCTTCTTCCATTATTTCGCGGAATACAGTGCGTACTAAATCAAGACCTTTTTGCTTCGTTAATCTCGTTACCATTGAAATAATTGGTGTATCCTCTTTTTCTGGCAAACCAAAATAACGCTGCAAAGCGCGTTTATTTTCACTCTTTTCATATAATGACTCTGCATCATACTGAGCCTTAATATACGAATCGGTTTCTGGATTATATACGCTCGTATCAATACCATTTACAATGCCGCTAAGCTTATCATTATATTTTCGCAGTAATCCATCTAACTTCTCACCGAAAAATTCATATTGAATTTCTTCTTTATACGTCGGGCTCACCGCTGTAATTTGATCCGAAGCGATAATACCGCCTTTCATAAAGTTTATGTTTCCATAAAACTCTAGCTGCTCACTATGAAAATATTCATCACCAAGCTCTAACAAGTCGTACATCACTTCAGGAGGAAATACTCCTTGGAACTGCAAGTTGTGAATCGTATATACCGTTTTAATACGCTCATATAATGAGTTATCTTGATACTTTTCACGTAGTAAGAAATTCACCATAGCTGTATGCCAATCGTGGCTATGAAGAACATCCACTTCAAAATCAAGATGCGGAATACACTCTAACACTGCTTTTGAGAAATAAGAAAAACGCTCCCCATCATCATAATGACCATACAGAGAATCTCTCTTAAAATAATATTCATTATCTATTAAGTAATACGTAATTCCGTCTTGCTCACCTTTTAAAATTCCACAATATTGATTTCTCCACCCAAGCGGGACGTTAATTACTTTATGTAACGTACATCCATCTCTTAACTTTTGCGGAATGAGACTATAATTCGGAAGTATAATACGAACGTCCACTCCTAATTTTTTCAGCTCTTTTGGGAGCGCACCCGCTACATCAGCTAATCCTCCCGATTTCACAAACGGTACACATTCTGATACTGCAAATAAAATATTCACTTGTTGTCCCACTGCGCGAAAAGTTTTTATTACTCCTCTTGCAGCTTCCTCCCTTCGAGTTTTCATTTAAATTAAAACTTTAATCAGTGGGGAAAAAACCCCACTGATTCTTTAGGAATAACTATTAATCGTACTGTTTTGTACGCTTCCTTTTTCTACAACATACGGCTCATCGGTGTTTCCTTTTAATACGACACCGTCGCCAATTTTCACGTCTTTATCAATAATAACACCATCTATTATACAGTTATCTCCAATTTGGCTCTTTTGCATAATAATACTGTTACGAATAATTGAACCTTTTCCAATTTTAACTGAACGGGAAACAACACTGTTTTCTACTTCCCCTTCAATAATACTGCCATTTGCAATCATTGTATTTTTCACGACTGCACCCTTTAAATAACGAGTTGGTGGCTCATCTTTTACTTTCGTAAAAATTGGTGCTTCTTTCTTAAATAATTGCTTCCAAATAGCAGGTTGCAAAATTTCTAAGCTATGTTTATAGTAACTTTCAATCGAATCAATAATAGCTACATATCCTGTATGCTCATACGTAGCAATATGCAATGATTTTCCGCGCTTTTCTCTCACTACATCGAATAAGCTATATTGCTCCACATCTTTATATGACTCAAATAAATCTAACAATAATTGTTTCTTCAACACGTATGTTTGAAGCGAAACCCCTTCATGGCAAACTTCCGTAATATCAGCTGCCGTATGTATATGTCGCTCTAACACCGCCTGAAAATTTAATGCTGTTACGAGATGGCTATTCGTAATAACAACGTACTCTTCTCTGCTTCTTAGAAAATAATCAATATGTCTTCTAAAGTGTGCAAAAGATCCAAACTCATCTTGGTCACATTGGCAATTTGGCGGGAATAAAAATAGTCCGTCTCTTTTTCTATCTAAATCCCACTGTTTTCCTGAACCAACATGGTCCATTAGCGAACGGTTTTTATGGCTTGTAAAAACTGCCACACTATGAATACTAGAATTTACCATATTTGAAAGCATGAAATCAATGAGTCGATAACGGCCCCCAAACGGTAACGCCGCTAGTGAACGATGCCCTGTTACTTTCTTTAAGGAAGGAAAACTTCCCGTTGCATTAATAATTCCTAACATTTTTTCTCCCATTCATTTCATCCCCCTTTTCTATTTCCCTTCAGCAATTAATACTACATCGTCAACATTCTTTTCTGGACGAATGATTGTGCCATCTTCGATAACCATTTCTGATCCAACAATCGCTCTTTCAATCACAACATTTTTACCAATCTTTGCTCCTGGCATAACGACAGAATCAATAACCATACTACCTTCTTCCACCGTCACCCCTTGGAATAACACAGAATGCTTCACGTCCCCTTCAATGACGCATCCTTCGTTAATAAGCGATTCTTCTACTTTTGCCTTTTCTGCAATATATTGAGGTGGCTCATTTGGATTCACAGAATAAATACGCCAATTACGATCGTTTAAATTCAGCGATGTTTCATCGCGAAGTAAATCCATATTCGCTTCCCATAAGCTTTTCACCGTTCCAACATCTTTCCAATATCCTTCAAATGGATACGCCATTAGCTTCTTCCCTTCATCTAATAAAAGCGGAAGTACATCTTTTCCGAAATCATTACTAGATTCAGGATTTCTTGCATCCATCTCTAAATACTCTTTCAAGATTGCCCAGTTAAAAATATAAATTCCCATTGATGCAAGATTACTTCTTGGAAATTGTGGTTTCTCCTCAAACTCAACAATCTCCATCTCTTCATTTGTATTCATAATGCCAAAGCGACTCGCTTCATCCCAAGGTACTTCAATAACAGAAATGGATACGTCCGATTCTTTCTCAATATGGTAATCTAGCATCTTACTGTAATCCATTTTATAAATATGGTCGCCTGATAAAATAAGAACATACTCCGGTTCATACTGACTTAAATAGTTTAAATTTTGATAAATGGCACTTGCCGTACCTGTATACCACTTCACCCCTGAAGACTCTGCATAAGGAGGTAATACTGTGACTCCACCGTTTACTCGGTCTAAATCCCACGCATTTCCAATTCCGATATAATTATGAAGTTCAAGTGGTTGATATTGTGTTAAAATCCCAACCGTTTCAATACCAGAATTCGCACAGTTACTTAGCGTAAAATCAATAATGCGATATTTACCACCAAATGGAACAGCTGGCTTGGCTAAATTTTTTGTTAATGCACTTAAACGACTACCTTTTCCCCCTGCTAGTAACATCGCTACGCACTTTTGTTTTTGAGCCATCTTGTTTTTTGCTCCCCTTTCTCGTCTTCACTGGTCGTAATATGGATACGCCAAATGGTGGAATTGTAATCTCTACATGTGCTGCTTGATTATGGTACGGTTCTAGAAACGTCTTAAGACGTTTCTTATTCACTTGCCCCGAACCGCCATATTGCTGTGCATCACTGTTTAAAATCTCGTTATAATACTCGAAATCTGGTACACCTACTTTATAGTTTTCATATGTAGCTTTCGTAAAATTACATACGACAACTAACGCATCTTCTTGTTTATCCCCTTGGCGGATAAAAGAGAAAATACTTTGCTCATTATTATTAGCATCAATCCACTGAAAACCTTCAGGTGAATGGTCAAGCTGCCAAAGTGGTTTTGAGCGCTTATACAATGCTATGAGCTCATTAAAGTAATCATGCATATAACGATGCATTTCAAAATCATGTAAATTCCAATCTAAATCTTCAAGATCTTTCCACTCATCAAACTGTCCGAATTCTCCTCCCATGAAAAGTAACTTCTTTCCTGGGTGAGTAAAGAAATATCCATATAATAAACGAAGCTGAGCAAACTTATCCCAGTAATCACCTGGCATTTTATTTAATAACGACTTTTTCCCATGAACGACTTCATCATGAGAAAGCGGTAATATGAAGTTTTCAGAGTACGCATATAGTAAAGAAAACGTCATTTTCTCATGAATGTGTTTCCTATATTCAGGCGCACACTCCATATATTTCAGCACATCATTCATCCAGCCCATGTTCCATTTGTAATTGAATCCAAGCCCACCTTCATACGTCGGAGTTGTTACAAGTGGCCAAGCTGTTGAATCTTCTGCCGTCATAAGAAAATCTTCATCCTCTGCAAACACTGCTTCATTTAACTCTCTTAAAAATGAAACAGCATGCTCATTACTTTGCTCTTGTCCTTCTTTATTCCAGTACAACATGTTCGCAACTGCATCTACTCTGAAACCATCAATATGGAAATATCTCATCCAAAATAACGCATTTGAAATTAAGAAATTACGTACCTCTCTCTTTCCTAAATCAAAATTGACAGTTCCCCATACTGGATTTTCTTGTACATCTTTATCTTTATATTCATAGGTCGGTGTGCCATCAAACAAATATAAACCGTGAGCATCTTTACAAAAATGCCCCGGCACCCAATCTAAAATGACACCGATTCCATATTTATGACATTCATCGACAAAATGCATTAAATCATGCGGTGTACCAAATCTACTCGTCGCTGCATAATATCCCGTTCCTTGATATCCCCAAGAACGATCATATGGATGCTCAACAAGCGGCATAATTTCAATATGTGTAAATTGATGTTCCACCACATACGGGATGAGCTCTTCAACCATTTCCCTGTAAGAGTACAGCGTTCCATCTTCTTTCTTTTTCCAAGAACCAAAATGTAATTCATAAACTGTCATCGCTTCTTTATAAATCGATTTTTTCTTTTTCTTACGATTCCAGTTTTTATCATTCCATTCATATCCTTTTATATCAAAAACTACAGATGCCGTATTCGGTCTTACTTCTGCATATACAGCATACGGATCTGCCTTTAAAATGACGTCACCAGTCAACGTTTTAATCGCATATTTATATATTTCTCCTTCTTCAATATGCGGTATAAATAAGGACCAAATGCCTTCTTCTGTCACTTGTAGCATCTTATGTTGCTCATAATCCCACTCATTAAAATCTCCAACAACACTCATTGCTTTCGCATGAGGAGCCCACACTGTAAATCGTACCCCTTGAATCTCATCTTCCGTCACAACATGTGCGCCAAAGATGTTATAACTTTCATAGTACTTTTCTGTATGAAACTCATCTCGTTTCACTTCTTCACAATTTATTACACTCAATATGCTCACCTCACTTAGATGACAGAATTTTTTATACTTTAACTATTTCTGCGAAAAACTGCAATATCCTTGTTAATTTATAAAAAATATTCGTTTTTTTCTTAAAAACGTTAGTTTTTCCTCACATTTCCGTGTAAAATATCGAATTTTGACGAATATTCATTGAAAACGCTTTATTATTCTTCTGTTTTTCTGTCTATTATTTTTTCTCAATCTTTATTTTATTAGGTTTATCCTATTTTTCATGCTATTTTCCAATCAAAATCAAAACAAAATAATCTGTCATAAAAAAATGTTTCTCAACATTTTTTGTCACAATTTTATTGAAATGCAAAATTCATAAGCATATACATGTTCTCAATAAAGCACTTCGATTTTTCGTAACTATAATTCACAGCGGACTACTATGTTTAATTATTTATCCTTGTTGCGAACGGTCGCTATAAAAATTTAACTAGGGGGGCTTTCTTATGTCATTAAAACAAAAAGTAGGAATTGGAGTTGTCACTGCTTCACTTGGTTTATCCCTTACATTCAGCGGTGTATTTGCCTATTTCAGTGATTCAGAAACATCAAGTAACTCATTTCAAGCCGCCTAACAACGAAACTTGGTACTGAAAAAGACGGTAATCTGCTTGGCCAATATTATTATGCAAGACCTGACGAAAACCTTGCCGGCGATGTAAATGGTGATAAAGTAATCGATATTAAAGATGCTGAAATTATCACTAGCAACTATGGTAAAAAAGGACTAACTGTAAAAGACGGAGATCTTAATAAAGATGGGATTGTCGACGAAAAAGATATTTGCTTCGTTGAAAAGAACTTCTTGAAAAAAGGGCCAGATGCATCTAAATCACAAACACCTGTAGAAAAATCAAAAAGCGGTACACTGGCAGATATTTTAAAGAAATTGGGGTTAACGCCTAAAAAATAATAATAAAGAGCACTCTACGTAAAGTAGAGTGCTTTTTTCTATAAACGACCCTTATCCAGCAAAAGGGGTATATTGGGGATATACAAGGGAAACCGGAAAAGGAATTTATATTGAATTATATATAAATCCAGAAGTAAGAAGCAGGTCCCCACTTCCGGATTATTTAGCAATTAATTATAGTACTGGTGCCATAGTTTCTTTTAATACTTTTACAGAATGAGCGAATTTCGCTTTTTCTTCTTCATTTAGCTCAAGTTCTACGATTTCACGTACACCTTCGCGGTTAATAACAGCTGGAACACCTACGTAAGCATCTTTCTCACCATATTGACCTTCAAGGTATGCAGATACAGTTAATACGCTGTTCTCGTTGTTTAAGATCGCTTTAGTTACACGAAGTAGTGACATACCGATTCCGTAGTAAGTTGCACCTTTACGTTCGATGATATGGTAAGCTGCATCACGTACATTTTCGAAGATTTTATCTAAGTCTTCTTGTTTGTACTGTTCGTTGTTAGCTAAGATTGTTTCTAGTTTTTGTACACCGATAGTAGCGTGGCTCCATACTGGAAGTTCAGTGTCACCGTGCTCACCAACGATGTAAGCATGAACGTTACGTGGATCTACATCTAAGTAGTCACCTAACATGTAACGGAAACGAGCAGAGTCTAAAGTAGTACCAGAACCGATTACGCGCTCTTTCGGTAAACCAGATTCTTTCCAAGTTACGTAAGTTAAAATATCAACTGGGTTAGTTGCGATTAAGAAGATTCCATCGAATCCGCTATCCATAATGCCGCGAACGATTTGTTTAAAGATCTTTGTATTTTTCTCAACTAAGTCTAAACGAGTTTCACCTGGCTTTTGTGGTAACCCAGCAGTGATGACTACTAAATCTGCATCTTTACAATCTGCATAGCTACCGCTCCAAACTTTTGTTGGTGATGGAGAGAATGGTACCGCATGGCTTAAGTCCATCGCTTCCCCTTCTGCTTTTGCTTCATTAACATCTACTAATACGAATTCTTCAGCTACACCTTGGTTGATCATTGAGTAAGCGTAACTACAACCTACAGCTCCTGTTCCTACTAATACTACACGATTGATACCTTTTTTCATGGTAATTTCCCCTCTCTATTGTTCACATATATTTTTTTATGATTGTTTAAGTAATTAATTAAAATACTAATTTAATGTTGTTTAACTTCTTTACATTCATATTGTAGCACGTATCATTGTGAATTACTTCACAAATTATGACCTATTTGTGAACTTTTTCACATAGAGTGTAAAGTTGATGGGGTGGGTGTGGAATCCATACCAAATTAGGTGTTTTCTTTAGATTGTGAATAAAAATGTATGATTCAATTACTCACTGTAACTAAATTCACTTTCTATAATCAAAATCCTAATATTCACAAAAAATGTAATCACATTATAAGATTAAAACTGACTGATCACATCATTCCCTTACAAGATGGACGTCAATTAGCTTATATAGAATACGGTGAAATAAATGAATTAGCCTATACTTTATCACCTCCCTTTTAATCATTACTATATATTAAAAAATATCCGTTAAAATTACGCATTCTTTTCTAATAATAAACCATTCAATATAAGTGATAGGCTATGCAAAGTTTTAGACAACTGTGCCTCTGCATCTTCAGAATTCGCAATCCAACAAGCAAGGTCCACTAGTCCGCCATTTATAAATCTTGCTAAAGCTTCACAGTCCGTCTTTTCAATAATACAGTCCTTCATTAATTGCTGAAGCATCTCGGCCATCGTTACTAAACATTGTGACTGTGATGATTGATAATAACTAGTTCCTAATACTGCTGGTGCATCTCGAAGTACGATTCGCTGAATTTCTGGATTAAGTGCCATCGTTAAATATGCACGACAACGCCCAACAAACCCTTCCCATTTTCCTTCCGCTTCATCTGATACTTTCCCTAATTTATTATCCATTTCCATATCAATTTCTTTTACAACTGCTTCTAACAATCCTTTTTTATCACCAAAATGATGATAAATTGCACCACGTGTTAAACCGACAGATGCCGTAAAATCATCCATAGACGTATTTACATATCCCACTGTACCAAAAGCCTCTCTTGCTGCACTCAGCAATTTAGCACGTGTTTCAATGATCATCTCTGCTCTTGTTTTTTTAATCATCTTTTCCTCCTACTTCTATTCATTCTATTTATTCAAAATGAATTGCATTATTAGTATCGTTCTCTATGTAAAAGAATAACTCCTCTAAACGTCATCTCTCTATCCAGAGATAAAACATTTCAATTGACATACGCACCGTATGTTAATATGATATTGGCATACGGTGCGTATGTCAATTATTTCTAGCTTACAAGATAATATAACTTCTTACCTATAGTCCCTTTTTATAGAAGGTATTAATGAACCAGAGGAGGAGTTAAAAGAATGAAGAATGTATATGTAAACGTCAAATACTTTGGTGATGATCATGTTTAATTCCTACCGTGAGATTTTCAGTGCTCCTGGTACAAAAGGATTCTCATTAGCGGGATTTATAGCTCGGATGCCTATATCAATGATGGGCATTGGTATTGTTACCATGTTATCTCAAGTAAGTGGTGACTATTGGCTTGCTGGAGCTGTTGCAGCTACCTTTACATTATCATCAGCTTTACTAGCTCCTCATATTTCTCGGATGGCCGATCAATTAGGGCAATCTCGCATACTTCTTCCGACTACAGGTATCAGTGTTTTCTTTACGATCCTCTTACTTCTATGTACGAAATATGAAGCTCCTTATTGGACGCTATTTCTATCCGCCTTATGTGCAGGTTGTATGCCAAACATGTCAGCCATGGTACGTGCACGTTGGACTAAACTATACCGTGGATCACATAAATTGCACACAGCATTTTCCTTTGAATCGGTCGTCGACGAAATTTGCTTCATAATTGGTCCTGTATTATCTGTCAGTTTAAGTGTTATGTTCTTCCCAGAAGCAGGGCCACTTTTGTCATCTGTTTTTCTTACAATCGGGGTATGTCTATTCACCCTACAAAAAAGCACAGAACCTCCTGTACATCCTCACGATATTACAAATAAAGGAACAGTATTTAAAATTGGTTCTTTGCGAGTACTAGTATTCACACTCATCGCCATAGGTACTATATTTGGCACAATAGATGTCGTTAGTGTAGCTTTTGCTGAACAGCAAGGAAACACAGTAGCTGCTAGCTTTGTGCTTTCTGTCTATGCAATCGGCTCATGCCTTGCAGGTCTAATTTTTGGTACGCTTAAACTCAATACTCCACCCTATAATCAGTTTTTAATAGCAGTCACACTTTCCATGATAACAATGCTGCCACTAGTTTTTGTAAACACTATTGCTTGGCTGGTAGTTATTGTTTTCTTTGCAGGGCTATCTGTCGCTCCTACTATGATTATTACTATGGGGCTTGTGGAAAAAATCGTACCTGAATCAAAAATAACCGAAGGAATGACTTGGGCAATTACAGGACTTGGTATTGGAGTCTCCCTAGGGTCAGCAATAGCTGGTTTAGTTATTGATAACTTTGGAGCCCATGCAGGATTTAGTGTGGCTATTATAGCAGGAGGCCTCGCCTTAACTATTGCACTTTTAGGTTACAAAACTCTTCACTCCGCATATAGTCATGCTGTTATTAAACAAGATGAACATTCAATAGACAGTTAAAACATATTCAAAAAATAGGATTACCTTTTCTTATGTATGAGAAAAGGTAATCCTATTTTAAACTTATTATTTATAATCTGTCATAGCTTCTTCTATATCTATACACAACAAAAAAGAGATAGCAGACTATGCTATCTCTTTTAGTATGACCCGTACGGGATTCGAACCCGTGTTACCGCCGTGAAAGGGCGGTGTCTTAACCACTTGACCAACGGGCCAGTTCTGGCAGAGAAGAAGGGATTCGAACCCTCGCACCGCGTTCGCGATCTACTCCCTTAGCAGGGGAGCCCCTTGAGCCACTTGGGTACTTCTCTATAATATGGCTCCGCAGGTAGGACTCGAACCTACGACCGATCGGTTAACAGCCGATAGCTCTACCACTGAGCTACTGCGGAATAATTATGGTGGGCCTAAATGGACTCGAACCATCGACCTCACGCTTATCAGGCGTGCGCTCTAACCAGCTGAGCTATAGGCCCATAATTGAAAAGCGGGTGAAGAGAATCGAACTCTCGACCAGAGCTTGGAAGGCTCTTGTTTTACCACTAAACTACACCCGCATTAAATTGAAAATGGTGAGCCATGAAGGATTCGAACCTTCGACCCTCTGATTAAAAGTCAGATGCTCTACCAACTGAGCTAATGGCTCATTTTGAAAGTGGTGCCGGCTAGAGGACTTGAACCCCCAACCTACTGATTACAAGTCAGTTGCTCTACCAATTGAGCTAAGCCGGCTTGCGACTTCAAAATGGTGGCTCGGGACGGAATCGAACCGCCGACACGAGGATTTTCAGTCCTCTGCTCTACCGACTGAGCTACCGAGCCTTATTAAAATGGCGGTCCCGACCGGGGTCGAACCGGCGATCTCCTGCGTGACAGGCAGGCATGTTAACCACTACACCACGGGACCATTTGGTTGCGGGGACAGGATTTGAACCTGCGACCTTCGGGTTATGAGCCCGACGAGCTACCGTACTGCTCCACCCCGCGATGATATAATATGTAATTTAAGAAAAATGGAGGAGGTAGAGGGATTCGAACCCCCGCGCGACTCTCGCCGCCTGTCGGTTTTCAAGACCGATCCCTTCAGCCGAACTTGGGTATACCTCCGAGATATAAACCTTTAGTGGTGGACCTTGTAGGACTCGAACCTACGACCGGACGGTTATGAGCCGTCTGCTCTAACCAGCTGAGCTAAAGGTCCTTTATGGTAGCGGCGGAGGGGATCGAACCCCCGACCTCACGGGTATGAACCGTACGCTCTAGCCAGCTGAGCTACACCGCCATAAATGATATTAAAATAAGTGGAGCCTAGCGGGATCGAACCGCTGACCTCCTGCGTGCAAGGCAGGCGCTCTCCCAGCTGAGCTAAGGCCCCATGTTTTTTGGAATATCGGGAAGACAGGATTTGAACCTGCGACCCCCTGGTCCCAAACCAGGTGCTCTACCAAGCTGAGCCACTTCCCGTTAATAAAAGCGCGCCCGAGAGGAGTCGAACCCCTAACCTCTTGATCCGTAGTCAAACGCTCTATCCAATTGAGCTACGGGCGCATATGGTGCCGAGGGCGGGGGTCGAACCCGCACGGTGGTCACCCACCGCAGGATTTTAAGTCCTGTGCGTCTGCCTGTTC
>NZ_FNUW01000054.1:0-13584 GCF_900108285.1 Bacillus sp. ok061 | reverse complement strand
CGTTCACGGTACCTTTGGTAATGTCACTGATCTAGGTCCGTTTGTACCTTCTGGTGTTGGAACTGTTGGAACTGTTATTCCAGTAAGATCTGCAAGTCCACCCCCTATAAATACTCCTGGAGCTTTTACTCTTAATGCTGATGGGTCTGTTACTGTAAATATAGCTGGAATATACGAAATATCAGGTTCAGTTCTTCTAGCACCAGGTAATACAGGAAGTTTTGGAATTCAAATCAATGGAACAGGTATCGTAGTACCATTTATGAATTCTTTTGGTACTGCTGGAAATACAATAGGAACAATAGAAATCAATCGAACTACTATTCTTAATATTGCAGCAGGTGATGTTGTATCAATAGGTTTATGTACTAGCAATGCACCAACAGTACTACTTTCTTTAGGGGTTAATGGAGGAATTGGTACTAATGCTTCTACACTATCATTTGTAAAAATAGAATAGTTTTTAAAAAATAATTAACAAGGGATGATTTTTATATTAAACAAAAACCATCTCTTGTTAAATAAAATTTAGCAACTTTGAAATTTGGGTATCTTTGCCCATCCCGCGAAAAGGGGGCTTAATACAAAATATTCCAATCTATTGGCATTTAACATTTTGGGTTACCTGGATCAGGTGGTGCTAGCAAAATAACCTTAGTTATAATCATAGCGAGGGATTAACTGGACTAAACGGATTTGTAACAGAAACATTCGTTTCTGTTACATTTTTTAAAAAATTCTAAAACTAGATAATATTGAATTTTGATATAACTAAATACTGTCTCAAAAATAATTTGTCACAATATAAATTTTCTACCTTTTTGTTACACCAATGGGTTATTAATCGATAGTTTATGTCTTATCGGGATCACATCCCGAAAATGCGGATTTACAACGTTAAAAAGTTTGTATTATTAAAAATAAATGGTTTAACAACGATAAAACTTTTGAGATAAAACATATGAGACATTTGGAAACCTTATTTTATGTAAAAATCTCTAAGTCTCAATAGACTCTACTCTATTGGAATTGTGAAATAATACACTTAAACTAACAAGCAAAAAAGTTGAAGAAAGATAAAGTAATTTATGGTAAAATACAGGAGTAAAATTGTTAAATATTTCTATATTTCTCAACTTAAATAAAAAAAGAAGGTATGCTAAATGTTTAAAAATCGGCCGAAATTAGGTTACATAGTCAATTTAGTAATCACAGTTATTTGCATTTACATTTTTCCAATGTTTATTCTAAAAAACCATCCGTTCTACGGATTCATTTTGGGATTGATCCTTGCCATAATAATTAATTCTCTTTTAGGCGCGAAATGGAGCCCTGAACGAAAGTTCTTTAATTAAAAAAAAGTGAAGATAAAATATTTAACGCTGAGCTACAAACAGGCGTAATTATAAAATAAACATCATTATTCTTAAAGTAAAAGGAGCTGTAGTTTAAGAATAAATTTAATCAATTTCATCAGGAATCTGCTTTTTCAGTGTATTGAAACTTCCTTGTCGTTGTAAATCCACATTTTCCTAACGCTACCCCTATATCATATTTCTCCTTTAAAATTAATTAAAAATACATTATATGTATATAACAATTAAAAAATAATGATATAAAAAATAGGACTTAAATCTATTATTAAGATTTAAGTCCTATTCAAAGATAAGTGGATTCTACCAAAACGTAATATAATATATGCTGATCTTTTTTAATATGCATCTAGTAAAAACACATTTTTTCAGTCCCTCCTTGTTTTTAGGTTTGAGATCTATGGTTCAAGTCAAACTATATTAAAGAAGCTAGACTTTTATGATGGAAAATAAACTATTGAATATTTGTTTACATTAGAAATCGAAAGATATTATATATATACTAAAATTATGAAATAAAGATCCGCAAAGTCCTGATGATACCTCATATACAATTTTTATCCAAACATTTATTCTAAACTCCCATATATTATTAGTAGCATTGATTAATATTATAAAGGAGTAATACTAATGGAAACTACGAATAGTAAACCTTATGTAAATACTACTAAAGGAGTATTTACCTCTATAAAATTACAAACAGCTATTGATCAAGCTTTTCGAATACCTGTATTTTTAAGCACAGTAAACACTTTAAATCAATTACAACAACAATTTTTAGATCGACTCATCTTAGAAATTGAACAAGCTCTTCTATTTCCTCGTACCATACCCCGAAGTGATCAATATCCTGAGTCACCATTGACAAGTATAAGACGAATGATATTATCCAGCTATGGTTTAATAGCAATAAATTTCCAAAGGTTTTTTATCCAAGGAATTAAAACAAACGTAGGAGCATTTCAACCTACAGAACCATTTTGGGAAGGAACTCCTTTTTCTCAAATTGAACCTTCCATGGGTTATCAATATGGGCTTCCTTTATTATTGATACGAGAAACAGGAACTGATAATAACAGAGGTATTTGGCAATTAGGAAATGCTCCATTCTTGATTTTAGATTGGAATTCTGAAACTCAATCCATAGATTCATTTTTTAACAGTGTTTCATGGAAACAATTCTTTGCTAATTGGATAGGTCACGTAAGAAATGGCTATTACCTTCAAACAGAACCAAAATTTAAATACTAATCTATCTTTCATAAAAAGAAGTCTAATAATCTATATTAGACTTCTCTTCATAAAAATTAATTATAAAATTTTAAATAACACCTTTCATTAACATACTAAATAATCCAGTTAACAAACCACCTATGATTAAACGCAAAATCCATGTAGTATTAGCACTTATTTTTTCTAGTTGTTTATTGATAGTTAAAATCTCCTTTTCATTTACTAATATCCTCGATTCTAAAACTCTTATATCATGTTGTATCTTTTTTTGATCTAATTTTAATTGCTGAATCTTATCTTTTAATTCACAAAGTTCTTCCATACATAATACTCCTTATTTAAGCTTGTCTTATATTACTCTAAATAAAAAGTTACTTAATATTTATATGCGACTTAAATTATTAAGTATAGATTTTCTTCTTACTTTTTGTTCAAAACATTAATAATATAAACATTTAAAATAAACAAACCAATAAAAAATAAGAAACAAACTTCCTTAAGACTGTCAGATAGTAATGAATTCAACACCTAAACAAACCAATTTCTATAACAATAAAATTGGTTTGTTTATATACTGACAGGACTATATATTGACTTACCTATTAATGATCTACTTTAAATTAAAAATCAAACAATAATAAAAATTAGAACAAAAAAACAATATAATAAATGATTTTTTAATTTAAATAAAAAATCCACTCTTAACTAAACTCATATACTCACACCATCCTTTCTAGACGAGCATAAGATATACTAACGAACGAAAGGGGGTAATATTATGGGTTTTGGTTTTGGTGGAGGTTGTGACTTTAACAGATGTAATAGTCATCATAGAGAACAACCAAGAAGAGAAGAACAAACTGTTAATGTAAACAATATTAGTAACCCTGAGTTATTACAATTTTTAAGAACATTAACTCCTGGAACTTGTCTTGTTATTCAGTACGATTGTCAGCCACCTACAAGTGCAACATTCCAAGGGTTCCAAGGTAACAATGTAATAATTCTCTCAGACTTTGATTGTTTCCCTGGATTAGCACGTATTGCAATTAATAAAATTAACGTAGTCTCTGTAAATTCACCTGATTGCAGCCGTTTTTGCTGTAAACGTAGAAAGTGTAGAGAATGCGATCATCATCATCATGATGAGTATGAAATCTAGATATTAAAAAAAAAGGAAAACACATTCCCTTAATTTTATAAGCTTACTTTTGCAAGAAAAACACCTATTAATAAAAATAGGTGTTTTTCTTTTCTGTTTTTTTCGAAATAAACAATAATAACAAACCATTTAATAAATACAAACATAGAATAATGTAAGGGACAGCATCCAAGCGTTCCAAACACCCATGCCAAGAAATAAAACTACAAACTATTTCTTGGCCCCTTTTACATAAAAAAATAAATTTTATTAAAAATGTACAAGCTTCTTTTCACTCTACTCATAACATATTAATAAGGATTTATTAATCCTTAACTCCACTAACTCCAACTCAAAATTACCCAAAACAAAAAAACAAAACAGAATGATCTAGATCATTCTGTTTTGTTTTTTATAAAAAATTAAAATGTACAAACCAAAAACAACAATAAACATAAAATAAATTTTATATCCTTCCTATCTATTCTATTTTTCTTTAGAGGGATCTTTTTACAAGCATCCCTCTTTTTTTATACATATCTTTTTCAAAAAACAAACAAAGTTCTCTTTATCATTTAATTTTAATTTATTTACCAAATAAACGATTCCAAAAAGATTTCTTCTGTTCTGAAGCTGCTACTAATTGCTTACTATCTTGTATCTCTCTTAATACCTGCATTAATTGAATATCTCTTTGTTCTTCTCTTATTATTCTCTGAGCATCAGTTTCTTGTAAAAGTTTACTTTGCTGATCTAATCTTTGAATTAACTCTAAATTAAGTTGTTCTAATCGTTCTATACGTTCCGTTAGTGCTTTTATGTGTTCTGTATCTGCTACGCTCTCTGTAGCGACAGTTGCTATCTCATTTTCTCCAACACTTGCAATTGCTAAATTTACAGCCTGTTCTAGTGTTACGCTCTTCTTGTTCATAGCCGTTACTAGCCGTTCTATAGTTGCTACGTCTGTATGATAAAAAATTCTAGAATTATTATTACCGCGCTCGAAAGGATACCCGGCTTCCTCTAGGGCAAGGCAATATTTACGCAAAGTACTTGATCCAATCCCTAAGTTCTTGGCTACCTCAGATCCCCAATAAGTTTGAGCCATATTTTGTCCTCCATCTGTTCTTCAGTTGCTACTTAGTGTTTTCCTTATTTAAAAAGGTAACACCTTTTTTTTCTAATTAAAAGAAAAGCTTTCAATTGTTTTTTGAAGTTTTCTAAAGTAAAACACTATAAGAAGTCACCATATCATTTTAAGAAAATTGTACGCTAAGGGATTTATAAAAGTCATAAAGACTTAATAAACGTTTATAAATATTTTGCAACATGTTTATAAACTCGATAAACCTTGATTTTATAAGGATTAAAGTTATGTCCTTAAAGGTATACCTTTACAAACCACAAGTACTTTTCCCATTAGTGAAAGGAATATTCCAGTTAACATTTTAGAAAACATCGAATTTACAGTACCAAATAGTCCATATTCAACTAAAAAATAGTCTTAACGTACAGAAAATGCATTAAATGTGTCCAAATTGTGACATAACGTACAATTTTCTTTTTTTTGATATGGTGTGACCCCTACTATACTTATCATTGTATAAGCTTAGCTTGATAGCAATGTGATGGGACCTAAAAATAAAATTATAAAAAACAATAAGCTGTCCATATGGACAGCTTATCTTGTATATTGAAAAAATATATTGGAATTGATGCGAAATAAAAACTCCAGTATATTAAGACAAAATATACTGGAGCAAAAGGAAATATGCAATATGTCACATACTATATATATACTTGGACAATACATTTTGTGTAAGGTTTTAAAAAGTTTATTGTTTAATAAATGAGGTAATGTCACAACTTGTCTATGTTTGTCATATCTTATAACGATATTTATTTTATAAAATTTGATAAACAAGAGATGTGTTAATATGTCACAAGCAAATATACCGAATATTACACCTAATATTTCATTAACAAGAGAAGAATCAATTAATTTAATATTGGCTTCTATTGCGTTAGAAGAATTAGGATTGGCACATATTATTAATGCAGAAGCAGAAAAGATTCAATACGTATTGGGAACTCTGAGTGGATTATCACCCGCCGCTACGTTGGATGAGATTTTAGAAGTCAATGAAACTCCTGAGGAGTGCTTTAAACGTGAAGCAATGGAAGAGGGTTACGTTGAAGGTAAATGTAATCTTCTTGGATACATAATAGTTGATCACAACGAAAATCCAAAATGGGATGAAAAAAGTAAATATCCTAAAATTGGTTATCAAGTGTTCTACCGAATGGATATTAAAGAATTCCGTGCTTTTGAAGGTAAGCATGAATCAGCCCATAGGAAATTAATTAATCCAAATGAAATCACAGTTCATCATCATGAATGGCATAGCGTATATCAATCTATATTAGACTATGCTCTTTATACAGAAGTCTAAATTGAAAAATTATCTTGAACGAAAAAATGCAATACTTGAACAAAGGTATTATATTAACTTCCAATAAAGAACATTATGTAAATAAGCTGTCCACTTGGACAGCTTATTGTTTTTTTTGCTTAGTGTACAAAATTCTCATTTTGTTGGCGGTACCCCATAATGCTAAAATTATGATTTCTAACGTCTTCTTTTTCATTAAAAGTTAAGCACCCCAAATCCCCTTAAAAAAGTTGCATTCGGAATATTGCAACAAAATCAAAAAAAGACCCTGCAAGAAGGTCTTTCATCAGCTAATATTAAGCTATTTGAACATTAGTAGCTTGTGCGCCACGTTGTCCTTGTTCTACTCCAAACGTTACACGTTGTCCTTCGTCTAAAGATTTGAAACCGTCGATTTGGATAGCTGAGAAATGTACGAATACGTCTTCTCCACCTTCACGCTCGATGAATCCAAAACCTTTGTCTGCATTAAACCATTTTACTTTACCTTGTTCCATAATTGTTGCCTCCTAGTATGGATACCCACACATGTGTTACTACCCTTGCTCAAATACCTTAGACGAAAAACAAAATTTATTCTTAATCTCAAACCGAACAAAAATAGGTCATTCTTAGATTAACATATTTTCTAAAAAATAGCAAATTTCAAAAATAAGTCCTTATGGTAACTAGCCACTAATAGTGGTTGCTGGAGAAAAAGTCACTATGATAGTTATCACAACAAGAAGTTACCAAAGAATCTCAACAATAGCATTGGTTAGATTTTTTTCAGACATTCAACAACTGATAAAATAAGATATTTTCGAGTTATTTTTTACTTAATATGATTTTGTTCTGGTTTTTTGGTGTGAAATTTGCTTTTTGGCTAGAGTGCTGGCTCGTCGTGTGGGGACGAACCCCCACGTATTACGTATCTATTTTTAGAATAAGAATTATCTTGGGACGAATGACCTAAGCGGTTCGGCTCGTATACTTGCTAGTCCAAGTCGAGAACCATTGCTTTGCTTTTTGTCTGTCGGCTTGGCGAGAAAAGCACACGAGCCGAAAAAAGTTTTGCAAGGACATAATAAAAAAGAAAAGACGATAGTCTTTAGGTGAGGATGAACGAACCGATTTTTTTATTATGAAGGTGGAGATTTTTGAGTGTTGTTTGCTCAAAAATACTACCTGTTCCTTGCGGAACTTTTAGCCCTATATATAAGAGTGAGAAGAGCAAAGTGAAGAAAGTCAGTAATAGCAAGCTTTTGAGAGGGTGGGGGTGTTCGAAAATTCGAACACAGGTGTTCGAAAAAAGATACACCTAAAAAATGGAAAAAACGCAAAAAAAGAAGATGTCAATTATAAATGACATCTAAAATAAATATATCGGTAAATTGTGTTTTTTCTTATCTCCATCTACTTTAAAGTTTCTAAGAGACTTCTTAAAAATCTTCATAGTAGCCTTATCTACTCCATCTTTAGGAGAACAACATAGAATATTAGGATTCACAAACCATGTACGAGAACTACAAATACGTCCATCCTCAGTAGTCATTCCTGATTCTGCAACTGCTAAAATTCCCTTTTCTAATAACCCATTCATTAAAACAGAAAGATTACTTCTACCTTTTCCTAACTTTCTTGCTAAATAACTCGGTGTAGCTGCATCTGCATCTATTTCATCTGAATCTTCATCTGAACATTCAACTAAAATATTAGTTTTAAATTCTATGTATGGTATTAAATCAATTAAAAAAGCTTTTTCAGCATTTGTCAGATATCCAATTTTACATAAATAATTAATATTATCAGTAATTATCTGCACAAATCTCACCCGATCTGTAGGTTTTTTCTTTTTCCCTATAAAATACTCTTCTCCACCAGACATTTTACTTAATACTTGTAGCATAATGACTCTTTCTTCTTCAGAAAGTCCACCACTACCTTCAAGTTTTTCATAAATGCTATTAATCTTACTATCTCTTTCTTTTGCCTTTTTTTCAGCTTGTCCGAAATCAATAATTTTCTTTGTCATATCTAGGTTAATTCCTCCTTAATTGTGGGAATCAACAAAAACACCTATTTTTTGCTATTTGATTATAAATCAAATTGTGATAATCTATAATCAGATAAGTTAAGTTTAGGTATTTTCGTAGAATACCCTATGAAAAGAGTCATGTTACCGCATGGCTCTTTTTTTCATTCTATCACGTTTTCAATAACCTTAAAGATAAAAACAAAGTTTCCTTACTATTTTACCTCTCCATGTCCAATCCACGATGTCTATTCATTTCTTTTTTATGCTCACTTTCAAATTGATTATCTATTCCCTTACTATCCAATTCATTTTTAATAATCGTTCTAAACGTCTTAAATTGCTCCTTAAAAACTTTTTTCGTTTGTACATACAAAACTCTTATATTCGCCTGTAAACCCTTTATATGAGCTTTTAATGAACTGATTTCTCTATTTAATACCCCAACTTCCTTTTGCAACTTACTTTTTTCTTGTTTCAATGTTCTATTTTCTTTCATCCAACCTTCTGCAGTCATTTTTAAACTTTCATACTCTTTCACAAAATCTGTTTCTCTCAAACGCTCATAATCCTTTTTGATAGTGACCGCTGCATTCACTTGCTTTGTTACTTCTTGATATTGTTCTGGTGATAACACATAATTTCTTGTCTGGTTCTTCGTGATCTCAGCTTTTCCAAACATTTTATCCTGTACTTCTACTACTACTTCTTTACGTAAAAATGGAATTTTAACAAGTTCATTTGGCACTTGATCTGTAGCACTATCTAATGCTTTTTGCATTTGTTCTACTCTTTTTTCTAACTCTACCTGACGCTGGCCAATTAGCTGTAGTTTTTCACTTTCACTCTCTACTTGTTGTTTCACTATGTCTAATTCTTTTTGCTTATCAGTAACATCACTTTCCAAACTTTTTTTGATTACTTGTAATTCGTTTGTTTTTTCTTCAACATTTTTTAAATCATGGTCAATCGTTTGTAACTCTGTTTCTTTTTCTTGTACCTGGTTTTCAATAGTTGACTTCGCTTCTGCATATTCCTTGTATTGACGAACTTTCATGTACTTATGAGAGCCTACATTAGCACGTTCAAAATTCGGAATATATTTTTCCGCTAATTGCTCAATATAAACCGTTTCCGCTTCTCTCCAATGCCCAATTAACTGTCTTCCCTTTCCTTCGACACCTTGTTGCTGCAAAGCTCTATCCATTCCGACACGCCTCGTTAATCCTCGACTACTTTCGAAATTTGGTACATAGTTAATATGTAAATGTGGATTCGCTTCATCATCATGTAAAACCATGTTATAAACTGCTAGATTAGGGTTTCGCCTTTGAAACGCTTCAGCATACTGTTTTAACGCTTCCTTTTTGGCTTCCCTATATTTCGAGTCGTCTTTACCTTCCCCAATCGCCACGACTAATTCTCGTTGTTCATGTGTCTTATCATCTTTATGTATTTTGTCATAATAATCATCAATTTTACGATCATTCCGTTTTTGTTTCTCATTATACTTGTCCACTGCTTCTTGAAAGACATCCTTGTATACACTTCGGATATCCTTTTGAACAAAGTAAATATTCTCATGTAATCTGGCTGGATCAATCCCAGGATTTCCATGAACATTTTCTCTGTTATTATGACTCAATGAACTTTGGTGGGATTGATTAAATGAGATAGAACCCAACATAAAGTGCCACCACTTTCCCTAGATTAATTGATACCATCAGTCTAGCAAAGCGACGAAATGATGTCAATTAACGTAACCCTATACGTATTTTGACACTAACGCATCAAAATCGATAGGGGTCTGCGACGCTTTTCGGCTATGCCGAGCCACTTACTACGTGGCAAAAAACAAACCGTGGGCTTTGCCCAAACCCACTGGGGAACCCTTCCCCAGACCCCCTCAATCGAACTCCCCAACCCCTCAAGCCTTGAGGGGCTCCCTCGCCGGTTGGCAGGAACAAACGGTAGTTTGTTCAGTGCCAAGAGGGTTTGGGTGTAGTGCGGTTTGTCAAGTCAAATACTCCCTTTGCTTCGCTAGGTCCGTTTTGATTGACCAACACCCTTTTTCTCTATAACAGGTTTTTAGCTAATACACCAAGTACTCCTGTTAACAATCCGCTTACGATCAATCGTAAAATCCATGTAGTATTTGCACTGATTTTATCTAATTGTTTATTAATAGTTAACACATCCTTTTCAGCTACTAGTATTCTTGCTTCTAAATTTTTCACATCATGTTGTATAGCTTTTAAATCTAAATTCATTTGATTAAAATCTTTTTCTAGTTCCTCCAATTTTGTCATATATCATATTTCTCCTTTAAAATTAATTTTAAATACATTATATGTATATGGTAATTAGAGAATAATGATATATAAAAAAAAGGACTCAAATCTATTATTAAAATTTGAGTCCTCTTCAAAGATAAGTGGATTCTACCAAAACGTAATATAACTTATGCTTGTCTTTTTTAATATGCATCTAGTAAAAACACATTTTTTCAGTCCCTCCTTGTTTTTGGGTGTAAGATTTATGGTTCAAGTAAAACTATATTAAAGGGGTCCAACCCAGATACTTGTAAAAATAGGTCATAGAATTACTTTTAATTTCAAGGTAAAAATTTATTAAGCTTATCAATATTGTTTCTGTTGTTTCGTCTATTTTTATTAAGTGAATTGTCTATTATGAGTTAACCCTAATCATCCATTAGTTAGCTATGACAACGATTTTATATCTGTTTTATCGAATCATGTGCCGATTGTGACTGTATTATCGGCTCTTGCAGCTGTCGTTTTAAAAGTAATTCAAGTTGTTTTACATCGAGTTGCTGATTTATTGTTTCAAGTGATAGGAATAAAAGAGAAATTCCGAGCGCGTTTAGAAGCGACTCAACTACCTGTAGCATTTCGCATTGAACAAATAGAAATTGCATTAAAAGAACAACAGCAAAAAGAAATCATACAATAAATAAGGGATTTATGATATAATAAGTGTTCATCACTAGTTAATTTAAGGGTTTCATCCTTTTAAAAAAGTTCTTTATATATTGTATATAAAGGGCTTTTTTTACGTTTATTTATTTAAAATTATGATAAAATTGATAAGACTACATTTGAAAATGTGGGTTCAAGTTGCTGTTTGACTGAATTGCACCAAAAAACCAATTCCATTACACGGGAATTGGTTTTTTGGTTTTGGGTGTGTTTCGTTAGCATAATTATTGACAGCCTAAGGGAGATTTGTCTCTTTATTGTTTAGTATAACTAAAATAAAAAGAAAATTCAAAATTAAATAATGAATTTTTACATATTTTCAAATTCATACGAAAATATGTAAATATATAGGTTATAATAAGTATTGAAACACTCTCCTATGTTTCGAGTGATTGTATCTGTTATCTGTTTTTTGGTGCGAAATCTGTTGGTAGATTTTGCACTTTTTTATTTCTTTTTTAATAAGATCAGTGTGATTTTTTAAAAGGCGAAATTAGTATGTTTGGTAGTAAAGAAGATGATATTAAAGAATATCTTATAAAAGAAGGCTATGAGATTAAAAAATATTTAAGAAAAAATGGAGATTGGTACTATTTTAAAGTACATACTTTTTGGTCAGGGACTCACATAGTAAAAGTGAAAGATGGGTTATTCAACTTTAGAATGGAAAAAGCGTAAACAGGGAGGTTTATTCCGTGTAAGTATACTTACAGTATCGACAAAAAGAAAAACCACAGGAATTGCTGTGGTTTTTCTTTTTGTCGACTAAGATGATTTATTTTAGATGCCCATAGTATTGTATGTTGGATTATATTTGTATGTTCCAAAGTAAACTTTTAAATATTAGTTTACATTCAAATCTCCTAAAGCACTGACTTCAATCCAAATACCCTGATATCCGTAAAATACACAACAAAAGTATACATTCAATACACTATAAATTAAGTGATTAAAAACATTATAAGAAAAAAATGAGTATCTCATCACTATTAAGATACTCATCCAAAGAAAGCATAAATTAACTATTAGTATTTAGGCTCCTTACTGTATTTCTTTACAAAAAAACGCCATTATTAACGTAATAATCCCTATACTTAAACCAAGTAATTGATCTAACAAAATTACATCACGAAAAATCCAACGTATAATAAATCCCACACCAAATACTAATACAAGTAAGAGACCAAAATATCTTAGTCCTCCATACCCACACCCCTTTTAACTTCACAACTAAATTATACCGTATTTTGGGATTTGAATAAGAGTATCTACATTAGTTAACATAACACCACTTATCAGTATTCAATATATCTAGAAAAAAATCCTTCAGCAAGTAAACTGAAGGGGTTTCTTATTTACATAATTATCGTTATTGGTAGCAAGGAAAAGGAGGAACCCTTATGAGAGTAAGGGTCCCTCCTTTTTTGTTCTAGGGATCTGTGCATTTTTTTATACATTCCTATTCTGGTGCCGTTTTATAGCTCTCATTTAGTATTAGATTAACCAAAAGTATAAAATCTTGTATGCTCTTAGCGTGTTTTTTTTCAAAATGTTGGTGGTACTCCTTTTAAAGTATTTGAACATTTACATTTCACATCTTAAATTTTTACATTCTAACAAACAGAAAAACTCACAAAACCTTTATTTATCCAATTTTTCTTTTTATTTTGTTTGTACCCACTTTAGAAAGCACAGGGTCACTATTATAATAATTTAATTTTATTACTTTATAAACTCTTATTTATTGTATAAGTCCAAGCTAAAAATAATTAATTACATATAATTTAATTGGAATTATTCTCACTTTAATTTGTTCGTGTTATACACATTCCTCCAAATTAAAGAATGATTCTTTTGTTAAAAAAAGAAAAAATTTAAATCAAGGAGAGAAAATATGGAGAATAATAACTGTTTTCATAATCACGATCATTGTAAAAATATTATTTTTTCACAAGAATGTTGTAATAATCCACAAACAGTGCCGATTACAAACCAACAATTAAATCAACTAATTACTTTGCTAAATTCTTTAATATCAGCTGTTGCTGCATTTTTTGCAAATCCCAATAATGCAAATAAATTGGTATTAATTGATCTATTTAATCAATTTTTAGATTTATTAAATTCTTTGCCTTCTTCTCCAGAAGGAAATTATTTAAAACAATTAATTCAAAGCATTTTAACTATTTTACAATCTCCAAATCCGAATTTAGGTCAATTAGCTGTATTATTACAACAATTTTACAGTGCTCTTGCACAATTCTTCTTTTCTTTAATTATTAATCCTTCAAGTTTACAACTTCTTTTAAATTTATTAATTCAATTAATTAATGCTACACCTGGACCAACGGGACCAACGGGACCAACGGGA
>NZ_FNUW01000030.1:0-65458 GCF_900108285.1 Bacillus sp. ok061 | reverse complement strand
TTATCCGGTATTAGCCCCGGTTTCCCGGAGTTATCCCAGTCTTATGGGCAGGTTACCCACGTGTTACTCACCCGTCCGCCGCTAACTTCATAAGAGCAAGCTCTTAATCTATTCGCTCGACTTGCATGTATTAGGCACGCCGCCAGCGTTCATCCTGAGCCAGGATCAAACTCTCCAATAAAGTTAGTTTGTCTAGCATCTAAAAATAAAAATTGACGTTTCACGTTGTTTGTTTCGTTTAGTTTTCAAAGTTCAATATCGCGTTTCAGCGACTTTTATAATATATCATAGTATATTATTTTCGTCAACAAGTTTTTCAAGATAATTTGTACCTCTCATTTGCTGACTCTGCCTATTATATAGACTTTTCTATCACTATGCAAGTATTATTATAAAAAAATAAGAGGGGGAAAAATCCACCCTCTTATTCTTCAGAAGAAACCTCTTCATTAGATTCTTCTTCTTCATCTTTCTGTGCTTTTGCTACTGTCGCTACCTCTTGCTCATCCTCTAAACGAATTAGACGAACACCTTGTGTATTACGTCCCATTTGAGAGATTTGATCAACTGGCATACGAATAATAACGCCTGCGGCTGTAATTAGCATGATGTCTTCTTCACCTGTTACAGACTTAACCGCTACTAACTTACCGTTTTTATCTGTAATGTTACAAGTCTTAAGACCTTTACCACCACGGCTTTGTAGTCGATACTCTTCAACTGGAGTACGCTTACCATACCCGTTTTTCGTTACAATTAAGACATTCGTATCTTCTTCAACAATTTCCATACCTACTACTTGGTCCTCTTCGCCTAATGTAATAGCTTTTACACCAGCTGCATTACGGCCCATAGAACGTACATCTTGTTCATTGAAGCGAATTAACATACCGTTGCTTGTCCCTACGATAATATCTTTATCGCCAGATGTTAAACGTACAGAAATCACTTCATCTTCTTCACGAAGCGAAATTGCAATTAAACCGTTCGTACGTATATTTGCAAATGATGAAAGTGGTGTTCTCTTAGAAATACCTTGTTTCGTTGTAAAGAATAAGAACTGGTCGTCACCAAATTCACGTATTGGAATAATGGCATTGATCCACTCACCCTTATCTACTCCTAATAGGTTAATAATTGGTAGCCCTTTTGCAGTACGACTATACTCTGGGATTTCATATCCTTTCGTACGGTATACTTTACCCTTGTTTGTAAAGAATAAAATATGATCATGAGTAGACGTTGTTAATAAGTGTTCAACAAAGTCATCATCATTCGTACCCATTCCTTGTACACCACGTCCCCCACGGTTCTGTGTTTTGTACGTAGAAGCTGGTAACCTCTTAATATAACCGTTATGAGTTAACGTAATCGCAATATTTTGCTCAGGAATTAAATCTTCATCTTCAATAAATTCCATACCGCCAATTGTAATTTCTGTTCGTCTCTTATCATTGAAACGCTCTTTTACTTCTATTAATTCTTCACGAATAATCTCAAGAACTTTCTCTTCATCTGCTAAAATCGCTTTTAATTCAGCAATTAAATTCATTAAGTCTTGATATTCTTGCTCGATTTTTTCACGTTCTAATCCAGTTAAGCGTTGCAGACGCATATCTAAAATCGCTTGCGCTTGTTTCTCACTTAAACCGAAACGTTCCATTAAACCTTGTTTTGCAATATCAGCCGTTTTGGAACTACGAATTAACGTAATAACTTCATCAAGATGATCTAAAGCAATTCGTAATCCTTCTAAAATATGAGCACGTGCCTCTGCTTTTTCTAGTTCATAAGCAGTACGTCTACGGATTACTACCTTCTGGTGCTCCAAATAATGATATAAGTTTTGTTTTAAATTTAGTACTTGAGGCTCTCCATTTACAAGAGACAACATATTAATACCGAAACTTGTTTGAAGTGCTGTATGTTTATATAGATTGTTTAATAGTACGTTTGCATTGGCATCACGACGTACTTCCATGACAATACGCATACCATTTCGGTCTGATTCATCACGTAAATCTGTAATACCTTCAATTTTCTTATCGCGAACTAATTCTGCGATTTTTTCAATTAATCGTGCCTTATTAACTTGATAAGGTAGTTCCGTTACGATAATAGATTGTTTACCATTTGATTTCTCTTCAATTTCAACTTTGGCACGAAGCATAATAGAACCGCGCCCTGTTTCATAAGCTCTACGGATGCCACTTCGACCTAAGATTAAACCTGATGTCGGGAAGTCTGGTCCAGGAATATATTCCATTAATTCCGCGATAGTAATATCCGGGTTATGACTTAATGCCAACACACCATCAATTACTTCGCCAAGTTGATGCGGCGGAATATTCGTTGCCATACCAACTGCAATACCTGTCGTACCGTTTACTAATAAATTAGGGAAACGCGCTGGTAATACAATCGGCTCTCTTTCCGAACCATCGTAGTTATCTTGATAATCAATTGTATTTTTTGAAATATCACGTATTAATTCCATAGAAATCTTAGACATTCTTGCCTCTGTATAACGCATTGCCGCTGCTGAATCTCCATCTACAGAACCGAAGTTACCATGCCCATCTACAAGCATATAACGTTGACTAAAATCTTGCGCCATACGTACCATTGTTTCATAAACGGCTGAATCACCATGAGGGTGATACTTACCGATTACTTCACCGACAATACGTGCTGATTTCTTATACGCTTTATCAGCTGTAATTCCTAAATCATTCATCGCATATAAAACCCTACGATGCACAGGTTTTAATCCATCACGAACATCTGGTAATGCACGAGATACGATAACACTCATTGCGTAATCTAAAAATGAGGTACGCATTTCATGACTAATATTAATTTCTCGAATTCGTGCTTGTTGTTGATTGTCTGACATCAACGAGCACCTCCTCTTACGTTTCCGTTACACATACATTGATTTATATGTAGAAGACAGGAATACTTAGATTCCTGTCATTACTCATTTAAATATCAAGGTTTTTCACGTATTTTGCATTCTCTTGGATAAAGTTACGACGTGGTTCCACTTTATCACCCATTAAAATTTCAAATGTTTCATCTGCTTCTATTGCATCTTGAAGAGAAACTTGAAGTAATGAACGTACTTCTGGATCCATTGTCGTCTCCCATAGCTGAGTTGGATTCATCTCTCCAAGACCTTTATAACGTTGAATTCCTGGTTTCGGCTGGGCTGGTAACTCAGCTAATATTTTTTCAAGTTCTTTATCATTATAAGCATATTGAATTTTTTTACCTTGTTGCACCTTAAACAAAGGTGGCTGCGCGATATATATATATCCACACTCAATTATTTGACGCATATAACGATAGAAGAACGTTAATAATAGGGTACGAATATGCGCACCATCAACATCGGCATCGGTCATAATAATAACTTTATGATAGCGTGCTTTTTCGATATCGAAGTCCCCACCAATATTTGTACCAATCGCCGTAATAATTGTACGCACTTCATCATTTGATAAAATCTTATCTAAGCGTGCCTTTTCAACATTAATAATTTTACCCTTCAGCGGTAAAATTGCTTGAAAATGACGATCGCGTCCTTGTTTTGCAGATCCACCCGCAGAGTCACCCTCTACGATATAAATTTCACTAATTGCTGGATCTTTAGAAGAGCAATCTGCCAATTTCCCTGGTAAACTCGAAACTTCTAAAGCACTCTTTCGGCGAGTTAGCTCACGAGCCTTTTTAGCTGCTACACGCGCACGCGCTGCCATCGTTCCTTTATCTACGATCTTACGTGCAACATTAGGATTTTCCAGTAAGAATTTTTCAAAAGCTTCTGAGAATACTGATTCCGTAATCGTTCTCGCTTCACTATTTCCAAGTTTCGTCTTCGTTTGCCCTTCAAATTGCGGATTTGGATGTTTAATTGACACGATTGCTGTTAAACCTTCACGAACATCTTCACCAGTCAAATTACTATCCGCATCTTTTAAAATGTTATTTTTACGACCATAATCGTTAATCACACGTGTTAAGGCAGTTTTAAATCCCACCTCATGTGTACCACCTTCATACGTATGAATATTATTTGTAAATGAGTAAATATGATTTGTATATCCTTCGTTATATTGAAGCGCAACTTCAACTTGAATACCATCTTTTGAACCTTCTACATATACAGGCTCTTCATGAATTGGTTGTTTTGAACGATTTAAATGTTCAACATATGATTTAATTCCACCCTCATAGTGAAACTCTTTCTTTTGCTTATGTTCACGTTTATCTTCAATTGTTAATTTAATATTACGATTTAAAAACGCCAACTCACGCATACGAGTCGCTAGCGTATCGAATTCATATTCTGTCGTCTCTTTAAAAATTTCCGGATCCGGTTTAAAGCGAGTTATTGTTCCAGTCTTATCTGTATCACCGATGACTTTTAAGTCTGCAACCGGAATACCTCTTTCGTATTTTTGGTAATGGATTTTACCATCACGATGTACAAATACTTCTAATTCTGTTGATAAGGCATTTACAACAGATGCACCAACACCATGCAAACCACCAGAAACTTTGTAACCGCCACCGCCAAATTTACCACCAGCGTGGAGGACAGTCATAATAACCTCTACTGCAGGACGTCCCATTTTTTCTTGTATACCAACTGGAATACCACGTCCATTATCCGTTACAAGAATACTATTATCTTCTTCAATACTAACGTTAATTTCATCGCAATACCCTGCTAACGCTTCATCGATACTATTATCGACAATCTCCCATACAAGGTGGTGAAGTCCCTTCCCACTCGTAGATCCAATATACATACCCGGACGTTTCCGAACTGCCTCTAGTCCTTCAAGTACCTGTATCTGACTTTCATCATATGCATTTTCTTGCATTTGTTTTTGTTCCATTGACACAAAGATCACCTACTTTTCCATTTAAACAGGGGTTTATGCCCTATCTATTTCACAATCTACCGTGCCGTTCGTTACATGAATTGTTTTCGCATCTTTTAATGTTTCGTGTTCAATTCCGTCGACACTCGTCGTTGTAACAAATGTTTGCACCTTTCCTTGAATTGTATTTAACAGATGTGATTGACGATAATCGTCTAATTCTGATAAAACATCATCCAGCAAAAGGATTGGATATTCTTTAACCTCTGAATAAATTAATTCAATTTCAGCTAATTTTAGGGATAGTGCGGTCGTTCGTTGTTGTCCTTGCGAACCAAAGACTTGAACATTTTTACTATTAACGAAGAATTGTAAATCATCACGATGAGGACCAATTAAAGTCGTACCACGGAAAATTTCACGTTGTTTCACAGATTGAAAACTTTCATAGTATACTTCTTTTATTTTCGACAAATCCATTGATTCTGATACATCTACACTTGGTTTATAGACAATTTCTAACTCTTCTAATCCACGGCTTATCCCCCGATGAATTGGAGCTGCCCATTCCTGTAGCAACTGCAAAAATTCAAAACGTTTTTGCAGTATTTTCGCACCATGCTCAATTAGTTGAAGTGTAAATACATCCAACATCGTTTCCTCATTCTTACTATTCCCTTGCATTTTTTTCAACAAGTGATTTCGTTGCGTGAGCACCTTTTGATATTGACTTAATTCATACAAATATACAGGAGCTATTTGTCCTAATTCCATATCTAAAAAGCGTCTTCTTACTTGAGGGCTTCCTTTTACAAGATTTAAATCTTCTGGGGCAAACATGACAACGTTCATCACGCCAATATATTGACTTAACTTTTGTTGTTCAAGTTGATTTAATTTTGCCTTTTTGCCTTTTTTCGAAATATTTAATTCCAAAGACAAAGAACTGTTTCTTTTTTGTAATTTCCCTTTTATTTGACCAAAATCTTCATCCCAGCGGATAAGTTCGCGATCATTAGAGGTTCTATGAGATTTCGCCATCGCTAAAACATAAATAGCTTCCATCAAATTTGTTTTCCCTTGTGCATTTTCGCCGATAATTACATTTACCTTATCTTCAAAGGAAAGCTCTAATTTTTCATAATTTCGATAGTTTTTTAATTGTATTTTTGAAATAAACAAAGGGCTCCCCCTTTATGCCTGAACTTGGAAAGTTCCGCTTCCTGGAATTTCAATAATATCGTTCGCATATAGTTTGCGACCTCTTCTATTTTCAAGTTCGTTGTTCACGTACACTTCGTATTCTTGTAAAAACCATTTTACAGCGCCACCTGTATCAATTATATCAGCTAACTTTAAAAACTGTCCTAGTGTAATATACTCTGTTGAAATTTTAATACGTTTCATAAAATCGCTCACTTTCTGAAAGTGTTCATTCTTTCATTGTACTAAATAAACTAACATTAGGAAAGTAATACCCAAAAATCAAATAAGGGTCACTAGCATCTTTAAACTAGCAACCCTTATTCCTTACCTAATAAGTACGAACCGGTAAAATCAATTGAATAATTGAATCATCATTTACTGTACGAATTAAGAACGGTCTCATCGCTCCAGTAAAGCTAACTTTAATCTCTGTACTATCTAGAGCTTTCAATGCATCCATCATATATTTTGCACTAAAAGATATTTTTAACTCTTCTCCATCTACTTTTTCACATTGTACTTCTTCGACAACTTTCCCAATTTCTGGTGAATTCGAGGAAATCTCTAGCATTTCTTGCTCTAAAGTTGATAATTTGACAACGTTATTGCGGCCATCTCTCGCTAATAGTGAAGCACGATCAATTGCTTGTAGGAATTCTTTTGTATTTACAAAAATATCCGTTTTACTCTCTGCTGGAATTAAACGTGTCGTATCTGGATAATTTCCTTCTAACAATCTTGAGAAGAATAATAAATGTTTTGTACGGAATAATACTTGATACTCCGTAATTACAATATCTACCATTTCTTCAGACTCATCCAGAATTTTACTTAATTCATTTAAGCTCTTACCTGGAATAACAACATTAGCTTGAAATTCATCTGCAATATTATGTCCTTCGATTTTCGCTTTTCGAAGTGCCAGTCTATGACTATCTGTTGCAATACAAGTTAACTCGCTGTTATATACCTTCCAGTTTACACCTGTCAAGATTGGTCTTGTTTCAGAAGTAGAAACTGCAAATACAGTTTGTCTGATCATATGCTTAAGTAAATCTGTTGGTATCTTAAATACATGATGTTCTTCAATCTGTGGTAATAACGGATATTCTGCAGAATCTAAACCATTTAAGTTAAACTCTGATTTTCCAGATTTTATTTTTGTCATAAAATGATTTTCCACAGAAATTTCGACAGTATCCTTAGGTAGTTTTTTTACAATCTCACTAAAATATTTTGCTTGTAAAACAATGCTTCCTGATTGAGCTATTTCTACGATTTCTTTTCCATCTTCTTCGACTGGAATAAACGATTCAATAGAAATATCAGCATCGCTTCCTGTTAATGTAACCCCTTCTTCAGTAGCTACAACTTTAATTCCCGTAAGGATGGGGATTGTTGTACGAGAAGAAACTGCCTTCATTACATCTTGTACACCTCTTACAAGATAGTCTTTTTGTATTGTAAAACGCATAAAGAAAAACCTCCGGTAAGTATAAGATTTTATTTAATTAATAAAGATAAAAAATAGTAGTAATAGTAATAGGGCTTGTGGATATGTGGATAACCCCTTTGAAGGATGTAAAAACAGTCTATCTACATGTGGATAGACTGTGCGTAAAACAAGGTAAGTTATTCACACTATTCAGCTACTACTTTAAAATACCATTAATTTCTTCAACTTGCTTTTGTAATTGCGTATCGGTTTTTAGTAGTTTAGAAATTTTTTCATGGGCATGGATAACTGTTGTATGATCACGTCCACCAAATTCTTCACCTATTTTTGGTAAAGAGGAATCCGTAAGTTCGCGTGATAAATACATTGCAATTTGGCGAGGAAACGCAACTGATTTTGTACGTTTTTTCGCTTTAAAATCTTCTAATTTTACTTGATAAACGTCTCCGACAGCTTTTTGAATATCATAAATAGAGATAATTTTCGGCTTAGAATTTGGAATAATATCTTTAAGTGCTTCAGCTGCTAAATCAGCATTAATATCTTTATTAATTAAAGATGAATAAGCTACAACTCGGATAAGTGCACCTTCTAATTCACGAATATTTGAATCAATTTGATTTGCGATATAAAGCATAACTTCATTTGGTATATCAAGCCCTTCAGCTTTTGCTTTTTTGCGTAAAATTGCAATTCGTGTCTCTAAATCTGGCGGCGTAATATCTGTAATAAGTCCCCATTCAAAGCGAGAGCGAAGACGATCTTCTAAAGTTGGAATTTCTTTTGGTGGTCGATCACTAGAAATTACAATTTGTTTACTTTCTTCGTGTAATGCATTAAATGTATGGAAAAACTCTTCTTGAGTTTGTTCTTTTCCAGCAAGAAATTGAATATCATCTATCAATAAAACATCTACGTTGCGATATTTATTACGAAAATCAACAGCTTTATTATCACGGATAGAGTTAATAAATTCATTCGTGAATTTTTCTGATGATAAATATACAACTTTTGCATTTGGATTATGTTCAATTACATAATGGCCAATCGCGTGCATTAAATGCGTCTTTCCAAGCCCAACTCCCCCGTAAATAAAGAGTGGATTATACGCTTTAGCTGGCGCCTCGGCTACAGCTAATGAAGCTGCATGGGCAAAACGGTTACCAGAGCCGATAACAAATGTATCAAATGTATATTTTGGATTTAACATGCTCTGTGGTAAATGAGCTGAATCATCTTGTGCTGGATTCCGCTTAACTGGAGGAAGATCAATGTCCTCTTCAGCTTGACTTTGGGGAATAATAAAGCGAATTGCTAATTTTGCCCCTGTTAAATCGTATAGTGTTTCTGAAATTAGTTCTGAGTAATGAGATTCTAGCCAGTCACGAGCAAATTCATTTGGAGCTGTAATCGTTAATACGTCTTTCTTCAAGTTATGAGCCGTTGTTGATTTTAACCATGTTTCATAACTAGGCTTGCTTACCTTCTTTTCTAATTCTTTTAAGGCACTATTCCATAAATCAGAGATATTTTCCAAAGGTGTCCCTCCTTTACTAAGATGGTAAAAGAATAAGGTTGCGCAACAAATGTACAACCCAATAAATATAAAATGTATATTTATACGAAACGTATTTTAAAACCTAAAAACGTCGTTTGTATATGAGATAGGGTTTTCGACAAAAAAAGCAAATGTGGACAACTATTTACCCACATGTGATTAAAACTGTCCACATGTTATACACAAATTGTGGATAAGATAAAGGTGTGGAAAACTTATTCAAAGTGAAAACACAACTATAATATCAAAAAAAAGTGGCTATAGCAATGAATTTAAGAAAGTTATCCACAAAATCAATACCTTGTGGAATAAACTTGTCCACAACACGATATACTGTGTAAAAGTGTGAAAAAAGTTTGTGGATATAAAAAACGTGAAAAAACATTTATCCACAAGGAAATATAGATGCTGTGAAAAAGTATGTGAATAGGTTCAAAATGAATATTTGATGAAAATTTCTAGAACCATTGACATTTTCCTAGTTGATTAACTATAATTTATAGGACTGTCTTTAACAGATATTCCTCAGGGAGGTGTCATATAATGAAAAGAACTTACCAACCAAATAAACGTAAGCGCAGCAAAGTACATGGTTTCCGCAGCCGTATGAGCACAGCGAACGGACGTAAAGTGCTAGCAGCTCGTCGTCGTAAAGGAAGAAAAGTATTATCTGCGTAGACCACTGATCGTTCAGTGGTCTTTTTTTCTAATAATAGTGAATTTCCGCTGATGAAATACAGGAGTGTCAATTGATATGAAGAAAAAACATCGTATAAAGAAGAATGATGAATTCCAGGCGGTTTTTCAAAAAGGAAAATCAAATGCGAATCGTCAGTTTGTTGTATACCAATTAGATAAAGAAGAACAGCCAAACTTTCGCATCGGCCTTTCTGTTAGCAAGAAAATAGGAAATGCAGTAGTTCGTAATCGAATTAAGCGCATGGTCCGTCAGGCTATTACAGAGTTAAAAGATGAGATAGATTCTGGAAAAGATTTTGTTATAATAGCAAGGAAGCCTTGTGCAGAGATGACATATGAAGAAGTAAAGAAAAGCTTAATTCATGTCTTTAAACGCTCTGGTATGAAAAGAATAAAAAAGTAGCGTAAGGAAATGAATTACACTATATACATACCGATACAAGGAGGAGTAGGCTTTGAAAAAGAAATTAGGTTTACTAGCCATGGTCGTTGCATTAATGGCGATTGCCACCGGTTGTAGTGAAACGGGTCAGCCGATTACATCGAAAAGTACTGGGATTTGGAATGAATATTTCGTATATCCGCTTTCTCAGTTAATCACGTATTTTGCCGACTTATTTAACAGTAATTACGGTTTAGCAATTGTTATTACAACTCTTATCATTCGTTTTGCATTATTACCATTAATGATTAAACAAACAAAGAGTACAAAGGCAATGCAAGCGTTACAACCAGAAATGGTGAAGTTAAAAGAGAAATATAGTTCTAAAGATCAAGCAACACAGCAAAAACTACAACAAGAAATGATGCAGTTATATCAAAAGAATGGTGTAAATCCATTGGCAGGATGTTTACCGATATTTGTTCAGATGCCTATTTTATTCGCGTTTTATCATGCGATTATGAGAACAACAGCAATTAGTGAACATACATTTTTATGGTTTGATTTAGGACAGGCAGATCCGTTCTATATCTTACCGGTTGTTGCAGCAATTACGACATTTATTCAGCAAAAGCTTGCAATGGCAGGAACAGCTGGTCAAAATCCGCAAATGGCAATGATGCTTTGGCTTATGCCGATTATGATTTTAATCTTTGCAATTAACTTCCCAGCTGCATTATCACTTTACTGGGTTGTTGGTAATATCTTTGGTATTGCTCAAATGTACTTTATCAAAGGGCCAGAGATTAAGGCTAGCAAAGCTGGAGGCTCAAGCAAGTGAGTATAATTACTGCTAAAGGACAAACAGTCGAGCTGGCAGTAGAGGATGCTTTAAGGCAATTAAATACATCAAAAGATCGAGTAGATATAAATATTGTCGATGAGGGTAAAAGAGGGTTCTTAGGTTTATTTGGGAATCGTCCTGCAGTAGTAGAAGTTGTATTGAAGAAAGATCCAATTCAGGAATGTGAAGAATATTTAAGAAATGTTATTCACAATATGGGTGTGGAAGTTGAAATTAGTAAAGTTGTAAAAGGACGCGAGATCGAATTTACAATTTCTGGTGATGATGTAGGAGTTTTAATTGGAAAAAGAGGTAATACATTAAACTCTTTACAGTATTTAACAAAACTTGTTGCAAATCGTAACACGAAGCAGTATATCGGTATTACACTAGATGCTGAAAATTATCGTAGTAAAAGAAAAAGTACGCTAGAATCACTTTCTTATCGATTAGCGAAACAAGTATCTAATACGAAAAAAAGAGTTATTTTAGAACCGATGCCATCTTTTGAACGAAAAATTATTCATCAGGCATTATCAAATCATCAAGGTATCAAAACAACTTCTGAAGGAAATGAACCACATCGGCATGTTGTAATATCTCCTAAATGACCGGTTGCTCAAATGAGTGCCGGTTTTTTTGAGCGAAAAATAGATGTGGATAACTAAAAAACACTAAACTTATCCACTGTGAATAAGTTTAGTGTTTTTTACATGGGGATATAATAAAATGAGTTATTCTTCTTTTGTAGATAGGTTCGTTATGGTATCCTAATAATTTAGTGAAAGAAATAATCATGTTGAAATAGAGATAAATAAGCAAGTGAGGTGAAAGGACATGGAATTTGATACAATTGCTGCGATTTCCACAGCGCTTGGAGAGGGTGCAATTGCCATTGTTCGAGTAAGTGGGGATGATGCGGTTGAGAAAGTTGACCGTATTTTTAAAGGGAAGGATTTAACAGAGGTTCCTTCTCACACTATTCATTATGGTCATATCGTTGATTTAGATACAAATCAAGTTATTGAAGAAGTTATGGTGTCTATTATGCGCGCAACAAGGACTTTTACACGTGAAAATATAGTGGAAATTAACTGTCATGGCGGACTTGTTTCAGTAAATAAAGTATTGCAACTTATTCTAGCGCAAGGAGTACGATTGGCAGAACCGGGCGAATTTACAAAACGTGCTTTTTTAAATGGACGTATCGATTTATCACAAGCAGAAGCTGTTATGGATTTGATTCGAGCAAAAACAGATCGTGCGATGAATGTAGCAATTAATCAAATGGAAGGGCGATTATCTAAATTAATTGGTCTTTTGCGTCAAGAAATATTAGAAACATTAGCTCATGTTGAGGTAAATATAGATTATCCAGAATACGATGATGTAGAAGAGATGACACATAATATTTTAATTGAGAAAGCGACGCATGTTCGTTCGGAAATCGAAAAAATATTAGAAACATCAAAACAAGGGAAAATTTTACGTGAAGGTATTGCTACAGCAATTATCGGTAGACCTAATGTTGGGAAATCATCGTTATTAAATAGTCTTGTTCAGGAGAAAAAAGCAATTGTAACTGATATTGCAGGAACAACTCGTGATGTTATTGAAGAGTACGTTAATGTGCGTGGTGTACCTCTTAAACTTATAGATACAGCCGGTATTCGTGAGACAGAAGATGTTGTTGAACGAATTGGTGTGGAGCGTTCAAAAGAAATGATGAGCCAAGCAGATTTAGTATTAGTTGTTGTCAACTATAGCGAGGCTTTAACAAATGAGGATGAAGATCTATTCCATGCGGTACAAGGAAAAGACTTTATTGTTATTGTGAATAAGACTGATTTACCGCAAGCGATTGATATGGAACGTGTTACAGAGTTAGCCGCGGGAAATCGTGTTATTACAACATCCTTAATTGAGGAACAAGGAATAGATGAACTCGAAAAGGCAATAGCTGATTTATTCTTTGAAGGAACAATCGATTCTGCAGATATGACATATGTTTCTAATGCGAGACATATTGGATTATTAACACAAGCGGGACAAACAATCGGTGATGCAATTGAGGCAATAGAAAATGGTGTACCAATTGATATGGTGCAAATTGATTTAACAAGAACGTGGGAAATACTTGGTGAAATTACTGGTGACACAGTCCATGAAAGCCTAATTGACCAGTTATTCTCTCAATTTTGTTTAGGAAAATAATATAGTGATGTTTTAGAAAGATAGAGATTATTAGGAGGAATAAACAATGGGATACAATGCCGGTTCATACGATGTCATAGTAATCGGTGCAGGTCATGCAGGATGTGAAGCTGGTCTTGCGGCAGCACGAATGGGCTCAAAAACATTAATGTTAACAATTAACTTAGATATGGTAGCATTCATGCCATGTAACCCTTCTGTTGGTGGACCAGCAAAAGGGATTGTTGTTCGTGAAATTGATGCATTAGGCGGAGAAATGGGACGTAATATTGATAAAACTCATATTCAAATGCGTATGCTAAATACAGGTAAGGGGCCAGCTGTACGTGCACTTCGAGCGCAAGCTGATAAATTCTCTTACCAACATGAATTGAAGAAAACAATTGAAGAAACACCAAACTTAACGTTATTCCAAGGAATGGTAGAGCGTTTAATCGTTGAAGATGGTATATGTAAAGGGGTAGTTACACAAGCTGGTGCAGAATATACAGCAAAAACCGTTGTAATTACGACTGGAACATTTTTACGTGGCGAGATTATCATGGGCGACTTAAAATATTCAAGCGGTCCAAATAATCAGCAACCGTCTATTACATTATCTGAGCATTTAGAGGAGCTTGGGTTTGATCTAGTTAGATTTAAAACAGGGACACCTCCGCGTGTAAACAGTAATACAATTGACTACAGTAAAACAGAAATTCAACCAGGTGATGATAAGCCACGTTCGTTCTCTTTTGAAACAACGAAATTTATTATGGATCAAATTCCATGTTGGTTGACATATACAAGTACAGAAACACACCGTTTAATAGATGAAAATTTACATCGTTCAGCTATGTATTCTGGTATGATTAAAGGAACAGGCCCTAGATACTGTCCTTCTATTGAAGACAAAGTAGTAAGATTTAATGATAAACCACGTCATCAAATTTTCTTAGAGCCAGAAGGGCGTAATACACAAGAAGTATATGTACAAGGTTTATCCACAAGCCTACCAGAAGATGTACAACGTGACATGCTTAGAACAATTCCAGGCCTAGAAAATGTTGAAATGATGCGCACAGGTTATGCAATTGAATATGATGCGATTGTGCCAACACAACTATGGCCAACACTTGAAACGAAAAAGATTAAAAATTTATATACAGCAGGACAAATTAATGGAACTTCTGGTTACGAAGAGGCGGCAGGACAAGGGCTTATGGCTGGGATTAATGCAGCATGCCGTTCTTTAGGTAAAAAAGAAGTTGTTTTAGGTCGTGAGGATGCTTATATTGGTGTCTTAATTGATGATCTTGTAACGAAAGGTACAAATGAACCATATCGTTTATTAACATCTCGTGCAGAATACCGTCTATTATTACGCCACGATAATGCTGATCTTCGTTTAACTGAAGTTGGTCGTGAAATTGGATTAATTAAAGAAGAGCGCTATGAGCGATTTACAAATAAAAAATTACAAATTGAACAGGAAAAGGAACGTTTAAGCAGCATTATTATTAAACCACGTCCTGAAGTTCAAGAATTAATTCGCAATATTGGTGGAAGTGAATTGAAAGATGGAATACGTGCAAGTGACTTATTACGTCGTCCAGAGATGACATATGAGCATATTCATCTTTTAGTACCAAGTGAAGTAGAATTAAGTGATGAAGTTACAGAACAAGTTGAAATTCAGATTAAGTACGAAGGATACATTGAAAAATCTTTACAGCAAGTAGAGCGTATGAAGAAAATGGAGAGTAAAAAAATACCTGTAGATATTGATTATGATGCGATTTCTAGCCTTGCCTCAGAAGCTAGACAGAAATTGAAAGATGTTCGTCCACTTTCAATGGGGCAGGCTTCACGTATTTCTGGCGTAAATCCAGCGGATATTTCCATTTTACTTGTTTATATAGAACAAGGAAAAATTGCGCGCGTATCGAACCAATAAATAGTAAGGAGATATTGCTAGATGAACATAGAACAATTTCAATCTATGCTAGAAGAGAAGGGAATCCCCCTCTCTTCTAGACAGTTAGAGCAGTTCAAAATCTACTTTGAAACATTAGTAGAGTGGAATGAGAAAATGAACTTAACGGCTATTACAGAAAAAGAAGAAGTATACTTAAAACACTTTTTTGATTCTATTACAGCTGCTTTTTATTATGATTTTTCAAAACCGTTCTCAATTTGTGATGTTGGTGCAGGGGCTGGATTCCCAAGTATTCCTTTAAAAATCTGTTTCCCGCACTTAAAAGTAACAATTGTAGATTCATTGCAAAAACGTATTAATTTCTTAAATCACTTAGCACAAAAGTTAGAATTAAGTGATGTTGCATTTTGTCATGATCGTGCTGAAACATTTGGGAAAAAAGAAGGTGTACGTGAATCATACGATATTGTAATGGCACGTGCAGTTGCACGTCTTTCTGTATTAAGTGAGCTATGTTTACCACTTGTAAAAGTTGGAGGAACATTCATTGCAATGAAAGGTGCAGCAGCAAACGAAGAAATCGAAAATGGTAAGTATGCTTTAGAGGTGCTAGGCGGAGAGTTAAAAGAGATGTCTACGTTCCAATTACCGTTTGAAGAGAGTGAACGTAATATTTTATTAATCGAGAAAAAGCGCAAGACACCAAAGAAATATCCACGCAAACCGGGAACGCCCAATAAATTACCTATTGAAAAATAAATCTTATTAGACGTAAGATTAAATTATATAAATGAAAACGTAAATGTTTCATAGGAAACATTTTATGGAGAATAGTCAATAGGCCTAAAAGGTGGTGGAATATGTATGAAAAATACGTTTTCTCGTTTATTTGGCTTTGGAGATAAAGAGAGCGAATTCGAATTACAAGACGAAAGCCATGAAGAAATAGATAAAAAGGTATATGAAGAAATACAAGAAATTCCGATAGTAAATATTACCCCTAACCGTTATCAACCAAGAACAGTTTTTGATGATGCGCGTATTGATGAGCTAGCATTAACGATTCGTACACATGGACTTATTCAACCGATTGTTGTAAGGCAATATGAGGATGATAAGTACGAGATTATTGCTGGAGAAAGACGCTTTCGCGCAGCAACAAAGTTAGGTTGGGAAAAGGTTCCTGCAATTATAAAGAACTTAAATGATACAGAGACAGCTTCTGTAGCTTTAATTGAAAACTTGCAACGTGAGGAACTAACGGCAATCGAGGAAGCTGTGGCATATCAAAAGCTGATTGAGTTACATAATTTAACACAAGAAGCATTGGCACAACGACTTGGAAAAGGACAATCTACAATCGCAAATAAGTTACGATTGTTAAAGTTGCCTGAAGAAATAAAAAGTGCATTATTAGAGAAAAGCATTACAGAACGTCACGCCCGCGCTCTCATTCCTTTAAAAAATGAGGAATTACAACTGAAGGTTTTACAGGAAATTGTGGAGAAACAACTGAATGTAAAGCAAACAGAAGAACGAATTGCGAAGTTACTAGAGGAAGCAAAACCGAAGCGTAAGGCAAAGCAAAAAGCAGTAAGTCGAGATACGAGGATTGCTATGAATACAATTAGACAATCTTTACAAATGGTTACTGAAAGTGGTTTGAATGTTAATTCTGAGGAAGAAGAATTTGATGAGTACTATCAAATTACAATTAAAATTCCAAAGAAAAAATAATAATGACGTGTTAGAGACCTTATCCTATTGGAGAGGTCTCTTTTACTATATTTTCTTGTTAAATGAAGAAGGAGTTTAGAAATAAATTTTGAAGTTTAATAAAGGACGTAAAAGAAAAAGTTTTATTTCATGTTACAATAAACGTAATTGTTACTAGAATAAGATAGAAAGGTTGAAAGTAGGTGACATCATGGGAAAAATCATTGCTATTGCTAATCAAAAAGGCGGTGTTGGAAAAACCACAACATCTGTTAATTTAGGGGCTGGATTGGCGCAAGTAGGTAAAAAAGTCCTTCTTGTAGATATTGATGCTCAAGGAAATGCAACGACTGGTGTGGGAATTGAAAAATCTGAATTAGATCAATGTATTTACAACGTTCTTGTGGAAGATGCAGATGTTCAAGGGGTTATACAGAAAACCGCAACGGAAAACTTAGATGTTCTACCCGCTACAATTCAATTGGCTGGTGCTGAAATTGAATTGGTACCGACTATTTCCCGGGAAGTACGTTTACAAAGAGCATTACAGCCAGTCCGTGATGAATATGATTATATTATTATCGACTGTCCCCCGTCTTTAGGGTTATTAACGATTAATGCATTAACAGCAGCAGATTCTGTTATTATTCCTGTACAGTGTGAATATTACGCACTAGAAGGGTTAAGTCAGCTATTAAATACAGTTCGACTTGTACAAAAACATTTAAATAAAAATTTAGCAATTCAAGGTGTATTGTTAACGATGTTGGATGCCCGTACAAATTTAGGGATCCAAGTTATAGATGAAGTGAAAAAGTATTTTAGGGATAAAGTATATCGCTCGATTATTCCGCGTAATGTACGCTTGAGCGAGGCTCCAAGTCATGGGAAACCTATTATGCAGTATGACGCTAAATCAAGAGGAGCAGAAGTATATATAGATTTAGCAGAGGAAGTGATTGCAGGTGGCTAAAGGATTAGGAAGAGGAATTAATGTGTTTTTTCCTGATTTAGATGTGAAAGAAGAGGAAACAATTCAGGAGATTCTTGTAACTGAATTAAGGCCGAATCCATATCAACCGCGTAAACACTTTAATAAAGAGGCGATTCAGGAATTAGCAATTTCGATTAAGGAACACGGTATTCTACAACCATTAATTGCTAGGAAGAGTATTAAAGGATATGAAATTGTTGCAGGTGAAAGACGATTTCGTGCTGCAAAAGAGGCTGGTTTAGAAAAAGTACCTGCGGTTGTAAGACAATTAACTGAACAGCAAATGATGGAATTTGCTTTGTTAGAAAACTTACAACGAGAAGATTTAAATCCTATGGAAGAGGCAATGGCATACCAGATGTTAATGAATGAGCTAAATGTAACGCAAGAACAATTAGCGAAACGTCTTGGTAAAAGCAGACCTTACATTGCAAATTATACTAGGTTATTAAGCCTACCTTCTTTCGTACAAGATATGATTGCAAATGGTCAACTTTCAATGGCTCACGGGAGAACTTTACTTACGATAAAAGATGAAGAACAATTGAAGTCCTTATTGAAACGCATTGAAAAAGAAGGATTAAATGTTCGTCAATTAGAGAAAATCGTCCAAGAGATTAATCAACACGTTTCACGTGAAACAAAAAAAGTGAAAAAAGAGCGAAATATATTTTTCGTAGAACGTGAAACGTTCTTAAGAGAAAAGTTTGGCACAGATGTGAAAATTAAAGAGACGAAAAAAGAAAAAGGTAAAATCGAAATTGAATTTTTTAACAAAGAAGATTTAAATCGTATTTTAGAACTATTAGCACAGAAAAATTAAAGAGCAAACCATCTTATTATTTATAGATGGTTTGCTTTTTTTAATGCGGATAATTTTTGATCCGTCTCTTTTATACTTTGTGCGATTACATCAGCCATTTTCATGACTAAACTTAATCTTGTATTTTGAAGAACGAAAAACTCCATAAACCCATTTAGATTGACGATACCGTGTATGTGCAAATCACCAACTGCAGGTAATTTCTTATTCATAGCAGCTCCAGGTTTACTAGGTCCCTTTCCAGTAGTGATTGATCCGATATTTTGGGACTTTCCTAAACATGCATCAACAGCAATTATAAATGCAGTAGGATGTTCTTTCTGTATATTCCGAATTTTCTCTTCTAAATTTAGCGCATGTACTGGCTCATCTAGTGTACCGAATACTTGGAGGTTTTGGATGTCTATTTGTTCAAGTTTTGTACCAACTAACGGGCCGAGTGCGTCACCTGTAGAGCGATCTGTTCCGATACAAACGAGAATGAGTGGTATATTAGTTTTAATAGGAATATGGGTAAGTAAGAAATTACTGATTATCTCAGAGGCTTCTAGATCTTGGTGCATAACGTTTTGAGTTTCTTTCTCAAAAAATGGTAAGCGAAAACTTCCAATATTCATGAAGCACCCATCCTTTTAATAAATTTTCAATATATGTTATATGGTGAGGAAAATGGAAAGTTATAAGTGCGTAATTTTTGCAAAATGTGAATGAAAACGGAAATAATAGTACTAGTATATATATATTCGTTCCATTTTATACCTAGATGTCGGGGATAAAATAGGATTAAAATCATAAAATTTTTTCAGCAATTAGGGGACTTCTGATACAATAATAAGGGTAACTAAAAAGAAATTTTAGCTAGAGAGGTAGAGGTACATGGATTTATTAGCGAAGTGGTTTAATTCTATGAAACAGTATTTATTAGATGCTGATCGTTGGGCTCATATTGGAGTTGCGACATTAAAAATATGTATTATTTTAACAATTGGTGCAGTTGTTGTGCGAATTGCAAGGGCGGTTGTACGAAATGCGTTTCGCATGGGGAGTCGTTCTCCAATTCAAATTTCAGAACGTCGTACAGTTACAGTAGCGAAATTACTTGAAAATATTGTAGCGTACGTTGTTATGTTCATTATGCTAATTGCGATTTTAGGTGTGTTTGATATTAATGCATCAGGTTTATTAGCGGGTGCTGGGGTAATTGGTTTAGCAGTCGGATTTGGTGCTCAAAGTTTAGTGAAAGACGTTATTACAGGTTTATTTATTTTGTTAGAAGATCAGTTTTCAGTTGGCGATTATGTTAAAATCGGTCAATTTGAAGGAGTCGTTTTAGAAATTGGACTTCGTACAACGAAAGTAAAGAGTTGGACAGGTGAAATTCATACTTTACCAAACGGAAGTATTATTCAAGTTACTAACTACTCAGTTAGTAATAGTGTAGCGTTTGTTGATGTATCTATTTCATATGAGGCTGATATTGCGAAAGCAGAGCAGGTTATTGAAGATTTATTAGTAGAGTTACCTTCAAAGTACGAAAAAATGGTAACAACACCTCAATTATTAGGTGTGCAAACGTTAGCTGCATCAGAAGTTATATTACGTGTTATTGCTGAAGTAGAGCCGATGCAACATGCAGTTATTGCAAGAGCACTTCGTAAAGAGATTAAAAATCGTCTTGATTTACATGGAATTGAAATTCCATATCCACGTATGGTTTTATATAATCGTGAAGAATTGGTTAGTGGAAAAGCAATTTAGTATGGAGAGGAGGAGTTTGAAGAGTGGAGCAAAAGGAATATAACTTGTACGATGTTGTGGAAATGAAGAAAGCACATCCGTGTGGCGAGAATCGTTGGAAAATTATTCGTATGGGAATGGATATCCGCATTAAGTGCGAGGGATGTGACCATTCAGTAATGATTACTCGAAGAGAGTTTGATCGTAAGGTAAAAAAAATACTTGTGAAGCACGAAGAATAGAGGGAGAGTAACAGTTACAGTAGGTAACTGTTACTTTTTTTCGTTTGGCGGAAACTTGTCATTTTTTTCGTTACTATCTATAATGATGAAAGATTGAGACATAGGAGTGAAAAATATGGGATTAACGGCTGGGATTGTTGGATTACCTAACGTAGGGAAGTCCACTTTATTTAATGCAATTACACAAGCAGGAGCAGAATCTGCGAACTATCCATTCTGTACAATTGATCCAAACGTAGGGATTGTAGAAGTACCAGATGAGCGTTTAAATAAATTAACGGAATTAGTAGAACCGAAAAAGACTGTTCCGACTGTATTCGAGTTTACTGATATTGCAGGTATCGTAAAAGGTGCTAGTAAAGGTGAAGGTTTAGGAAATAAATTCTTATCTCACATTCGTCAAGTAGATGCAATTTGCCAAGTTGTTCGTTGTTTTGAAGACGAAAATATTACGCACGTTTCAGGGAAAGTAGATCCAATTGATGATATCGAAACAATCAACTTAGAGCTAATTTTAGCGGACTTAGAGTCTGTTGATAAGCGTATCGAGCGTGTTGCGAAATTAGCAAGACAAAAAGATAAAGAAGCTGTATATGAGCATGAAATTTTAGTTCGTTTAAAAGAGGCTTTTGAAGAGGGGAAACCGGCTCGTACTGTTGAATTTACAGAAGAGCAGATGAAGATTGTTAAAGGCCTTCATTTACTTACAACAAAAGAAATGTTATACGTAGCGAACGTAAGTGAAGACGATATTATCGATCCTTCGGAAAATAAATACGTACAAATGGTAAAAGAATTTGCAGAAAATGAAAATTCTCAAGTAATCGTTGTATGTGCAAAAATCGAATCAGAAATCGCTGAATTAGACGAGGAAGAGAAAAAAGTATTCCTTGAGGAACTAGGTATTGAAGAGTCTGGTTTAGATCAATTAATTCGTGCAGCATATGACCTATTAGGACTTGCTACTTACTTCACAGCAGGTGTGCAAGAAGTGCGTGCATGGACGTTTAAACAAGGTATGAAAGCACCACAATGTGCTGGTGTTATTCATACAGACTTTGAGCGTGGATTTATTCGTGCAGAAACAGTTTCTTACGATGACTTAATGACAAACGGTTCTATGACAGCTGCAAAAGAAGCTGGAAAAGTACGTTTAGAAGGAAAAGAGTATATCGTAAAAGATGGAGATGTTATGCACTTCCGTTTTAACGTTTAATTTAATATTTCCTAGGAAAAATAAAGATATGAGCTTGGCGAATATATTATATGTTTGCCAAGTTTTTTATGTATTGGTGAGTTGATTCATATAACTTACTATGATATAATCTAAACTCGTGAGTAATTACTATAAATTAATTGCTCCTTGCCCATTATGGGCCGTTTAGACCAAAAGGAGGTGAAAGTGTAATGAGAAAGTACGAAATTATGTACATCATTCGTCCTGGCGTTGAAGAAGAAGCTCAAAAAGCTTTAGTTGAACGTTTTGCAGGTGTTTTAACAAACAATGGTGCAGAAATCATTAACACGAAAGAGTGGGGTAAGCGTCGTTTAGCTTACGAAATCAACGACTTACGTGAAGGTTTCTACATGATCTTAAACGTGAACTCTAATGCAGAAGCGATTAACGAATTCGACCGTTTAGCTAAGATCAACGAAGACATCCTTCGTCATATCGTTGTTAAAGAAGAAGAAAAATAATTGATATATAAGGGAGAGTGGTTCGATTGATGAATCGTGTTATCCTCGTTGGTCGTTTAACTAAGGACCCTGACTTACGTTACACGCCCAATGGTGTTGCAGTAGCTACTTTTACGTTAGCTGTGAATCGCGCATTTGCGAATCAACAAGGTGAGCGTGAAGCTGACTTTATTAATTGTGTAATATGGCGTAAACAAGCAGAAAACGTAGCAAATTATTTGAAAAAAGGAAGCTTAGCAGGCGTAGATGGACGTCTTCAAACTCGTAATTACGATGGACAAGACGGTAAACGTGTGTATGTAACAGAAGTTCTTGCGGAAAGCGTACAATTTTTAGAGCCGCGTAATGGCGGTGGGGAGCAACGTGGTTCATTCAATCAGCAACCATCAGGAGCTGGTTTCGGTAACCAAAGCTCTAACCCATTTGGTCAATCTAGTAATTCAGGTAACCAAGGTAATCAAGGGAACTCTGGATTTACGAAGAATGACGATCCATTTTCAAATGTAGGTCAACCGATCGACATTTCCGACGACGATTTACCGTTCTAATACAGTAAATTTGTTAGTTTTAACAAAGAATGGAGGGAAATAGACATGGCAGGACGCAAAGGTGGACGTGCGAAACGTCGTAAGGTGTGTTTCTTCACAGCTAACGGCATCACTCGCATTGACTATAAAGATGTTGATTTATTAAAACGTTTCGTTTCTGAGCGTGGTAAAATTTTACCTCGTCGTGTAACAGGGACAAGCGCAAAATACCAACGCAAACTTACAGTTGCAATTAAACGTGCTCGTCAAATGGCACTTTTACCATATGTTGGTGAATAATAGCGTATGAAATGCACAGTAGAGTCGGACTCTACTGTGCATTTTGCTATGCTTTTCTTTTTTGAAAGAGAGGTTAAAATGTGAAACAAACAAAGTTTATTACAGAAGGTGCAGCGTTATTAGCTATATATGTAATTTTATTGCTTATATCTATGTATGTTCCGATTTTGGGTACTGTTGTAACTTTTGCGTTGCCGTTACCATTTATACTATTAACGATAAGGCATAAACTATCTAATGTGCTCATGATTTTTGTAGCGGCACTTTTTGTTACTATTATTGTGAGTCAACCCATGAATTTAGTGAAGACAATTATGTTTGGATTGATAGGGATTGTTTTAGGATATATGTATAAAACAAGAAAAAAGCCAGTAGAAATCTTAATAGCGGGGACGCTTGCATACTTAATTGGTTTTGTACTTATTTATGTTGCGAGTATAAAGTTTTTCAACATAGATATAATGAAGCAAATGCAAAGTATGTTTAGTGAAAGTATGGTGCAAAGTGAAAAGATAGTAAGTGCTACAGGTATGCCGATTAGTAAGGAACAAAAAGAGTTACTTACACAAATGAATGATATATTACAATCGTTATTTCCGAGTATACTTGTTCTAGTTTCAGTATGTTTTTCTTGGATTACAGTGATAATATCAGGTAGTGTTTTGAAAAAGTTAAAACATGACATTATATCTTGGCCTAAATTTAAAGATATACAATTACCAAAGAGTATTGTTTGGTATTACGTTATATTTATTTTGTTAGCAACTTTTATAAAAGTAGAACCAACATCATATTTACATATGGTATTTTCTAACCTATATGTCATATTTGCACTATTGCTTGTACTGCAAGGTCTGACATTCATTTCCTTTTTAGCGTATAGAAAAGGTTTTACTAAAGGGGTTCCTATTATTAGTTTTATTGTATGCATGTTTATTCCGATGCTGTTTCCTCTTGTGACAATCTTAGGTATAATTGACTTAGGGATTTCATTGCGTTCTAAAATAGGGGAATAAAATAATATTCCTTATACTATTTTAATCTGTTTAACTAACTGGAAGGTGAGTTAGTTTTACTTTATAGGAGTTGTATACATGCCTGAATTTGATAAGAAACAGTGGTTTTTATATCCTGTTTATGTATTGGCATTTTTTGTGTTTGTGCTCATTTTAATTCTCTGTTATTTTCATTTAATTATGGGGATAGCTGCTTTTGTCATTTTTTGTATCGTATTCTTTATCGTTATACGATTTGAACTTAATTTTCAAAGGAATTTCGAAAAGCATACGACAGATATGATTACGAGGGTAAAGAAAGTAAGTAATGAAGCATTTAACCAAATGCCGATTGGTATTTTGTTATACAATAAGGATTATGGGATTGATTGGGCAAATCCTTATTTATCTTCATGTCTGGGACAGCATGCATTAGCTGGATGGCACCTTTACGATGTATCAGAAACATTACTTCTTTTCATTAAAGGAGAAACTTCTGATGATATAGTCTCTTTAAATAATCGAAAGTTTCGCGTTTTTGTAAGGAAAGAAGAAAAGTTAATTTATTTCTTTGATGTAACGGAACAAACAGAAATCGAAAAGATGTATGAGGATCAACGCACTGTTTTAGCTGTAATTTATTTGGATAATTATGATGAAGTTACACAAGGATTAGATGATCAATTACGTACGAATATAACAAGTCTTGTGACATCGCGACTAAATGAATGGGCACTTAAGTATGGTGCGTATTTAAAACGTGCATCTTCAGAAAGATTCTTCGTTGTGCTAAATGAAAGTATTCTGACGCAAATGGAGAAAGGGAAATTTAGTATTTTAGATCAGGTGCGTGAAGAAACATCTAAAAGGAATATACCACTTACATTAAGTGTAGGTGTCGGATCAGGTGATTTACCTTTGTCAGAGCTTGGGGCAATGGCTCAATCTGGTTTAGACCTTGCACTTGGGCGCGGGGGAGACCAAGTAGCTATTAAACAAGCGACAGGTAAAGTTAAGTTCTATGGAGGCAAGACAAATCCGGTTGAAAAGCGTACCCGTGTACGTGCTAGAGTCATTTCGCATGCGTTAAAGGATTTAGTATTAGAAAGTAGTAATGTCATTATCATGGGGCATAGGGCTCCTGATATGGACGCAATTGGTGCTGCGATTGGTATTTTAAAAGTGGCTCAATTAAACGAGCGTAAAGGATATATTGTATTAGATGAAAATGATTCTGATAAGGGAATTAAACGCTTGATGGACAAAGTGAAACAAAATGAGGAATTATGGTCTCACTTTATTACTCCAGAGCAAGCGATGGAATTTGCGAATGATGAGTCATTACTTGTTGTTGTCGATACACATAAACCTTCTATGGTGATGGAACAAAAATTGTTACATAAAATTGAAAATGTAGTAGTTATCGATCATCATCGCCGTGGAGAAGATTTTATTGAAGATCCATTGCTAGTTTATATGGAACCATATGCTTCTTCAACGGCAGAACTGGTTACAGAATTGCTTGAGTATCAACCGAAAAATTTAAAGATGACAATGTTAGAAGCAACGGCATTGTTAGCGGGGATTATTGTCGACACGAAAAGTTTCACATTCCGGACGGGGGCTCGTACGTTTGATGCTGCTTCCTATTTACGCTCACATGGTGCAGATACTGTACTTGTACAAGAACTTTTAAAGGAAGATATGGATCAGTATTTACGGGTTGCAAAAGCTATAAAAAATGCGTACATTTATAAAAATGGAATTGCGATTGCTAAAGTTGATAGTGATGATTACTACGATCAAGTGCTTATTGCGCAATCAGCTGACACGTTATTAACAATGACAGGAATTATTGCATCATTTGTTGTTGCGAAACGTGGCGAGAATCTCATTGGAATTAGCAGCAGGTCTTTAGGTGAAGTGAATGTGCAGCTAATTATGGAAAACTTAGGTGGTGGCGGGCATTTGACGAATGCAGCCACACAAATGAAAAATGTTACAGTAGATGAAGCTGAGGAGAAGCTTCGATTTGTTATTGATGACTATTTACAGGGAGGCACACAATCATGAAAGTAATTTTTCTAAAAGACGTAAAAGGTAAAGGTAAAAAAGGAGAAGTAAAAAACGTACCAGATGGCTATGCAAATAACTTCTTACTAAAACAGGGATTGGCTGCTGAAGCAACAAATAGCAGTATGAAAACTTTAGAAGCTCAAAAGCGTAAAGAAGAAAAAGATGCAGCAGCAGAAGTTGAGAATGCAAAAGAGCTGAAAGAAACATTAGAGAAATTAACTGTAGAAGTAAAAGCGAAATCTGGAGAAGGTGGCCGTTTATTCGGTTCTATTACGAGCAAACAAATCGTAGATGCGATGCAAAAATCACATAAAATTAAACTTGATAAACGTAAATTTGAAATGGATGATGCAATCCGTGCATTAGGCTACACAAATGTAACAGTGAAATTGCATCCGCAAGTAACAGCGACAGTAAAAGTTCATGTTAGTGAACAATAAAAATAAATTAAGCAAGGAGGATTGCGTATGAGTGATGTACTTGCTGATCGTACCCCTCCGCATAATATAGAAGCCGAGCAGGCGGTTTTAGGGGCCATATTAATTGATCAAGATGCGTTAACATCAGCATCAGAGTTATTGGTACCTGACTCATTCTATCGAACGAAACATCAAAAGATTTTTGAGGTAATGCTTGGGTTATCTGATAAAGGAGAACCGATCGATTTAGTAATAATGACATCAGCGATGGCTGATCAAGGATTACTAGAAGAAGTTGGTGGAGTGTCTTATCTAGCAGAGTTAGCAGAAGTTGTTCCAACAGCTGCTAACGTTGAATATTATGCACGTATCATCGCTGAAAAGGCACTTTTACGTCGTTTAATTCGAACAGCGACTCATATTGTGTCGGATGGATACGAGAGAGAAGATGACGTAGACGGCCTTTTAAATGAGGCCGAGAAAAAAATATTAGAAGTATCCCATCAAACGAATGCAAAAGCATTTCAAAATATTAAAGATGTTCTTGTAGATGCTTATGATAAAATTGAACTTTTGCATAATCAAAAAGGTGAAGTTACTGGGATACCAACTGGATTTACTGAATTAGATAAGATGACGGCAGGTTTCCAGCGAAATGATTTAATCATCGTAGCAGCACGTCCGTCAGTAGGGAAAACTGCATTTTCATTAAATATCGCACAAAACGTAGCGACGAAAACGGATGAAAATGTAGCGATTTTTAGTTTGGAGATGGGCTCCGATCAGCTTGTTATGCGTATGCTTTGTGCAGAAGGAAATATCGATGCGCAAAGACTTCGTACCGGGTCATTAACTTCTGATGATTGGGCGAAATTAACAATGGCGATGGGTAGTCTTTCAAATGCCGGTATATATATTGATGATACACCAGGAATTAAGGTAAATGAGATTCGAGCAAAATGTCGTAGACTAAAGCAAGAACAAGGTCTTGGTATGGTTTTAATTGACTACTTACAGCTTATTCAAGGAAGTGGGAAATCAGGTGAGAACCGTCAGCAGGAGGTATCTGAGATTTCTCGTACTTTAAAAGGGATTGCGCGTGAATTGCAAGTGCCTGTTATTGCCTTATCACAGTTATCTCGTGGTGTAGAATCTCGTCAGGATAAACGCCCGATGATGTCTGATATTCGTGAATCTGGTAGTATTGAGCAGGATGCTGATATTGTAGCTTTCCTATATCGTGAAGATTACTATGACCGTGAAACGGAAAATAAAAATACGATTGAAATTATCATTGCAAAACAACGTAATGGTCCGGTAGGTTCAGTAGAGCTTGCGTTTGTTAAAGAATTTAATAAATTCGTTAATTTAGAACGACGCTTTGAGGATGGGGCATAAAGGCAGTATAAAAAAGAAACACATTTCTTATAATAAGATGTGTTTCTTTTTTTATGGGATAAAGATAAGGCTTTCATAAGGTGAAAATATAATTCTTACGAACGAAAATGATTTTTAATAAAAAAATGTTCGCTTTTTGGTTGACTTCTTTTTCGGTTTTGGTACAATTATATTGTTTGAATAGATCGTTTGAAAATTGCGGAGGTGCTTTAATAATGTCTTCAGTAGTAGTTGTAGGAACACAATGGGGCGACGAAGGAAAAGGTAAAATCACTGATTTTCTTTCTGAGCATGCGGAAGTAGTTGCAAGATATCAAGGTGGAAATAACGCGGGACATACAATTGTTTTCGGCGGAGTTAAATATAAGTTACACTTAATTCCATCTGGTATTTTCTATAAAGAGAAAATTTGTGTAATCGGAAATGGCTTAGTAGTAGATCCGAAAGCATTACTTGAAGAGTTAAAATACTTACACGACCGTGGTGTAAGTACTGATAATTTACGTGTAAGTAACCGTGCACACGTTATTTTACCTTATCACTTAAAACAAGATGAGTTAGAAGAGGCTAGTAAAGGTGATAACAAAATCGGTACAACGAAAAAAGGTATCGGTCCTGCATATATGGATAAAGCTGCTCGTATTGGTATCCGTATGGCTGATCTTTTAGACCGTGAAGCATTTAAAGAGAAGCTTGAGCGCAATTTAGTAGAGAAAAATCGTTTGTTTGAAAAAATGTACGATACAGAAGGTTTCAGCGTAGAGGAAATCTTTGAAGAGTACTTCGAATATGGACAACAAATCGCACAATATGTATGCGACACATCTGTTGTATTAAATGATGCACTAGATAACAATCACCGTGTATTATTTGAAGGTGCACAAGGTGTTATGCTTGATATTGACCACGGTACGTACCCGTTCGTTACATCTTCTAACCCGATTGCGGGTGGTGTAACAGTTGGAACTGGAGTTGGCCCTGCGAAAGTTACTCGCGTTGTAGGTGTATGTAAAGCATATACAAGCCGTGTTGGTGACGGTCCATTCCCTACTGAACTTAATGATGAAATTGGTCATCAAATTCGTGAAGTTGGTCGTGAGTACGGAACAACAACTGGTCGTCCGCGCCGCGTAGGTTGGTTCGATAGCGTTGTTGTAAGACATGCGCGTCGTGTTAGTGGTTTAACGGATCTATCATTAAATTCTATCGACGTTCTAACAGATATTCCAACTCTTAAAATTTGTGTTGCTTACAAATACAATGGCGAAGTTATTGATGAAGTTCCAGCAAACTTAAACATTTTAGCGAAATGTGAGCCTGTATATGAAGAGCTTCCAGGTTGGACAGAAGATATTACTGGTGTAAAATCATTAGACGAGCTTCCTGAAAATGCAAGAAAATACGTAGAACGTGTTTCTGAGTTAACAGGAATTCAATTATCTATGTTCTCAGTTGGACCAGATCGTAACCAAACGAATATTGTTCGTAATGTATACGAAGCTTAATTGATATTTTTAGAAAAAACTCATGTCCGCATGAGTTTTTTCTTATCTTTTATAAAAAAATGAAAAAAAGTATTGCGAAGAATACAGAATACATGTTATGATACATCTTGTCGTCACGAAAATATGACGTTGGTGAGTATGAGCCATTAGCTCAGTTGGTAGAGCATCTGACTTTTAATCAGAGGGTCGAAGGTTCGAATCCTTCATGGCTCACCATTTTATTTTTCGTGGCCCGTTGGTCAAGTGGTTAAGACACCGCCCTTTCACGGCGGTAACACGGGTTCGAATCCCGTACGGGTCATGTTTTTTTATGCTTATTTTTGGTCCCGTGGTGTAGTGGTTAACATGCCTGCCTGTCACGCAGGAGATCGCCGGTTCGACCCCGGTCGGGACCGCCACTTTTGTTTATACCACCATTAGTGGTTTTATATATAGTTTTGGCTCGGTAGCTCAGTCGGTAGAGCAGAGGACTGAAAATCCTCGTGTCGGCGGTTCGATTCCGTCCCGAGCCACTCTCAGGATATTAAGTGGGCCCACTTAATATCCTTTTTATTTATGTAATTTTACAAAACTGAGTAGTTATTTTAAAATAGAACGAGGAGCCTCTAGCAGTTGAAGCTAGAGGTTTTTCTATAGATCGTATAGGATTCCGTGTAAAAGTGGATCATACATGAGTCTATGAGAATAGAGGAGAAAATACTTAAACAAAGGATGCGGTCATATAGGACATACTATGTAAACATCAATATGTTTAGGGATTATTGACCATATTTTTATAAGGAGGAAATAGACGATGATGGGAAAGAAAATTTTAGTAGTTGATGATGAAAAGCCGATTGCAGATATTTTGAAGTTTAACCTAGAAAAAGAAGGTTTTGAAATAGTAATGGCGCATGATGGTGATGAAGCAATTGAAAAAGCTAATGAAGAACAACCAGATATGGTTTTATTAGATATTATGCTACCAGGTAAAGATGGATTAGAGGTTTGCCGTGAAATACGTAAAAGTTCAGAAATGCCGATTATTATGCTTACAGCAAAGGACTCTGAGATTGATAAAGTATTAGGGCTTGAGCTTGGGGCAGATGATTATGTAACGAAGCCATTTAGTACGAGGGAATTACTTGCTCGTGTGAAGGCGAATTTACGCCGTCATCAACAAGGTGGTTCTGCAGAAAAAGATGAAAATACAGAAATGGTTATTGGACCAATTGTTATTAATCCAAATGCATATAGTGTAACGAAGCGCGAGGAAAATATCGAGCTTACACATCGTGAATTTGAGTTGCTACATTATTTAGCGAAACACTTAGGACAAGTTATGACACGCGAACATTTATTACAAACAGTTTGGGGTTATGACTATTTTGGAGATGTGCGCACAGTAGACGTAACAGTACGTCGTTTGCGTGAAAAAATTGAAGATAATCCAAGCCATCCTACTTTAATTGTAACTAGACGTGGAGTAGGGTATTACTTGCGTGACCCAGAGCAGGAATAGTATATGAAGAAAGTTGGTTTTTTTCAATCTATTCATTTAAAATTTGTGCTTATATATATGCTATTAATATTAATAGCGATGCAAGTTATTGGGGTATATTTCGTAAGGGAATTAGAGAAGAGCCTAGTACAAGGTTTTAGGGATTCTTTAACGCAGCAAACAAACTTATTATCATATAACTTGAAACAAGAGTTTAAAAAAAGTTATACAAAAGCAGAAACAGAGTCAACAGATGAAACCATTAAAACTTCTATTCGAAAATTTGCCTCTGATCAAAAGAAAGTTATACAAGAGGTAAGTGTATTTGATTCGCATAGAAAGTTATTGGCTATTTCAGATGAATCAAAGCAGAATAAGGTAAATAGAACATCAACTGATATAGCTGTTCAGCGAGTGTTAGTGCAAAAAAAGCCAGAAGTGAAAATTGAGAAGGATGGTAGTACAGGCCATCGTGTTCAAGTTATACTTACTCCGATTCTAGATGATAATGGCAAGGATGCGCTTGGTGTTATATACATCGTTGCATCTATGGAAGATGTATATAAACAAATGAAGGATATAAATCAAATTTTTGCTACGGGAACAGTAATTGCCTTATTAGTAACGGCCGTACTTGGGATTTTATTGGCTCAAACAATTACAAGACCAATTTCAGATATGCGGAGACAAGCAATCGAAATGGCAAAAGGAAATTATTCGAGAAAAGTAAAAGTGCATAGCCATGATGAAATTGGACAACTGGCATTATCCTTCAATAATTTATCAAAAAAATTACAACAAGCTCGTTCTTCTACAGAAAGTGAAAGGCGTAAATTATCATCCGTTTTATCACATATGACAGATGGAGTAATTGCTACTGACCGAAAAGGGGATATTATTTTACTAAATGACCCTGCGGAAAAGATGTTAAATGTTTCTCGTGAAACAGCGCTCGATCAATCTGTTTTAGAGGTATTAGGGATACAGGAAGAATTTACACTTGATCATTTATATGAAGAGCCAGATTCTGTGTTATTAGATTTTAGTACGAGAAACGAACCATATATTTTACGGGCTAGTTTCTCTGTTATTCAAAAAGAAACAGGGAAGGCAAATGGTTTAATTGCTGTACTATATGATGTAACAGAGCAGGAGCGTATAGAACGGGAACGCCGTGAGTTTGTGGCGAATGTCTCTCATGAATTAAGGACGCCATTAACGACGATGCGCAGTTATTTAGAGGCACTTACAGATGGAGCGTGGCAGGATCCGAATATTGCACCACAATTTTTAACGGTTACACAAGAAGAAACAGAAAGAATGATTAGACTTGTAAATGCGTTGTTACAGCTATCTAAACTTGATAGTACAGAGCACCGTTTAATGAAAGAATGGGTCGACTTTACTGATTTCTTTAATAATGTTATTGATCGCTTTGAAATGTCTAAAGAGCAAAATGTAAGTTTCAAACGATCTTTCTCTAAGAAGTCTAGGTTTATTGATATGGATACTGACAAAATTACTCAAGTGCTGTATAACATCATTTCTAACGCATTAAAGTATTCACCAGAAGGTGGAACAGTAACATATCGCTTACGTGATCGCGGTGATTTATTAGAAATTAGCGTAAGTGACCAAGGAATGGGTATTCCAAAAGAAAACGTTGATAAAATCTTTGAACGTTTTTATCGCGTAGATAAAGCTCGTTCAAGACAAATGGGTGGTACGGGACTTGGATTAGCAATTGCAAAAGAAATGATCGAGGCACATGGTGGCTCTATTTGGGCGAAGAGTGAAGAAGGAAAAGGGACAACTATTTATTTCACGTTACCGATGGCAGCAGATGAAGAGGACGATTGGGAATGAGTATGGAAAACTTTAAAACAATAGTTTTAATTAACCTAGTTGTAATTAGCCTATTTCTTACTTTTAACCTATGGACGTATGTGCCAGATTCTACATCCATGCAAAACGCGAAATTTGTACAGGGCAATGAAGGAACGAATCAAACTAAAATTTCCGATGTTGTCCGTCCTACTTCTATCATCGTGCATAAAGATAAAAATCATTATGGGAGCAGAAGAGAGGCAGATATAGAATCAATCTATAAGCCTCTGGAAGTAGGGGAACTACATGAATTTAGAGAGATATCAATCACTAAGGGTGATTTCCTGTCCTATGTGCATGGTGAAGGGAAAATTGAACTTGTTTTCCCTACTGATATCCCATTTGATGCAGTTAAATCCATGTTTAACATGAAAGAGAAAAGTACAGATAAGCCTAAACATTTTAATCGTATTCTCCTTGATCCTTCTAGGAGTAAGGATCAAGAAATTAAAATTAACTTTGTTTCTGATGGTGATAACTTAAAAATATATGAGGCAAAATTAAGTGGTGTGTATTTAAAAGATATTGTAAATGCCCAAAATCAATTTATAGTATCAGCAAAGCCCTATTTTGATTATCAAATCAATGATATGAAAAAGTTATTTTTACCAGATGGAACGACAGAGTTAAACAATATAACATATATTTCATCTAATTTAGCAGTTGATACGTTTAAGAATGCTCTGTTTAGTGATCCTCGTTATTTAAGTCCGATTACTGAGATATCGAAAGAAACATTTACAGATGGTATTAGATCCATGGAAATTGAAAACGATCGTCACATGCTAAAGTATAAAAATTCTTCTGTCTTAACTGAGAAAACGATAGATAATTTAATGCTGTTACAAAAAAGCTTTGAATTCGTAAGTGGTCACAGTGGAAGCTTGGATTCATATCGTTTGGACTATATGAATAAAGGAGAGACAGTATTTCGCTTACATGAAGATGGATATTCCGTATTCAATACAGATGGATTAGCTGAATTGAGACAAAAATGGGGATCAGAAGAAGTAATGGAATATGAAAGACCGTTGCTGTCTTTAAATACTAAAGGCATAGAACAAAAAGTTACTCTTCCGTCAGGGCATGTTGTAATAGCATCCCTAGAAAATAATCCAGAGATAAAGAAACAAGTAATTAAGGATATTGGTATTGGATACAAGTTATCACTAGATGGGCAAGTAGTTCGACTACAACCAATTTGGTATGTAAAGCTTGTTGAAGGTGAAACGGGTAAACAGAAAATCTATGAGTGGAGTGAGGGAGGACTAAATGGATTGGGATCGAATTAAAACCATATTTATTGTGACCTTTTTTGTTTTGGATCTCTTTCTCATTTTTCAATTCATTCAAAAGCAAGATAGTAATCAATTGGAGCTTATTGCAGAAACAAAGATAGATCAAGAATTAAAAGCAAACAAAATTACTATAGGGAATATCCCTAAGGAACCGAAAAAAGAGTCATTTATTAGAGCAGAAAATAAAGCCTTTAAAGAAGATGATATACAGTCTTTGAAAAATCAAACGGCGCATATACAAAATATGTACAAGATAGAAAGTAAGATAAAAGAGCCTTTTTTAAATACGAAATCATTATCAAAAGATAAGTATAATGAATTTTTGAAGAACAATGTATTGGATGGACAAAAGTATGAATTTGGAGCGGTGAAAGACTCTAAAATTTATTTCTTCCAAAAATATAAAGATAAGCCTATTTTCTATAATAATCAGGCGATGATTGTTGTGGAATTAAATGAAAAAAATGAACTTGTTTCATATACGCAGACAATGCTAACTGATTTAAAAGAAATGGGCGAAGGTGAAAAAACGAAAGAGCAAGAAATTATTACGGCTCAAACAGCTTTAGAAAATTTGTATTTAAAAAATAAAATTCATGGAAATACGCATGTTAAAGAAGCACAAATTGGTTATGCCACTCTTACCGCATCTACTTCTAATAACCAAGTACTTGCTCCAACGTGGAATTTAAAAACGGAGCAGAAGCAGGACTTCTTTGTGAATGCAATTGAAGGACAAGTTATGGAATTAGGGGAAAAGGAAAATCAAGTGGTTGATGAACATACTGGAGTGAGAAATAATGGGGTTGCATTTTAGCGTACTTGCAAGTGGAAGTACAGGAAATATGCTATACGTAGGAACCGATGAAAAAAAATTACTAGTCGATGCAGGTTTAAGTGGTAAAGCGACAGAGGCTTTATTTAAACAAGCAGAACTGAATATAAATGATGTATCAGGTATTCTTGTAACACATGAGCATAGTGATCATATTAAAGGGTTAGGTGTATTGGCACGAAAATATGATTTACCCGTTTATGCGAATGAGAAAACATGGAATGCAATGGAACATTTAATAGGAAATATCCCAACTGAGCAAAAATTCATTTTCTCAGTTGGGGATGTGAAAGCATTTGGTGATATTGAAGTCGAATCATTTGGAGTTTCTCATGATGCGGCAGAACCGATGTTTTATGCTTTCCATAACAATAATAGGAAATTAGCGCTTATTACAGATACGGGATACGTAAGCGACCGTATGAAGGGCGTTATTAAGGGAGCTAATGCTTTCGTATTTGAAAGTAATCATGATGTGGAAATGCTTCGTATGGGACGTTACCCATGGAGCATTAAACGACGTATTTTAAGCGACGTTGGGCATGTTTGTAATGAGGATGCTGCATTAGCAATGGCAGATGTAATTACAGATGAGACAAAGCATATTTATTTAGCCCATTTAAGCTTAGATAATAACATGAAAGAACTAGCTCGTATGTCAGTATCACAAGTACTAGAGGAAAAAGGATTTGGAGTGGGTGAATCCTTTGAAATTCACGATACAGATCCAAAAATGCCTACAAAAATTAAATACGTATAATTCTTCATTTTAGTAAACAATAAAGGTGAATATAGTTGTTTTCAGGAAGATGGGTGAACAAATATGTCCTTTATTGATGAAGAAAATTATCGTATGAAACGTGCAGGGAAAAAGAAGCATAAAGGTATAGTTCTTTCTAGTATAGCGGGAACAATTGTAGGAGCTTCTTTATTTGCGTTTGGAGCTCCTTTATTTTCAAATTCTGCTGATACGCTTCCGCAAGCTGAAGCAAGCGGAAGTAATATGGCCGAAGCTCAAGGAATTAAACAGATTAGCTTTGTAGATGCTGTTGACCGTGCATCTGAAGCTGTTGTGGGCGTTATTAACATTCAACGAGATAACTTTTCAGAGGCAGATTCAGAGGCTGGTACAGGATCAGGAGTAATTTATAAAAAGACAAATGGTCAAGCTTATATTGTAACGAATAATCATGTTGTAGCTGGAGCGAATCGTATTGAAGTAAGTTTAAGTGACGGTAAGAAGGTTCCTGGAAAAGTATTAGGAACCGATGTAGTCACAGATTTAGCTGTATTAGAAATAGATGCAAAGCATGTGAAAAAAATAATTGAAATCGGCGATTCTAATACTGTTCGCAGAGGAGAGCCAGTCATTGCGATTGGAAATCCACTCGGACTGCAATTCTCTGGAACTGTTACACAAGGTATTATTTCAGCTAATGAACGTATTGTCCCTGTAGATTTAGATCAAGATGGACACTATGATTGGCAAGTAGAAGTGTTACAAACGGATGCGGCGATTAATCCGGGGAATAGTGGCGGTGCGCTTGTAAATGCAGCAGGACAATTAATTGGTATTAATTCAATGAAAATTGCTGCAAAAGAAGTAGAAGGAATCGGACTTGCTATTCCGGTGACTAGGGCTGTTCCGATTATGAATGAACTTGAGAAGTATGGAAAAGTAAGAAGGCCGTATGTTGGGATTGAACTTAGGTCATTAAATGAAATTCCAAACTATTATTGGTCAAAAACATTACATTTACCAGGTACTGTAACAGAAGGAGTTTGTATTTTGGATGTGAAAAGTCCTTCGCCAGGCGCAGATGCTGGTTTAAGAGAACATGATGTTATTGTGGCAGTAGATGGAAAACCGATTCGCGATATTATTGGATTCCGCACGGCCTTATATGATAAGGAAATTAATGATAAAATGACTCTTACGTTTTATCGTGGTACAAAAAGAGTAACAACAACAGTGAAATTAGGCATTCAAAAGTATTAAAAACAGGAGGGCCTACCTCCTGTTTTCTATTGTAGAAAAGTGAGGTGAAGAAAATGAATTTACCTTGTTGTTTAGAACATGTTGAATTAGCGTTAGATATTATTGTGGATGAGTGTGAAGTTGCGCCGGTTATCAACAATGTGGATAACTCAGAAAAAGAGAAAAAAACATGTGAATTTTGTCAAAATGAGGCGACATATGTTGTATCGAACACAGATTCTCACACAATATGTGGGTAGTGTTTGTGGATATGTGGATAAGTTTTGTGGATAACATGTTTGTAAGGTGGATGATACGTGTGAATATCTCGATTATTTCAATTGGGAAATTAAAAGAAAAATATTTGAAACAAGGTATAGCAGAATACTTAAAACGATTATCAGCATACGCAAAAGTAGAAGTAATTGAATTGCCCGATGAAAAGGCGCCAGAAAATTTAAGTGAAGCAGAAATGTTAATTGTAAAGGAAAAAGAAGGTATACGTATACTGGATAAAATTTCTGATGACACGCATGTGATTGCATTAGCTATAGAAGGAAAGCAAAAGTCATCAGAAGAATTTGCGGTAAGTCTAGATCGCCTTGCTACATACGGAAAGAGTAAAGTCGCATTTGTAATTGGTGGATCACTCGGACTAAGTTCAGAAGTGATGAAGCGTTCAAACGAATCACTTTCTTTTTCAAAGATGACATTACCACACCAATTAATGCGATTAGTATTGCTTGAACAAGTGTATAGAGCGTTTCGGATTAATCGTGGGGAACCGTATCATAAATAAGGGCGGTTTATTATAATTAATTTAGTATGAAAATATATTGTGGAAGGGGAGAAAATGCATGGATAAATTTAAAAAATCATTAGATGAATGTATAACTGCTTTTACACATTTGAGTGAAGAGTGGGAAAAGATAGAAAGGGAACATTCGGATCAGTTATCAGAGAAATATCCATTCCATAAAGATTTTAGTGAACTTATTATTGATATGATGGAATGGAAAGAATCGATTAATAAATAATTAAATAGTATAAAAAGATAAAAAAGCTAGTCCAAACTAGCTTTTTTATCTTCTAGGAATTACAATATTAAACTCATTTTGCAACCTATCAAGTATGTGATTATGGTTTAATCTATCTGGTTCTACAACCACAAATTCACCTAGTGCTGCTAATTGTTGAGTAGTTGTAACTTCAGTAATTGCGCTAAGAGGATGGAATGGCTTAAAAGCAGTATAGACATTTTTACCTCTATTGGATCGCTCAGTCATAGGGTTGATAGGTCGACAAGCAATCATGAACTCGCCAGCAGCTTCTTGAATTGTTTCATAATTAATTGGACGTAAATTATTTATTAACTCCTCAATAGAAGTGGGAGGAGTATTGTTAATATACATACAGTTTGCGGTAGCATCTGTTTCTGGTCCATATCCTCGGACTACGGAGATTATATCTTGTGGAGAGAAGATATTTAAGAATGGAATAGCTGTATTACCACTTCTTCTACCGAAACAAATACTTACTCCAACAAAAGGAGAAGCGGCTGAATTAGTAATCCACGTATTTGCCCAATCAGTAATTTCATAGCTTAATCTATCAAATGTGTTTCTCCCAAACTCTTCTAAAAATCTTTGATGACCATACCAATTTCCAAAATAGTCTGCTGAAGATAGTTTGGCTGATATTTTTAAATCGGTAGCCCCGTTTAGCCTAATAAGTATGTCCGTTTTATTATTACGGTCTCGAGAACCTATTCTTTCTGATGAAAGAATTTCTAAATTAGGCTGTATACCTAATTCACACATCCAGTTAGGAATAGCTGATGGCAATTGAGTGACGGTACTAGCACAATCCGCAATTTGTTGTTCAAATAAATCTGTCCTTTGGGACATGGAAAATTCCCCCTTTGTTTCATTTATAAATATATTATAAATGAGATGAAAAATTATGTATATATTTGTAATGTAATATACAGGAAAATATGATTTGACAGTTGAATTTAAGGAAAATAAAGATGTAAAATTGCTTGTTTTTCTTAAAACAATGATAAAATAATAAAAACTGAATGGATTAGGAGGGTACATTATGAAAGAGGAACAAAATAAAAAGGTTAAGAATTTGGACCTTCCATTAGAAGATAAAGAAGTTATGGATACAGGTATAAGGTTAGAGGAAAATATCAAAAGGGGAAGGGGAAAATTCAAACCTGCTCCCGATTTAAATAAAGAAGAAGTAAAACGAATTCTCTTAGATAAGATAGCAGAAGAAACTTCATTAATTATTGAAAATGAAGAGGATGAGAAATTAATTAGCTCTGCTGATTATAAGCAAGATAAATATAATGTAGTAGGATTGTTTTCTGGATGTGGTGGATTAGACTTAGGCTTTGAATTAGCTGGTTTAGCAGCAGTTATAGGTGAAGATGCTGCTATGGAGGCTTTTAAAGATAAAGAGAAATACGAAATAGAGCGTTCTAAAAGTGTCTTCCATACGATTTATACCAACGATATGTTTAAGGAAGCGAATCAAACTTATAAAAAGAATTTTCCAGAGCATATAATACAACATGAAAAGGATATACGAAAAGTGGCACATTTTCCACTTTGTAATGTTATGTTAGGTGGATTCCCTTGTCCAGGATTTTCAGAAGCAGGTCCTAGATTAGTGGATGATGAAAGAAATTTCTTATATATCCACTATATTAGGGCTTTATTACAGACACAACCAGAATTCTTTGTAGCCGAGAATGTAAAGGGCATGATGACATTAGGGAAAGGTGAAGTATTAAAGCAGATAGTTGAGGATTTTTCTTCTGCTGGATATGATGTTACACCTTACTTAGTAAATTCAAGAGATTTTGGTGTGCCGCAATTACGGGAACGTGTATTTCTAGTGGGTGTTCATAAGGAAAAAGTAATTAATAAAACAAAGTTTAGGTATCCTACTCCGCAAGCAAGCCATGGAGAAAATCTAATTCCCTATGTAACACTTAAGGATGCAATTGGTGATTTGGAAACTAATCCAGGACCGTATTTTACAGGTTCTTACTCAACTATTTATTTATCACGTAATAGAAAGAAAACATGGCTAGATCAAAGCTTTACAATACAAGCATCAGGAAGACAGGCTCCTTTGCATCCAGGCGGAGAACCTATGCGAAAACTAGGTAAGGATGCGTGGGAATTAGTTGGTGGGGAAGAACAAAATCGAAGGCTATCTGTTAAAGAAATAGCAAGAATACAGACGTTTCCTGATTGGTTTAATTTTAGTGATGGAGGAAATTTAAAGGTATCAGAGAATAACCGTTTAGATAAAATTTATAAACAGATTGGAAATGCAGTTCCTGTACTACTTGCTAAAGCGATAGCACAACCTATTGCAAACTATGCTTATGAACAACTACAGAAACAAGAAAAGAGAGAAAAAGAATTTGTTCAAACTTCACTGTTTTAGACGTAATAAAGAATTTTTAAAGTATATATTATAATTATGAATGATTTTCATTAGCCCGAATCTCTAACTGAGATTCGGGTTTTTTCTATTTATAAGGAGGAGATGAAAATGGATTTGGAATTAGAAGAGTTTTGTAATAAGTTAAGGTCTAAATTTAATGTAATAGTTAGAGAAGAGGAGGTCGGTTGGGAGAACACAGAACATTATCGAAATGAATTAGATGTAGCTTTATTTCCAAAAGCTGTTTATGAAGATTTACCAGATCCATGTTTGTTTCAAGTGATAATCTTTACAGATAAAAACTTGAATGAATGGATGTCAATTGTTCCTATTCATCCATCTACAAAAGAACGACTATATATAATTTGGCTGAAAAATTTAGAAGTCGTTGATTGGGAAAAATAAATACGCATATTGTAGTAGGTGAAAGAGGATATAAAAAGACTGAGAATTCAATAAAATTATCTCCTGATTAGAAAATCAGGAGATAATTTTATTTACAAAAGAAATTTTACAGGAAACAGGTAAGTGGACATATATTGTCTACTTGTTTTCAATATAATTTCTAAACAAGTGAACAAGAGAAGGAATGGGGGATATGGTAGAGATATTCAATGAAAAGACATTTCGGGTACTTTCATTATATGAACGAATACATAAAGGAGAGGTAATCAATAAAAATAATGAAGCAATAAGGTTTAATGTAGATCGTAGGACTATTCAAAGGGATATTGCTGAAATAAAGCATTATTTAGAGCAACCGAACCTTTCTATGTCCCTTCAATATAGTCGAAGAGAGAATGGCTATATATTGTATAAACAAAGTCCATATTGGTTTTCTTATGGTGAATTGTTAGGGATTTGTAAGGTATTAGTTAGTAGTCGAGCATTTTCAAAAAAACAAATGATAGCTATATTAGATAAATTGATGAAGATGGTAGATGAAGAAAAGGGAAATTTGATACGGGAACAGTTGAAAAATGAGCTTTTTCACTATCATTCGTTGGAACTTAAAGATGTTCAATTAGAGTTGATCTCGAAAATCAGTTGGGCAATATATAAGAGACAAGGGATAGCTATAAAATATAAATCACACTTAGGGGGGAAAAAGAGTGTAATACATTTATATCCGATAGGAATAGTGTTTTTTAGTCAGTATTTCTATTTATTTTCAATATCTAAAGGAAATGTAATGGAGTACACAACGATTCATCGTTTAGATAAGATAATTTCTTTAAAGATAAAGGACAATCTAAATGTTTCCTTTGGTCATAATCGAATTGAAGTTGGGGAATTAATGAAAGGTTTCCCAACAGAACCATTGGGAGAATATATAAATGTACGTCTGCGTTTTTTAAATGTTAACTTTCATGAGGTAATGAAAGAGTTCCCAAGTGCTCAAGTGATGAGTAAAAGTAAAATAGATACAATTATAGAAGTAAAAGGATTTTCAAATGGAATCAAACAGTGGGTGCTAAAATCATTACCTATGGTAGAAATTCTAGAGCCTAAAATTTTGAGGGAAGAATTAATAATTATTTTGAAAAAAAGCTTTAAAATATATAGTTAATTTTAATAAATGGATAATATGTATAAATCGGTATTCAGAAATGATATAATGTAAATTTTTGTAAAATGGTATTTAGTTCAAGGGATTAAGGGTATAGATACAGATGATTGGAATTCAATGGAGGAGAAAAAATGAAAAAAATTGTGGGTAGCATTTTGGTAAGCTCTGTTTTATTAGTGACAGGGTGTAGTGGTGATGATGTAGATGAAGCAGTAAATAAAGCTGATAAGCAGGTAAAAGAAGAGGTTGCGATAGCAACTACAAAAGACCATGAGTATGTACAAAAAATTAAATCCTCTAAGCTTCCTAATTATGATTCAATGGCTATAGAAGAAGCATTTCATAAATTTTTTAAAAACCCTAAATGGAAGTATTTTATGTCAAAGGATAATGAAGAGATAGTTGAGTTTACAGGTAATTGTTTATATCATGAGCAGGAAGTGAAGGCTAAAGTTCAATTTGTAATAAGTAAAGATGATAATACATTCAAATTAAAAGCGCTGGCGTTAAATGACATACAACAGAACGAACTTGAACTAGCGGGAATGTTACATTCTATATATGGTATGACTAATGATAACTTAGAACAGCAGGAAGAATCTCAAAATAATAACAATAATCAACAAGAAACTGAAAAACCAGAAAGATCAGTAAAAGCAGATTCATACTTTGAGGAAGATAGGAATGCTGAAGAAGTAGCTCCTCCGAAACCAGAGGGATCAGTAAAGGCGGACTCGTACTTTGAGGAAGATAGAAATGCTGAGGAGGTCGATCCGCCAAAACCAGAAGGGGCGGTAAAAGCAGATTCATACTTTGAATAGGATGAGGTAACGATAGAATGATAATAGTCATTATAATTGCAGTCATAATAGGATATCTTTTTATTTCAATTCGAGATAAAAAAAGTGCTAAGAATATGGTCAGTGAAGATATTACTAGTAGGGGAGGAGAGGTAACAGATCGTATAGATTGGCAAAAAGGTTACTATCAATTTATTTTTGATAAAAAGAAAAAGGGTTTTTGGTATGTAACAGGGCAAGAGAAGAGGTTTTATGATTATCATGAGATTCTTGGATGTGAAATGCAAATAGATGGTCGAACCACTGTCTCTACGTCAAGAGGCACAAGTGTAGGTGGTGCAATTGTAGGCGGAATAATAGGTGGTGGCATAGGAGCAATAATTGGCGGAGTAAGTGGTGAAAGAAAATCTATAGAAGAAAAAAAGGTTTTTTCGGCAAAACTGATTGTTACCGTAAATGACATGGAACTTCCATATATTGAAATTGTAATAGCAAGCTATTTACTGCCACGGGAACTATATTATGGGGATGAAAAAAATGCTTTGAAATGGATGAAGCTGTTAGAGGTAGCGATGAAACAGCCTAATGAAAAAAATGAATCAAATAATTAAGTGAAAAAGACATGATATCAATTAGAATATCATGTCTTTTTATTATTAGAGTTAAAAAATTATTATTGTAAAGAGGGAGTAAGTAGGATGACATTTCTTAATATGCCTTTAAAAACACTGGGAGGAAAAGTATGGTGGATAAATAAACATCAGCAAAGGGGATGGAAATTGCAACAACATATTTTGACTTCGCATTATAGAATTCTTGATCCAGAGGATATACGTCAAGCGTGGGGAACAGACTATCAGCAAATATATATGACATACTTAAAAATTATTGGGTTTGATAAGTAGAAAGTTTCGTATGGAACTTTCTTTTTTTCAGTATAATGTTGAAAATATAATTTTTAAAAACGGACACAAATTTGACACATTTTATTTTTATCTGAACTAGGGAGTGACGACTCGCGTATTGCCTTTTTAGTTGATAAAAAGTAATTCATACGTACTTTTCTAAGTAAATTTGAGGTTGATGCTATTGAAAGGGTTGTGCTATGCTATAAACAAGTTGAAGCAAGACAAGGAAATAATATAAATGGACGCCTCTGCTTTTGGAATTAAATTCCAAAGTGTGCATGCGAACTACGTCAAACAGACAAGCATTAACCAAGTGTGAAGCTTTGTACTAGACGCCATAAAAATAAGAATTTTTCTTTGTGCATTTATATGCACTTTTATTGAAGAATTTTTGTTTTTGTGGCGTTTTTTATTTGCCTCAAAATAACAAATTAGGGAGGAATTAAGATGCACTTATTAAAAGAAATTTCTTATGACTGGGTATATTATCGAAAATTATTAAAGGAAGAAAAGAAAGAATATAATGCTAACCTTAAAACTCGGAATGTTTGGTTAGGAGGTGCGTATATTTGCTTTAAAACATCTTCTAAACAGGCGATAAAAAATGTAAAAAATGTATTGGCAGATAGTGTAGATGTTATAACGTGCACGGATCATATACAGCATTCCAAGAAGAAAAAAGAGGATTATGAAGTAATGGTTCATGTAGAATTTAAGGAACAATTCCCTATAAACCACATGGAATTAAAGAACACAGTAGTAGTTATTAATGAACTTGTAGAGCAATTTTCATTAATAAGTTCTCGAAAAGTTATATTAGAAACCTATGTTTTAAATTTAGATGATGCTTCATATAATGCATCGTCACTAGAGAAAGTAGTACTTATAAGTAAATCTGATCTTAATTGGAAGGTGGTACCTCTTGCAGCTTAGCTTGTAAGCTGTAAGAGGTATACATAAGCACAGAAAGGGATTGAAGAAAATGTCGAAGCAAAGAATGTCATTAAAGAAGCGAGCTAAAAACTCACAAAGTGCACCAGAAAGATATGGAAACTTTGAAGTTCGTAATGGATATTTATACCTACATTCGAAGGATAAGGAAACAAATGCTCCACTTTGTGAAAAGGTGGCAAGAATTGTAAAGGTGAAGGAGAAACAGTGTTATGTAGAATCTAAAGAGGTCGAAGTAGTATTAGAATTTAACTTTTATGATAGGAAAATGAAAGAAATCAAGGTATCCCGTGAACAATTACAATCAAAAGAATTAGTAAATTTGATGAAGTATGGCATGGATGTAGGAAATGGGAAAGCAAAGGTCATAGCTGCGTTTCTGGATAAACAAGAGGGTTCTGCCCCTATTCATTATTTTCATAATGAATTAGGGTGGGGAGTGGCTGAGGAAGGAATGTTATATAAGCACCATGAGATAATTAGCGAGGATGAGTGCGAATGTTCAATTTATCATGGGAATTTAAACATCCAACCTAATGGTACATTAGAGAATTGGTTGGATACGATTCAAAATGAAGTCATTGGTAATCCAACCTTAGAATTGGCTCTAACAATGGGATTTACAGCTCCGATAGTAGGGTTAATTACTAAACAATCACAGATGGATACTTTATTGTTTCACTTGTATGGGAATTCCACGACAGGAAAAAGTACAGCTGCTTGCTTAGCAGTTTCACCTTTTGGAAAACCATCTATTCAGGGGGATGGATTAATACGAAGTTGGTCAGCGACAGGGAATGCAATGATTAAAATTTTGGATGGAAACTATGGTGTTCCCATTGTTTTCGATGAAGCTTCTATGAGTCAAATGAAGAATTTTACAAATTTTATTTACCAAGTTGCCGAAGGAAAAGAAAAGGCAAGAATGAATAAAGAATGTAGGCTTCGTAAGATAAGTACTTGGTGTACAACATTGATTTCAACTGGGGAGCATTCATTGTTTGAAAAAACAAATGAAAATGTGGGATTACGAGTGAGAGCTTTTGAATTTGGAAACATTTCATGGACTAAAAATGCTACAAGTGCTGATCGAATAAAAGATGAATTGTACCATAACTATGGGTATGCTGGGATAGAATTTGTAAAGTATGTGCTGGAAAAGGGGCAAGAATACGTTTTGAATAAATGGAAAACGTGGACGGACTACTGTACTGAAAACTTACCAAACAGTCAATATTTAGAAAGAATTTCCAGAAAATTCAGTATTGTACTAACTACTGCAGAGTTAGTAAATGAGTCGTCACTGTCTTTAAATCTAGACTTAGATGCTATTTTTAGTCTGCTAAATGAAGCCGAGAAACTGGCTTTAGAAGAGCGTGATATTGCTGATAAAGCATTAAATTATATAAAAGAGATGGTAATTGCTCATAAAACAAAGTTTAAAGTGAATCGTGGTAGTACCCCACAGAATGAATGCTACGGGAAAATAAATGAAACAGTTTCTAGAACAGAAGTTATGATTTTGACCGAAGCCTTTAAAAAATTATTACATGAGGGTGGTTTCTCTAATCCTAAAGTAGTTTTGGATGCTTTAAAACAAAAAGGGTACTTAAAAACAGAAACAAATAAAAACGCATATCGTACAAATATTGATAACAAGCGGTATAGGACTTATTGCTTGGTATTTAATGAAAATATTTTTGAGGGAATCAATGAAGACGTTCACGCTCTTTCAAAAAATGATGAAGATAATGAAGAAATATCTGATCTGAATGAATTAGAATGAAAGCTGCTTTATATCTTAATTCTTACAAGACTATGTATCAGAAGAAAAAATGCAAGGGAGCGTGAAGTTACATGTTATTTTCGGAAGTTAAAAAATTATTTATACAAGATTTAATTGAGAAAGAACGTAGCCAAGGAACTGTTACAGAGTATGCTAAAGATTTAAAGTGTATAGAAGTTTTTTTGAAAGAAAAATACACCTCTTCCTTGCATATTGAGTCCGTAACCTCAGGTGATGTGAAAGAGTATCTGTCTATGTTGGAGAAAATCAAGCAGTATCAGCCTACATCTTGTAATCGACACCTGAATACTTTGCGATCTTTTTATAAATTTGCTTACAATAATGATTTTGTAGGTACAAATGTGGTCAAATCTATAAGCCCTAAAAAAGTCAGTAAAAAAGAACGTTCGTTTCTTACTGAACAAGAGTTCCATGAGTTCGCTGAATCCATTAAGCATGATTTAGTTCAATTGGTGGTAAGAACTCTCTTTTATACAGGATTGCGTATAAGTGAATGCCTTTCATTAGAAGTGAAACATATTGATTTTGAAAAAAATACAATATGCATTTTTAATGGAAAAGGAAATAAGGACAGGCTAGTACCCCTGAATGTAATCTTGAAAGTACATTTACAAGGTTATATAGAAAAGTGGAGACCCAGTGTACAATCTGGAAAGCTTTTTATGACGGAAAGAACAGGAGGGTTATCAGATGTATATGTAAACCGTATTTTAAAAGAAACAACCTTACGATTAGGTTGGAACAAAAAGATCACATGCCATACGCTAAGGCATAGCTTTGCATCAGCATTAGTGGATAAAAATGTGAATTTGGTTGTAATCAAAGATTTGCTAGGTCATGCTAATTTGAAAACGACGAGTATCTACTCTCATACAACCGTAGAAAGAAAAGAAGAAGCAATATCGCTGTTGGGGTGAGGGGAAAACAGGGGTATTTGTGGGACGGCTGGGGGGTGAGAAGTAGCTAGGGGTGGCATTAACTAGAAGGATTTTGTGCGAACGCCCCTGGTTCCCCAAAATCCTCAGTAGATTTTCTAAATGTAAAATGGTTTGAATTTCTTGTAATAAAGTGTCAATAGGTAAGGAAAACCTCTTTTAGTATAACTAGTTGGTAGGATGACTTTATAAAAAGTAAAGGTGTTTTCCAACGAAATATGTTGGATTTATAAAATAAAAAAATTAGTGGGGAAAGAGGGGAATTAGGGGAAATGTATTGCGCTACTGCTATCTAGTATAGGGATATGAAAAAAATTTCAGTTTAGAAGGAGGAAGAAAAATGAATTATCAAGAGGGAAATTATAATCATTTTATAGATTTATTGGCTGAAATGATTGTGAAATATCATACAAAGTTAAATGTTTTTGAACAGGTAGGGCTAGTAGAAAAACTTAACAAATGTAATGAAGAAGAGACTTAAGTGAGGGAGAAATAAATTAATGCGTCAAGTTGTAGGTTATGTACGGGTAAGCACCAAAGATCAGATTAATGGCTTTAGTATTCAAGCCCAAAAAGAGAAAATTGTTGAATATTGTTTCCGAAAAGGACTAGGACTTCAAAAGGTATATGTAGATGCGGGCATATCGGGTAAGAGCGTAAAAAATAGAGTGGCATTACAACAACTACTTCTTCAGGTAAAGAAAGGAAACATTGAAGAAGTAGTTGTATGGAAAGTAAATCGCTTGGCAAGAAAATTAGTAGATATTCTTTACATTGTAGAGGCATTTCAGAAATATGGAGTAACTTTTACAAGTTTGAGTGAAAACTTCAATAGTGGAACACCTCAAGGCTTGTTTACCTTGCAAATGCTCGGCGCAGTTAGTCAACTAGAGAGGGAAACTATACTTGAAAATTCTAGGATGGGAAGAAGACAGAGAGCCAAACAGGGGGAGTACTGCGGTGCAAGGATTTTGGGATACGACGTTATCCCAAAATCTACTTGTTTGAAAGAAGGAAGAGAATCTAACCTAGAGATTAATAATGAAGAGGCTAAGGTAGTTCAGAAGATTTTTCATTGGTATGTTAATGACTTAGGTTATAAAGAAATTGTTAAGCAATTGAATAAAAGAAAAATCAAGACTAAATATGGAAAAGCATTTAGTTTAGGAAGTATCTATAAGATTCTTCGCAATGTGGTCTATATTGGGAAAGTACGTTTTCAACAAGATGGACAGGAATATATAATAGATGGTAAACATCCTGCTATTATTTCAGAAGAGCTTTGGAATATAGTCCAGAGTAAGCTTCTAACCAAAAGTGAACAATTCAAGAATAGAAACAAAAAGAGAAATAATTATCCGCTGACTGCTCTTCTAAAATGCCCAATATGTAATGGTCACATGGTTGGTACAGGAAAAATATTGGAAGGTCAGCAAGGGGAGTCTAAAAGCTATCGTTACTATACTTGTAGTCAGCGTGTTAACAAGGATAGTACAGTTTGTAATGCTAAATATATTACAGCTAATAATATTGAGTATCAGGTATATAAAGCTATAGAAGTACTTTTAAGTTCTCCTCCTATTATTGAGGGTGTTTATAAAAAGATTCGTAAATCAGAGGGGAGCTCGGAGGAACAAAGAGTAAAGTTAAATGCAATAACAAAACGACAAAGTGATTTACAGGTTAAGAAGCATCAACTATTTTTAGATTTTGAAGGAGAAAAAATTTTAGCGGGTGTTTTCAAGCAAAGGATTCTAAAGCTTAATCAAGAGTTAGAAATATTGAATGAAGAAAAAGATACAATAATGAAATTAAATTATTCTAAGGATTATAAGATATCTTCAGAAAAATATATAGAAGAAACTTTTAATAATTTATATAAATTATTAAAAGAATTAAATCATGATGAAAAAAGAAATTTACTATCATCATTTGTAAGAGAGATTAAGGTAGATAAAACACTTCAATTATCACAAATAAAAACAAAATTTAGTTTCGATGAAGGTTTAGAAAATGAAACGATAACTATAGATTTTAGTAAAGAGGATATTGGGGGGAAAGTATCATGGGAAGTTATACAAGAGTAGCAATATATGCACGAGTAAGTACTGAGGAGCAAGCAGAACATGGGTATTCAATAGATGCTCAGTTAGATACATTGCGTAATTATTGTAAAATGTATGGAAAAATTGTTGCACAAGAATATGTAGATCGAGGAGTAAGTGGTAAATCAATCAAAGGAAGATATGAATTACAGAAGTTACTTCGGGATGCTAAAAATGGTGAATTTGATGAAGTAGTTGTATGGAAGATTTCACGATTAGCACGTAAAACTATTGATTTGCTTCAAATCGTTGATGAATTAAGTAAACATAAAGTAGCCTTCCGTTCATTTTCAGAGAACTTTGAAACGGAGACTCCTATGGGGAAATTTGCACTTCAAATGATGGGTGCTGTTGGTGAACTGGAACGTAATACGATTGTCGATAATGTAAAGATGGGGATGAAACAACGGGCACGTACCGGAAGATGGAATGGTGGACGTGTACTTGGATACAAGAGTGTAGCCCACTTTAATAAAGGTAGCAAGGAAACAACTCTTCAGATTATCGAAGAGGAAGCGATGATTGTTAGAAAGATCTTTGCTTTGTTTGCAAGTGGCAAAGGTTTGAAAGCCATAGCTAACAAAATTAATCATGAAGGTTATAGGACGAAAAGAGGCAATACTTTTAGTACAAGTGCTATCAAGGAGATTATTTTAAATCCCATATACATTGGGAAAATACGATTTAATCGTTTTGAAAATTGGAGTGAAAAAAGGAGAAAAGGAAAGAGTGAAGACATAATTTTAGTTGATGGAAATCACGAGTCAATTATTGCGAAAGAGTTATGGGATAAAGTCCAATCGATCCAACAGCGGAAATCTAAAAGTTCTATTCGTAATTATGAAGGAAACTTCGTACTTACAGGTCTCATAAAATGTCCTAAGTGTGGCGCCTCTATGGTAGCTAGTAGGACGACTAACACATTAAAAAGTGGTGTAAAAAAAGTAATACGTTATTATTCATGTGGTGCGTTTCGGAGTAAAGGAAGTGCAGTATGTAGTGCAAATAGCATAAGAGCAGATTACGCAGAGCAATATGTACTTAATCGGATTAAATCAGTTGTAAAACATCCAAAAACCTTACAACAACTTGTAACAGAAGTAAATAAAAAGAAGCAGGCACAAATTAAACCATTGAAGGATGAATTACAATTAATTGAGAAATCAATTCTAAACGCAGAAGGTCGTAGGCAAAAATATTTTAGCCTATATGAGGAAGCGGTGTTAGATACTATAATATTTGCTGATCGTATACAGGAATTGAAAATTGAAATAGATCATTTAAATGCAAGGAAATCAGCAGTAGAGTTTGAATTAGGGGATGGAAATTCCGTTCCTCTTTCATATGAATATGTAAAGCAAGTATTAGCGGGGATTCATGTACTATTAAATGCCGTACCCAGTGATGAAAAGAAAATGTTGTATCGTATGATTATTGATACTGTTGTTATAAATGATAAAAAAGAAATTGAAAAGATAAAGTTGAATATTGACGAAGAGCTACAACGAGAGTTTATGAAAGACACCCTATCCAAAGATAAAATGGATGGGGTTTTTTCTATACAAAAAAATATGAGAAATAGATTGAAGTTAGTCATTTAAAAAAGAAGGCAGTTGAGTTGTTAGATTTGATATGTTAACAAATAGAGATATTAAAGAAAAATGCTGTTATTTAATCGTGGGATGATATGATTAGTATAAAGAAAAACTAGCATAGGTAGAGGTGTGAAAAATGAAGGTATTACAAGAATTTAGTAAGAAATATCAGAAGGAACTTAACTATCATATTAAAGATGACTCATATGGGAGAAGTAAATCTTCATTATTAATGAATCATATGTTACTAACAACAGAGGTTGCTGAGATTGCCGAATTATTAAGAGAGCTTTTTACAATAACTGAAAAGAAAATTCAAGAAGGCTATGAAGAGCAAGAGGCATTTGAGCTTGCTAAGGAGCATATTTCTGTTGATTTAGGAAAAGAAATATCTGATTGTCTTGCTTATTTATGTAAATTAAGTAATTTCTTTAAGCGTGATATGGAGAGTGATTTTTATGGGAAGATGGAGGAGGTTAAGAAAAGAGTTGAATATTGATTTTCTATAATTTAGCGATATGTTTCGAAAATATTTATTAAGTTAAGGAAGGAAAAATGCATGTATAATAATAAAAAAATGATTGGTTTCATGTTAGTATTTGTGTTGATAATTTCCCTCGCCCTCTTTTATTTAATGTATGGAAATTTAATAGATGCATGGAATAAAATGCTTGATAATAAAGGTAATATAGCTAAAACACATGATGCATTTACTTTATTGTATAGTTTGCTTTCTATTATTGTATCTTCATTGTTTAGTTTTTTAGTATATCGAATAAGTGTACAAAGTTATGACATTTCTAAGAAAATGAGTGAGTTAGAAATAGATAGAGAAAATGCTGCTCTTAACCAAGATGCTACTATAATTTTAACAATGATAACAAGGAACCTTAATGTTATAAAAGAGATGTATAGTGAATCACTTACTAAACCTAAGGCATACAGTGTAAAGGATTTGGCATTAAGTGAAAGTTGGGCTGAAAATATAGCTAACTTGATGAAAGGTCAAAAAGAATTATTTAGTGAATATGAATTGAATCAAACATATGATATTTTTGAGGATTTTGTAAAATTAAATAGGTTCATTAAAGATCCAGAGAATGAATTTAAACGAGAGGATTTTGCAAAAGAATTAACTTTAATAATAAGAAAGTACTTTAATAAAAATATTCCTACGCCTCTCTATTCAAGAATTAATACTGAAACAATACTAGAGCTTCTGAATGTTGAGAGCTATATATTGTTACGTAAACTGTATTATTTAACAGTAAAAAATTCATTAATTGAGGAAAAAGAAGTAGGAAAAAGTTATAGGGTTAGCGTTTTAGGAATTCCCCTTTTTGAAAGTAGTAGTCCTAAAAGATTAGAGGGAAACATAAAATTATATGATAGTTATGGCTATATTAAATTAGAAGCTATGGTAGTAAATAATATTATAAGGTACGAAAAGTACAATGGATATTCAAAAAAAGGTGAAAAGCTATATGAGTTTATCTTCGATAAGGACAATTATAAAAATGGAGAACAGAATATAAAGAAGGCTAAAGTATATAATCATACACCCTCAGGAAACTTATTCCTTGATTACTTCTTTGATTGTGAGTGGACAGAGGATAATCGAAAAAATGGCATACAAACTAAATATGGATTAAAAGGTAAATTGGTTTTTCATGGTAATAAGGTAGATGGAATGAAAAACGGGCATTGTTATTATCGTAAATCAAATGGCAATGTTTATATTGGGAAATTTGAAAATGATAAGATAGTTGAAGGTGAAATGTTTTGGCAGGAATCTAAATTTACTGGTCAATTTCACAATGGAGAACCTTGGAAAGGTAGCGTCATAAATTATAAAAAGTATAATCAAGATCTTAATGATTATGTGTATCATTTTAGTGGTAGTATAAACAATGGTAAGTTATATGAGGGTGTTGGATATACTAAGTTAAAAGCAACGCCTCTTTACGAACAATATGAATCTGAAATTCAACGGATGGAAGATAACCATATGGATGAGATAGAGAGGTATGAGGATGAATCGTATGTTGCTGGATTGGAAAATAATCACAAAAGAAACACGTATCCTATTCATGCTGAATATATAAGGACTGAGTGGAAGCAAGGGAAAAAGAGACAATTAGAAGAAATTGAGGAAAACATTAAGGTGAAGTATTACGAGTGATAAATAGAAGAAAAAGCTTTTAAATTGGTAAGAATTATAAAGTGAAAACTTCCAGTTTACTTGGTACGGTGAACCGTATCATAAGTAAGATATTCTATGTAAAATAAAGGTAAGACACCGATATTATCATATTTATTTTATTATGCCTATAACTGGAGGCTATGTGAATGGTAAGTGATCAGACGAGATATTCTAGGCTCGCGAATATAACAAAAATAATAAATACGAAATTAGAACTACGTGAAGTATTGCAGCGTGTAACAATGGCGATATCAGAGGAGATTGTTAGTTGTGATGCTGTTGGAATTTATTTACCCCAGGAAGATGGGACATTTAGAGGGTTTGCAGGAAAACCAGAGACTATAAATGGCGTAACGCTTGATACTCAGGTAATTGATCCTGAAATAGACTTACTGGCAAAAGAAGTTATTGAAACGAAAAAAACCATCTATATTCCTGATACCTCAAAGGATCATCGACCAGATCCGATACCAGTTGATGCGTTTAAAATTAAGTCCTTATTAGCTCTGCCTATCTCATTTAGGCAAGAGTTATTTGGTCTGGTTTTTTTATTTGATTATGGAATTCCGATGAACTTAACAGATTCAGAAATTCAAAGTGTTGAAGCTTATGTAAATATGGCTGCGGTGGCAATTCAAAACGCCAATAATTTAACACAAAAGGAAAACCTTATTGCTGAGAAGCAGTTGTTACTAAATGTTACACGTGATTTATCAATGTGTTCCTCGATACAGGAGAGTTTTGATAAATGCTTTTTTTACTTAAAACAGATTTTAGAGAGTAAAAATATGGCTGTCCATCTTCTAAATCCGCTAGACAAAACAACGATTAAAACAACGAAATTAAATAAGGGCTGTGATTGGACAGAAGCGGATTGGACAGAGAAAAGCTATGAAGCCAAGATCCAAGAGGTTCTTCGAACAAAAAATATAGATAGTAAGGATCTATTGATGATTCCATTGGTTTCAATGGGAGAAGTATTAGGGGTAATCGTCGTTGGCAAAGAAGGAAAAGCTCACAATTACGATAATTCTCAAATTCAACTAGCAAAATCTATCGTTGATGCCACAGCCCCTACGTTTTCAAATGTGTTATATATGGATCAACTAGAAAGCATAGTGGAAGAGCGAACGGGAGAGCTAGCTGCTGCTAATGAAAAAGTTACAAGTGTGATTGAATGTATTACGGATGGATTCTTTACTTTAAATAATAAATGGAAATTTACGTACGTAAATAAGTATCAATATTTTCCGCAAAGAAAAACAGCAAAAGATGTATTAGGAAAGAATATATGGGATGTTTTCCCGAGTGACATCGACACAGTTATGTATAAGGAATTTCATCGTGCGATGTCAGATCGAACTACAGTTCATTTCGAATTTTTTTCTACTGCAGATGAATATTGGCACGAAGTTATTGCATACCCGTATGATGATGGTATTTGTTGTATTTTTAAAAACATAACGGAAAAAAAGAAATATGAACAGGAATTGAAAAGATTATCTAACATTGATTTAATAGGGCAAATGGCAGCAGGTATCAGCCATGAAATTAGAAATCCAATGACAACGGTACTAGGATTTTTGCAGTTATTAAAAGAAGAGAATACCTATGAGAAACATAATAAGTACTTTCATTTAATGATTGAAGAACTTAACCGTGCCAATTCTATTATTACTGAATTTCTCTCAATGGGTAATACAAGGAAATTGGATTTGCAGATGTTAGATTTAAATTCAATTATCCGCGATATTATTCCTTTAATAAAGATTGATACGTATAATCAAAATAAATATATTCAAGTCGATACAAATGACATTCCGGAATTACTTTTAAATCGTAATGAGATACGGCAATTATTAATGAATCTATATCGTAATGGCTTAGAAGCGATGAATACAGGGAAGGTTCTAACCATTAGCACCTACAAGGAAGGTCAAAATTGTGTGGTGCTTGCAGTGCGGGATCAAGGAAAAGGTATCAGGCCTGAAGTATTGGAGAAACTGGGTACGCCATTTTACACGACCAAAGATAATGGAACTGGGTTGGGGTTAGGTGTATGTTATGCTATTGCTGCCCGCCATAATGCAAAAATAGAAATTCAAACAGGGTCGGAGGGCACTACCTTTTTCGTTAAATTTAATTATAAAAATAATAAAAAATAACCTTATTTATATTAGTTACGGTGAACTGTATCATAAATATTGATCCGAAATTAATCATGCCTCGTGTATTAACATGAAGTATTATTGGCTGTATATTGAATAAAAAATATAATCAAGAAAAAAGCACTTATCTTTACAAGATAGAGTGCTTTTTTATACGCATTTTATTATTTTAGATTTAACTGATATGTAATGAAGATGTACAGTAAATATGGGGTATGCAAGTGCCTGGTGAAATCAAGTATACTCAATATAGGAAAAAAGAAGTATTAGATGTACTTAGGGGGGGATTAACATATTTAAGGAAGATATGAAAAAAATATTGGTATCATTAATAAAAAATCCATTAGTAATAATCGTATACTGGATTTTTTGTTATGAATTAGCTTTATTATGTATGTATGGGAGAATGAATAATAATATTTATATTTGGTTATTATCTATAGTATTTCTAATACTTATTATTATATTTACTACAATTAAAATTGTGAAAAATAGGGAACGCGAATCATCCAAATTATTAAATGTAAAGGGATGGAAATACATTTCTGTTATAATTCTTATCCTTATAACGTCTTTTTATGGGATAAAAATTTATAAAAGTGCAACGAATTATGGCGGTAAACTAGCATGGTTTATAGAAAGCGTAAAAAACGAAAGATCAGTTAAACTTGAGCGTGATAATATATATAAGTATGGTGTAGAGGGCATTTTTGAAGATATAAATAAGAAATATACTTTGCCAAAGAAGTTATATATGTCGGATGATTTTACTTTGGAATTTAAATCAGATGGAACAATTACATCATTTGATACTTTTCTTTATGGGAAAAATGCTGCTGGAAAAGAGGAAAGCTACTTAATATCTTATAATAAAAATAAATCAAAAGATATTTTTGTAGGATTAAATGGGTATGTTAACGCTGATTATAATGAAGATAAATTAGTAAAACCTTTAATTAAAACAGTTCAAGCCATTCCAGTTAAACAAACTGTAAGTAAGTGGAATGAAGATAAGTATGGGCTGGTCTATTATGGGAAAAGGAACTGGGGTTACAACAGAGAAGGAATTATTAATATTAATAAAGATGGGAAATTAGAGAAGCTTGAAGAAGCAAAGTCCGAAATAATTGGATATACGGTATCTATATTTATCCCTGGAAAAGAGAAAGAGGTAGTACCTGCTAGATATAATTTACTAGGTGACCCAAATTGGAGTAAGGAAAGTAGTTCTAAAAAGAAAAAGAAGGATTTAACTAATAATAATGAGCAATTCTACTTTTCAAAAGAAGTTGGTTATAAACTAGATGTCACAGATAAAGCATTAGGGAGCACCTTTTATTCACTAAGCAAGACAATTGATGGAGGGGAAACATGGGGAGTTATAAATGAAGACCCTTTCAATGAAGCGGTCGGTAGTGCATCAGGAATCATCTTTTTTAATGAAAAGCTCGGATTTTTAAGGGCAGCCAGACCCTCTGGAAATGAAGGGGGGTTATACCGTACAGATGATGGTGGTATAACTTTTAAAAAGTTGAGCTATACAAATTATGAAGTGAAACTAGAAAGTGGACAGGTAATAAATCCGTTTAATTTTCCTAATCTGCCTTATGAGAAGGATGGAGTTTTTAACATGCTAGTAGGGCAAGGAGCAGATGGAGACTACAATGGTAATAGTAGTATACTTTATCAATCAAAAAATCAAGGTGAAACATGGGAGTATGTAAAAGAGGTTAAAGATAATTAATAGTGGGAAAGACCATTGGACAAAAATTACCGATGGTCTTTTAAACATTATTAGATGGTATGTAGATTTCCTAAAATAAGTATGTTTCTATTTCCATAAAAATATGCTGTAATATGAAGAGGAAAAAGTATAAGTAGTTAGAGAAGTGAGGAATTAAAGGTGAAGAAGTTTAAGAAGTTTTACTTGGAGATTACGAGTGTGTGTAATCTTGCGTGTAGCTTTTGTCCGCCGACGGAAAGGCAGAAGCAATTCATTTCTGTAGAGGATTTTTCTAAAAGATTAGACCAAATTAAACCTCACACAGACTACATTTATTTGCACGTGAAGGGTGAGCCGTTGCTCCATCCAAAAATAGATCAACTATTAGACTTAAGCCATGAAAAAGGGTTTAAAGTTAATATTACAACGAACGGAACGTTAATTAATAAGAGAAGGCATAGACTGTTAAATAAGCCTGCGTTAAGACAAATGAATTTTTCACTGCATAGTTTTGATGGACACCCAGGTTCGCAAGATAAAGAGGGCTATGTAAGGAGTATACTTTCCTTCATTAGGGAAGCAACGAGTCAATCAGATTTAATTGTATCGTTAAGGTTATGGAATTTAACTCAGGATAATAAAACAAATGCTGAAATCCAGAAAAATAGAGAGTTATTATCCATAATTGAAAATGAATTTGATCTATCTTATCAAATTGAAGAGAAGCTTACACCAGGAAAAGGTATAAAAATTGCAGAACGTGTCTTTATTAATCAAGACTATGAATTCCAGTGGCCAGCATTACATGAAGAAGAGGATGATGGGAAAGGATTCTGTCATGGACTTCGTAATCAAGCGGGTATTTTAGCGAATGGAACAGTTATTCCTTGCTGTTTAGATGGTGAAGGGATTATTAACCTTGGGAATATTAATAATGATTCATTTTCTAACATTATAGAAGGTGAAAGAGCAACAAATATTGTCGATGGATTTTCGAAAAGAGTTGCAGTTGAAGAGCTTTGCAGGAAATGTGGATATCGCAAAAGGTTTGGAAAATAAATATGAAATAAGCCCTCATAAAGCGAGGGCTTATTTTTTATCCTTGATAAGAATGCTCTAATTCATCAATTAATGAGCCAACGTAAGAAACGGCTTTACGGATTGCATCTGGTTTTGACATATCTACTCCGGCATGTTTCATTAGTTCAAGTGGTTTCATTGTACCACCAGCGCGAAGCACATCTAACCAGCGATCAATAGCAGGTTGTCCTTCCTCTTTAATCATTTGAGCTACTGCAGTAGATGCAGTGAGGCCTGCGGAATATGTGTAAGAATATAGACCCATATAATAATGAGGCTGACGCATCCAAGTTAAGCCCGCACCTTCATCGATTTCTACAGAATCTCCCCAGAATGTCGAAAGGACATTTGTTTTAATTTCAGTTAAAGTTGTAGCTGTAAGGGCCTGTCCTTCTTCTGCTAGAGCATATACCCTACGTTGATATTCACCCTCAAGTAAATGAGTAACAAAGTTGTGATAATATGTGCCGAGTAGTTGTAGAATGACCCATCTGCGCATTCTCTTATCGTCAGTAGTCGCTAGTAAATGCTGAGCTAATAGTAATTCATTCATAGTTGATGGTGCTTCAACAAAGTACATAGATGGGCGTACGTTCATGATACGTTGGTTTTTATTTGCTAAATAGAAATGACCAGCATGTCCAAATTCATGTGCTAATGTGAAGCATCCACGCATCGTATTTTGCCATGTAATTAAAATATAGGGATGAGAGCCGTATGGACTTGAGCAAAATGCCCCGGTTGATTTGCCTACGTTATCTGCAAGATCTACCCATCTTTCTTTGAATCCTTTTTGGATTATTGAACTATATTCATCGCCTAATACTTTTAAAGAATCTTGAATGAGCGTGCCTGCTTCTTCATAAGTAATAGCTGGATTAAATTCGGGATCTAAAGGTGCATGTAAGTCGCAGAAAAGCATTTGATCGAGTCCTAATACTTTCTTTTTTAAATCTGCAAAACGGCGCATATGAGGTGCTAATTCTTTATAAATAATATCAAGTTGGTTGTTATACATTTCAAGTGGAACTCTTTGTGGTTCTAATAGCATATGGGTAACGGATTCATATTTACGTAAACGAGAAAGTGTTACTTGTTTTTTAACTTCAGTAGCATATGTTGTGGCAATTGTATTTTTATATTGTTTTAGTGTGGAAACAAATGATGAATATGCTTTTCGACGTATATATGTGCTTGGAGAAAATTCATATTTGCTTTCAAATAATGAGAATGAAACAGGGAGTTCGTTTCCTTGTTCGTCTTGTATAGAAGTGAAATCCATATCGGCCAATTTAGTCATGCCGTAAATTTTGTATGGAGAACTATGAACTTCGCCAAGTGCAGCAAGTGCTTCTTCTGTTTCAGGAGAGAGAGTGTGCTGCCTTTTTTTGAGTATCTCTAGTAACGACTTACGGAAAGGTTCAAGTTTTGTTTCGTCAGTTAAATATTTTTCAATTGTTCCTTCTTCAAGTGAGAGAATTTCATTATGGATAAAGGATAGTGCAGTATGTACTTTCGTCCATAAAGCAGAAATTTTGGAAGAGTTCGCTTGAATAACTGGATTTGTATGATCAATAGATTCTTTTAAATTTGCATATGAATACAGTTTTGTTAACTTCATTAAAAGCTCTTCTTCTAAAAGTAGGCAATTTAATAAAGTTGTGGAGTTGGTATGTAAACGTCCTTTAAATGTATCAAGTTTCTGTATATCATTTTCTAATACGTTTAATGCGGTATGCCATTCGGCATCAGAATTATACAAATCGGATAAATCCCATGTTAGTTCAGCAGGCACCTCTGCGCGATTAAGGCGATTTTCCATTACATTTTTCAAGTCGTATCTCCTCCTTATTAAGACTATCTAAAAACATGATACTAGAAAATTCAGTAAAATAAAAATATTTTATATTTTTATATATGAAAAAGAAGGACAAGCACTTCTATGCTTGTCCTTCTTTTTAAATTTAAGGATTAATATACTTTATCGCCGTTGAAAATCGAGTTTTTCACGACAACATAATCTACAGTACGAATGGCATCTAATTTTGTTCCACCAGCGTAAGAGATAGAAGATTGAAGATCTTGTTCCATTTCGATTAACGTATCTTCTAAAGAACCTTTATGCTCAACGAACATTTTCTTACCTTCAACGTTTTTCTTCTCACCCTTTTGGAATTCAGAAGCAGAACCGAAGTATTCTTTATAAAGTTTGCCATCTCTTTCAATTGTTTCCCCTGGAGACTCTTCGTGACCAGCGAATAGAGAACCGATCATGACCATAGTTGCCCCAAATCGAATAGATTTAGCTACGTCGCCGTGTGTACGAATACCACCATCAGCGATAATTGGCTTACTTGCAGCTTTCGCACACCAGCGAAGTGCAGCTAGCTGCCAACCACCAGTTCCGAAGCCTGTTTTAATTTTAGTAATACAGACTTTACCAGGTCCAATACCAACTTTTGTTGCATCAGCACCAGCATTTTCTAATTCTCTTACCGCTTCTGGAGTTCCAACGTTTCCAGCGATAACGAAGCTCTCTGGTAAATGTTTTTTAATATGTTGAATCATGTTGATCACAGCATTAGAATGACCGTGTGCGATATCAATCGTGATATATTCAGGTGTAAGTTGCTCAGCAGCTAATTGTTGTACGAATTCATATTCGTCCTCTTTTACACCAACGCTGATAGAAGCGATTAATCCACGTGATTGCATATCTCTAATGAATGAGATTCGTTTCTCTGGTTGGAAACGATGCATGATATAGAAGTAATTGTTTTCAGCTAAATAAGTTGCGATTCTTTCATCAATAATCGTTTGCATATTTGCAGGCACGACAGGTAATTTAAATTTATATTTTCCTAAAGTGACAGTTGTATCACATTCAGAGCGGCTATTTACAATACATTTTGCAGGAATTAGTTGAATATCTTCATAGTCGAATACGTTTTCCATCATTTACACCCCTAAAATACGAATATTTTATTTTTATTAATCAAAAATGTTCGTCCATAGGATAATTTACATTATTTTTATTAAGAAGTCAAAGGATTTCTTAACATTTTTTGAAAAAGTAGATTTTATATCTAAAAAATAACGTTAAAAACGAATTTAAAATGTATTTTTATTTATATTGTTCGTTTATGGTAAGGGTTGAAAAATTGAGATAATTATAAAAGGTTGTATGTATTCTTTTTATTTTTTGGAGTGGGATGGAGGATACTATAAAAGGGTTAATGCTAACAATACGAGCAAAAGATGTTATCAATTAGTTGAACAATATATGAAATGATAAGGTTTATTTCTATATAAAAAGATGAATCTGGCATGAACCACCTTTTTATGTAAGGTTTCAAGTATAATAAGTAGGGTGATAGTAACGTATACAAAAGATAAAAAAGAAAATAATACATAATAAAATGAGGTTAATATATGAGTAAAAAAAGTTTTTCTGATTATAAATTAAGTAAGGAAATTGTAAGGGCACTTACTGGGTTAGGATATGATCATCCAACAGAAGTACAAGGTGAGGTTATTCCAGTCGCATTACAAAAGAAGGACCTTGTTGTGAAGTCTCAGACTGGAAGTGGAAAAACAGCTTCATTTGGTATTCCACTTTGTGAAATGGTGGAGTGGGAAGAGAATAAACCACAAGCATTAGTTTTAACACCAACGAGAGAGCTTGCGGTGCAGGTAAAAGAAGATATTACAAATATAGGTCGATTCAAAAGGATTAAGGCTGCGGCAGTTTATGGAAAATCTCCATTTGCACGTCAAAAATTAGAATTAAAGCAAAAGACACATATTGTAGTTGGGACTCCTGGTCGTGTGTTGGATCATATTGAAAAGGGTACCCTTTCTTTAGAGTGTTTGAAGTATTTAGTTATTGATGAAGCAGATGAGATGCTAAATATGGGCTTTATCGATCAAGTAGAGGCAATTATTGATGAATTACCTACAAAAAGAATGACAATGTTATTTTCAGCAACACTTCCAGAAGATGTTGAAAAATTATCTCGTACATATATGAATTCACCAATTCATATTGAAATTAAAGCGGCCGGGATTACAACGGATAAAATTGAACATACTCTTTTTGAAGTAAGGGAAGAAGAGAAGCTTTCACTTCTTAAGGATGTAACTATAATTGAAAATCCAGACAGTTGTATTATTTTTTGTCGTACACAAGAAAACGTAGATCATGTATATAGACAGCTAAAACGAGTTAATTATCCTTGTGACAAAATACACGGTGGTATGGTACAGGAAGATCGTTTTGAAGTTATGGATGATTTTAGAAAAGGAAAGTTCCGTTATTTAGTAGCAACAGACGTGGCTGCGAGAGGAATTGATATTGATAATATTACACATGTTATTAATTATGATATTCCACTTGAAAAAGAAAGCTATGTACATCGTACTGGAAGAACGGGACGAGCTGGAAATAGTGGAAAAGCTATTACATTTATAACACCATATGAAAATAGATTTTTAGAAGAGATTGAGGAGTATATTGGTTTTGAAATTCCAAAGGCAATTGGACCTTCAAAAGAAGAAGTTATGAAAGAGAAAGCTGCATTTGAAGAAAAGATACATGCTAAACCAATTATAAAGAAAGATAAAAATGCGGACATAAACAAAGGCATTATGAAGCTGTACTTTAATGGCGGGAAGAAAAAGAAAATTAGAGCGGTAGATTTCGTCGGTACAATTGCTAAAATTAAAGGTGTTACAGCAGAAGATATAGGTATTATTACGATACAAGATAACGTTTCTTACGTTGAAATATTAAATGGAAAAGGACCACTTGTCTTGAAAGTCATGAAGACTACAACGATTAAAGGGAAACAATTAAAAGTTCATGAGGCAATTAAATAAATAAAAAACTATCCACTTTAATAGGTGGATAGTTTTTTATTTATGATTTTTTCAAATCATCAACTAGTTGCTCTGCTAAACGTCTATACATATTACTCATAGTCACGAAGGATGTTAGTAGTAGAAATTTTTCTAGCTTTGTATCTTCTAAGGAAGAAATCTCATTTACTTCTGTAACACGTTTATTTACGTCTTGTTTAAAGCTTTCGACATTGCTTTCAGTAAGAGCAAGATAATTTTTATATACCGCATTTAATTCAAATGAATCATCGTTTAATAAGGAGTCATTTATATTTTCTAATGAACTTTTTATGTCGTTAATGGAGAGAGCTCCTTTTAATTGGTAAATTAGGCTAATTAAAATCATATGCTCTTTTGAATACTTTTTATTTTTGATAGGGATGAATAGTTTTCCTTTTGCGTAATTATTAATCATCGTTTTTGTTAATACTTTTTCATCATCAGTTCTCGTTGTATCTGCATAAGTATTCTCAAATAGTTGGACAACTTGGTCTACATATAAGTCAACATTTGGAATATCCTCAAGTTTAATATTTTTTTCTAAATGTAATGTCTCAAGTAATTCATTTATATTTTCCACGTAGAATCCCTCACTTTTATAACTTAGTGGAACTTAATGTTTAATATATCTTTAAATATGGTATTACGAAACAAATGAATTGTAAATGTTGACCTCAAAAAGAAATGTGTATATAATTACATGTAGTTATTAAAACTACATGTAATTATATGAGGGGTGTTATTATGAATGCTTATGTAAGGGAACCAGTTAACGCATTTACTCACTTAGGTGGAGCGATATTATCATTTATTGCCTTATTAGCCATGCTTGTGAAAGTTTCTATTAAGATGCCATCATTTGCTGCAATTACAGCTGTTATTTTGTTTGGTATTGGAATGATGGTCCTTTATACGTCGTCAGCTGTGTATCATAGTGTTGTGGCCAATGAACGTGTTATTTACTTCTTTAGGAAGCTAGATCATTCTATGATTTTTATATTAATTGCAGGTACATATGCACCCTTTTGCTTAATTACATTAAATTCAGCAAGTGGTTTGCTATTATTTTGTTTAGTCTATGCAACTGCGATTTGTGGTATTGTGTTTAAAATGTTTTGGTTTAATTGTCCAAGATGGTTATCGACAGCAATTTATATTACGATGGGTTGGTTAATTGTTTTGTTCTTTGCACCGTTAGCTGAGAATTTAAGTACAGGAGGTATTGTTTTCTTAGTACTTGGGGGCATTTTTTATACAATTGGTGGATTTATTTATGGCACAAAGCCAAAATGGCTAGAGTTTAAATATATGGGACATCATGAAATTTTTCATGTTTTTGTATTATTAGGTAGTCTTGCGCATTTTCTAAGTGTATATTGTTACGTAATTCAATAAAAAAACGCCACATAATTTTTATTATGTGGCGTTTTTTTATTACCTGATTAGAATCGTATATGTTATAAAATTATTATGGGATAAAATGTAAGTTTCTATGTTCGCATGTTAAACATAGGATAAGAAATATGTGATATACTTTGAGAAGTTTATAATGAATGAAATATGGAGGACTATAATTATGGCAATACTTGTAACAGGTGGAGCAGGATATATTGGTAGTCATACATGTGTAGAATTACTAAATAGCGGTTACGAAGTTATAGTAGTGGATAATCTTTCGAATAGCTCGGTAGAATCCATAAATCGAGTGAAAGAAATAACAGGAAAACAATTTAAGTTTTATAAAGAAGATGTTTTAAATCGCGAAGCGCTTGACGCAATTTTTGAAGGAAATGTAATTGAAGCAGTTATTCACTTTGCAGGATTTAAAGCTGTAGGGGAGTCAGTAGCGATTCCATTAACCTATTATCATAACAACATTACAAGCACGTTAGTGCTATGTGAAGTAATGCAGAAACATAATGTAAAGAAGATGATCTTTAGTTCATCTGCAACTGTATATGGTATCCCGGAAACGTCACCGATTACGGAGGAGTTTCCATTAAGTGCAACAAATCCATATGGTCAAACGAAATTAATGATTGAGCAAATTATGCGTGATGTGGCATTTGCAGATGCAGAATGGAGTATCGCATTACTTCGCTATTTCAATCCATTTGGTGCACACGAAAGTGGGCGTATCGGAGAAGATCCAAATGGAATCCCAAATAA
>NZ_FNUW01000078.1:0-2598 GCF_900108285.1 Bacillus sp. ok061 | reverse complement strand
GTTCTATATTACACTCCATTTGTATAATCGTCAACACCTTTTTATAAATATATTCAAGTTAATGTTTTTATGCTCTTTTAGCTAGATACGTCTCTCCAAGGATTCATTACCGAAAAGCTACCTTCTGCTTCTATTTAACCTATTCTTCCAAAATATATTCAAGTTAATTTAAACCCTAGACTTAATTTGTACAGAAGTTTTTACCTAGCGAAACTAACAATCTTATTTTAATAAATATTAATACCTCTTTGTTTATCACACCCTCTATTAGAAACGATTGAAGATATACGTATTCTTATAACAGACAACGATACAAAAATCCATAATACACTCATATACTACTCTAGTTATAGAGTCCCAAGTTCTCCTTATATGAAGTAATGATTGCTTATCTGTTTACTCGTAAATATATAGAAGCACACTAATATATTTATTAACTATCCCTTTTTCACTGAAATATCAGCCTTATATCTCCTTCATCTTTAGTATCATCTATTTCCATACAGCTATATTCTCTTAATAAACATTTAAGATATGCTCAAGATTTGAATTGATTAATAGCATTTCCTTTTTAAACACATATACTGGATTAAAAATACGTACCTCAATTGATCAAGTGCACCGAACAAACATATACAGAACACCCGTTCCTTTCATTATTTCACTTTTTATATAACATTAATAGATCTTTATCCTATACCTATATTTACGTTTTACCGCTAAAAGAGCGAATCATTTCACTAACAAAGCATTTAGTTTTATTTCTAGTATATATCCACCTTTTGAAATACATATAGAATCATAAATTCCTTTTTTTCTATCTAACCCCCTAAGAATACACAACCACACAAAAAAACAATTCTACAACAAGGTATACGACGGCTGCACAATTATAAATCATAATCCCCTCAATACCTACAGGGGCGCTGTCCGCCTTTAACGCAATTATATACTAAAAAAATTTCAATATGAAATGGGCCGGAATTTCTATTCTAAGAAAAATCCGGCTCTTATTTTTAGGCAACAACCAAAATCATTTTTACATTCAGTATTAAATGTCTATTCAATATTCCCTACTCTGCTCTGGTAAAGGTGAATGTATCGTATCTGTCACTGCATAATATAGATTTTCTGGATGTTCGGCTATCCGATGACATAAATACAAATACCACTCTTTCCCATAAGTCAAATACACTCTAGCGTTATGTCCTTTGTTTTTCAAATCTCTTAACATATCCGGACGAATTCCATATAACATTTCTATTTCTACATTAGGGTGACTAAAATATTGACGTTGCTCCATCTCTTTAATAAGAATTTCATCATGTGTAGCTATAGATACAGGGTGATGGTTTTCAACTAGTTTTTCTACAATTTGAAGATACTGTTGATTTAAATCAGTTGATCTAGGCATAGCAATATCCGGAACTTCTTGATAGGCACCTTTTACAACTCTTATTTTTCCTGGATAATGAAGGAGTTCTTGAATATCATTGTTTGAGCGGTATAAATGTGCCTGTATTGTTATCCCTACATTATGATATTGCTCAGTTACCTTTTTATAAATGGAAAGAATGTCCGCTGCTTTAGATGATTCTTCCATACTTATCATAAGGGTAGTTCCATGTACTTTCGCCTTCTCTGCCAACTCCATTAAATGAATATAAGATATTTCTGGATCTATAGACAATCCAATATGAGATAAATCAAGTGATACTGTTTGTTTCATAGATAGAGTACCTATGTCCCCAATAAGATTCAAAAACTCATTTTTTGCTTTATAACATCCCTCTATATCAAGAGTATTTTCCCCTATGTATTCTAGTGAAGTATGATAACCTTTTGTAATTAGTTCTTTTGCCGTCCCAATTCCCTCATGTCTCGTTTCTCCGGTGACAAAGCGTTTCGCAGCTTGTAATAATAACGCATAGAGTTCAGTGGATTGTTGTACATATGCTTTTATATGTTCATTCCGTTTTACATACACCTTCTTTAAATCAGCTTATCCTTTCTAAATTTATTACTGAAGGTTATTTGGAACGGCATATTATGAAGATGAAAAAATCTATAAAAATCGAAGAGACTTCCTTATCCAGCAATTAAAATCAACATTCTCAAATACAATCAATATTTTCGGTTATTTTACAGTATTACATCTGATTGTTGAATTCAATCAAGTTCAATTCACAAAAGAATTACTTGAGAAAATCCAACAACTCGGAGTGAAAGTATATCCTGTGGAAGATCACGCCATTGAAAAAGGAAAACATTACAATCGAATTATTATAGGGTATGGACATTTAACAACTGCAGAAATAAAAGAGGGTGTGAGTAGGCTCCAGAGGGTAATACTTCGTATATATATTCTTGTTAGCAAATAGACTTTAAAGCTTAACCATATTTTCCTGAAGGTATGCTACTTAAATGTGAAATTCTAATAAAATAAAGTTTTTTCTTGCTAGATAAACTTACTCATAGAGCTTACATTAATTACAAGTTTATTTTACAAAACACAAAAAAGACGAGTCATTCTGACTCGTCTTAAGCTTGCTTGGCGACGTCCTACTCTCACAGGGACAAGGTCCCAACTACCATCGG
>NZ_FNUW01000032.1:0-62888 GCF_900108285.1 Bacillus sp. ok061 | reverse complement strand
GGGAGAAATATAAGGATATCGCTAGAAAAAACAAACTAACAGTTACAGGGAAAAAGTTGTACAAAGTACGCTGTTCAACTATAGAGCGAAGCTTTGCGGACGCCAAAGAACTACATGGCTATCGATATGCTCGATTTCGGGGGCTGAAGTCTGTCCAAATGCAGGCTTATCTTACCGCAACTTGTCAAAACATGAAAAAAATAGCCCTCCATCTGACCAAAAAAGGTCTGGTGGAGGGCTATTTTTTTGAAACTCTATTATTTTATGTTGTTTTTATTCGCTAAAATCAAAATGATTCCAGAGTGTGGGGAACCCTAAAGGGTTTCCCAACACTCTGAAAGAGCACATTCTGTGGAATGTGCTCTTTTTTCATTGATGTAAATAAAGTAAAAAGTACAAAAAAATACCACTTTCTTTTTGTATGGTATAGTAAGATACTGAGGGATAGTGCTTTGAAAAAGTCACATATTTTACAAATTGTTGTCTTTCTGATGACATGTCAAGTTTAGTAGTCCATTTGGGTTGCTTTATTATGCAATATATATTTTAATATGAGTGGCACCTCTTATAAATTAAGAGGTTTATAGGTGTCTCGAATTGATTTTGGGTACACTGTATCCACCACTTTAGGTTCTTTCATGTATGTGGGGATATTATGGGCCCGTATAACGGGATAAAATGAATATAGAAATAGAGGAATCGTAAAATGAATATGCAAGAGGTTTATAAATATTTAAGTACGGTATTGCCTGAAGGACATGTTAAACAAGATGAAATGTTAAAGAATCATACGCATATTAAAGTTGGCGGAAAAGCAGATGTTTTCGTTGCGCCTACAAATTATGATGAAATTCAAGAAGTTATCAAATATGCGAACGAATATAATATTCCAGTTACGTTTTTAGGAAATGGATCGAATGTCATTATTAAAGATGGTGGAATTCGCGGGATTACAGTAAGTTTAATTCATATTACAGGTGTTACTGTAACAGGAACGACGATTGTAGCACAGTGTGGTGCAGCAATTATTGATGTATCACGCATTGCATTAGATCATAATTTAACGGGTCTTGAGTTTGCTTGTGGTATTCCAGGTTCAGTTGGCGGAGCATTATATATGAATGCTGGTGCATACGGCGGTGAAATTTCGTTTGTATTAACAGAAGCTGTCGTAATGACAGGTGATGGAGAGCTACGTACTTTGACGAAAGAAGCATTTGAATTTGGATATCGCAAGAGTGTATTTGCGAACAACCATTACATTATTCTTGAAGCGAGATTTGAACTTGAAGAAGGTGTACGTGAAGAAATTAAAGCAAAAATGGATGATTTAACGTTTAAGCGTGAGTCAAAACAGCCTCTAGAATACCCTTCGTGTGGTAGCGTATTTAAGCGTCCACCAAATAACTTTGCTGGTAAGTTGATTCAAGACTCAGGACTACAAGGTAAGCGAATTGGTGGAGTAGAAGTTTCTTTAAAACATGCTGGATTTATGGTGAATGTTGATAACGGGACAGCACAAGATTACATCGATTTAATTCACTTCGTACAAAAGACAGTTGAAGAGAAATTTGGCGTGAAGTTAGAGCGAGAAGTAAGGATTATTGGAGAAGATAAGGAATAACGAAATACGTATGAAGATATGAATTATTTTAAAATAATATTTGGGTATTGTTGACAATTTGTTTTCAATTCAATATAATGGCTAATAATTTAACAAATAACATACGTTGAAAGAGCCCAGTAGCAGTTTGTCACTGTTAATGAGAGAGCTAGGGGTTGCTGGAACCTAGCACAAACAAACTTGCGAATTACACTCTGGAGTATCTTAGGTAATGCTAAGCGGACTAGCAATCGATATTATTGCTAAGAGTGGTATGAGTAGCTATGCTATTTATGCAAACTGGGTGGTAACACGGTGAATAATCGTCCCTATGTCTATCGTAGACATAGGGGCTTTTTTGTTTTTAAAAAATAAAGGGGATGACAAAAGATGAATATTATTGATGAATTAGAATGGCGCGGTGCCGTTAATCAGCAGACTGACGAAGAAGGCTTACGTAAGCTAATAGAAGAGAAAAAGATTTCGCTATACTGCGGAGTTGATCCAACTGGTGATAGTATGCATATCGGACATTTGATTCCGTTTATGATGATGAAGAGATTCCAATTAGCTGGCCATCATCCTGTTATTTTAATTGGCGGGGCAACAGGAACAATTGGTGATCCGAGTGGACGACAATCAGAGCGTCAACTTCAAACGTTAGAAGTGGTTCAGCATAATGTAGATGCGTTAACAGCACAAATGAAAAAGCTATTTGATTTTGGCGGAAATAGCGAAGTGAAGATGGTAAATAACTATGATTGGACACATGAAATCAATATTATTGAGTTTTTACGTGATTACGGGAAAAACTTTAGCATCAATAGCATGTTAGCGAAGGATATTGTAGCAAGCCGTTTAGATACAGGTATTTCTTTCACAGAATTCACATACCAAATTTTGCAAGCGCTGGATTTCCACCATTTATACACGAAAGAGGATGTTCAACTTCAAATTGGTGGTAGTGACCAATGGGGAAATATTACGAGTGGTTTAGATTTAATTCGTAAGTTAGAAGGTCATGAGGCGAAAGTATTCGGATTAACGATTCCGTTATTATTAAAATCGGACGGTACGAAGTTTGGTAAATCAGCAGGTGGTGCGGTTTGGCTTGATCCTGAAAAAACGACACCGTTTGAATTTTACCAGTTCTGGGTAAATACAGATGACCGTGACGTAATTAAATACTTGAAATACTTTACGTTCTTAACGAAAGAGCGTATTGGTGAATTAGCAGCGAAGTTAGAAGCGGAGCCTCATAAACGTGAAGCGCAAAAAGTGTTAGCGGAAGAAATGACGAAATTCGTTCATGGAGAAGAGGCGTTATTACAAGCGGAGAAAATTACAGCAGCATTATTTAGCGGAGATATTAAATCATTAACAGCTGATGAAATTGAACAAGGCTTTAAAGAAATGCCAACATTCCAGTCTTCAAAAGAGACAAAAAATATTGTAGAGTGGCTAGTTGATTTAGGAATTGAACCATCCAGACGACAAGCACGCGAGGACATTAATAATGGTGCGATTTCTATGAATGGTGAGAAAGTAACAGATTTGGGTACGGATGTTACTGTAGAAAATTCATTTGATGGAAGATTTATTATTATTCGTAAAGGGAAGAAGAACTATAGCCTTGTGAAATTAGGAGAATAGTTTGTGTGAAAGGGGTGGGAGTAGGAAGAATACTTCCACCCCTTTCATATACACAATTTAGACGTAAAATAATCAGTAAATTTAGACAATTAAAAGGGTTATATTATTCTTCTGCCGAATATATAAGTTAGAGAAAATTACGGATAAAAATAGCCCGAACCATGCAGGGCATGATTCGGGCTTATATTCAGATTAGTAAGCTAAGCTGAATAGACCTTTAATGTGTGATAAGTAACGAACGTTACTTGCTTCTTTCATTAATGATGCTGGTAAGCCTTTAAGTGGAGTATTGCTTGCTCCAATTGTAGCAACGGCATCTTTACGTCCTAGACTAGCAAGTGTTCCAGAGTTTACAGGTGCGAACTCTTCGAATGCTTTGCCCTCTAGTGCTGCGTATAAGTTGTATCCAATTAGCTCACCCATTTGCCAAGCGATTTGTGCAGTTGGTGGGTATGGACGACCGTCTGGAGAGAAGACAACAGCGCTGTCTCCAGCAACGAATACGTCTTTGTGAGAAGTAGATTGTAGGTATGCATCAACTGTTGCACGGCCACGGTTAACTTCAAGACCTGATTCACCGATTAATGGGTTACCTTGTACGCCACCTGTCCAAACGAATGTGTTAGCAACAAGTTTTTGACCGTCTTTTAAGTCGATTTCATTGCCAGCAACGTTTGTTACAGGAAGACCTGTTAAGAATGTAACACCGCGTGCTTCTAGGCTAGTAGTTGCACGTTCGATTAAGTGATCTGGTAATACTGGAAGGATTTTTGGACCTGCTTCAACAAGAAGAAGTTTAACTTCTTTTGGATTTACGCCGTGGCTTTTTGCAAGTTTAGGCATAATGTCAGCAAGCTCACCAACTAGCTCAACACCAGTTAATCCGCCACCACCGATTACGATTGTAGCATCAGCTTCGTTTTTCGTTTTCGCGTATTCACGAATACGGTCTTCAACGTGTTTGTAGATTTTGTTTGCATCAGCAGCAGATTTTAATACCATGCTGTTTTCTTCTAGTCCTGGAATACCGAAGTAAGCAGTTTTACTTCCTAAAGCAACTACAAGTGCATCGTAAGATAAAGTAGTGCCGCCAGCTAGTTTGATTTCTTTGCTATCAACTGAGAATGACTCAACTGTTGCAATTTTAAGATCGATGTCTTTGCCTTTGAAAAGCTTTGTAAGTGGCATTGCAATTGCTTGCTCAGCAACGTTACCAGCTGCAAGGCGGTGTAGTTCAGTGATGATTTGGTGTGTTGGGTATTGGTTAATCACTGTAACTTGTGCTTCTGATTTGCTGTAATATTTACGTACGTTTAAAGCGGCAAGAAGACCGCCATAACCAGCGCCTAAGATGACAATTTGTTTTGACATAGTATGATATCCCCCGTCTTTACTAATTGTTGTTATAAGTTAAATTATTTATTGTTACGTTCTGCACTAATTTGAAGATATGCGTTCACAAAGCGGAACATTTTTTGTGCTTGTGGATCTTTTAGTAATTTTAATAGACCGAATAGGCCGATAACTTCAGTACTTTCGTCAGCACGATCTTTCGCTTCGATTGCAGTTGCAGCCATGCTTTTCACTGTATCTTTTACAGGTTCTACAAGCTCTGTAATTGCACCAACAGTGTCGCTTTTTAATACTTCATCAGTAGCAACAGTTTGAGCGAAGTCATAAGACTTAGTTAAAATGTTAACAAGCTCAGTTAATTTTGGAAGCTGTTCTACTAGTGTTGTTAATGATTCTTGTACCTCAGGTTTTAACAACTGATCAAGTACATCAAGTTGTCCTTGGCTAGCAGAAATTTGTACAGTTTCTTGTTCTGGCTTTGTTTGAGTCATAGTTTCTGGCATCTCCAATTCTCCTTTACGATAGCAATACTCTTATTTTTTATAAGTAAGATAGTAAACGTTTACGAAACTTTATGCAAAGTTTCACAAAACACAATAAAATGCCTTTAAATATATGGCAGCAAACAAGCTGACATATATCTAAAACCATATTTTCTTACCTATTGTTTATGAACTGTCCGATACATGGCTTGTCCGCATAATGGAAAAGCTCCGCTACCGGAAAGTGTATATAATATATATCCTATATTATATACTATATGCACCTATGTTAACATAAAAATGATTCCTAATTATTTGATATTGAGTGTATAACCTAGTGCTGACAAGGTATGAAAGCGTATAAAATATTTTGTTTTAGTTAGAAATGTACATATATATATAGAAAAAAAGGAAAAAACGAACAAATTCATGTTCGTTTTTTCCTTTTTCCTATTATTCACCTTCTGCAATTAGTATCGATGTATTACCTTCTTTTTCAAGATGACATTCGCCCCAAGTACAAAGAGAGTCAAGAATTGATTCTAAAGACCAACCGTAATCAGTAAGGGAGTATTCTACTTTTGGTGGGACTTGGCTGTAGACTTTTCTTTGAATGACCCCGTCGTCTTCTAATTCGCGTAATTGCTGAGTTAACATTTTTTGTGTAATACCAGGCATTAAACGTTTTAGTTCACTCGTTCTTTTTGTGCCTTTCGTTAGATGACAAAGGATAACAACCTTCCATTTTCCACCGATAACCTCTAAAGTCGCCTCTACAGGAATATTGTATTTCTTCATATGAAACCCTCCTTTTATGAGTAAAGTAAGCTTAATAATACAAATGTTACTTTTTAGTACCTATAGCACTTTAAAGTACGTACTTTTTATCATGTTAAATATGTTTCATAATAGCACATGTAAGAAGCAAGTGAGTAGTACGGTACCTAAAAGTGACTATGTTACTTTTTGGTACCTATCGTACTTTAAAGTGCGTTCTTCAAAAAAGGAATGAAACCATTCATAATAGCATTTGTAAGTATAAAATATATTTTTTAGAAGATAAAAGGGCCTTTTTATCACACTATTATGATTGGATTTCTTGTAATAAGGAGGAATTCAATTGAGTTCATATACAGTACCATCTTCAGAAGTTCAGACGAATCGAAGAAGTATGTTTGCTTTATTAGCACTAGCAATTAGTGCATTTGGGATTGGTACGACCGAGTTTATTAGTGTCGGTTTACTACCATCTATTTCGAAAGATTTAAATGTTTCGGTTACAACAGCTGGTTTAACCGTTTCTTTATATGCATTAGGAGTAGCGTTTGGTGCTCCAGTATTGACGTCATTAACAGCTAGTATGTCGCGAAAGACGTTGTTAATGTGGATTATGATTATTTTCATTATTGGCAATGGTATTGCGGCAGTAGCAACAAGTTTTACTGTGTTACTTATCGCGAGGGTTGTATCTGCATTTGCGCATGGGGTTTTTATGTCAATTGGATCTACAATTGCGGCTGCGCTTGTACCTGAGAATAAACGTGCAAGTGCAATAGCATTTATGTTTACTGGTTTAACTGTTGCGACTATTACAGGTGTACCAATTGGAACATTTATCGGTCAACAATTTGGTTGGAGGGCCTCGTTTATTGTTATTGTGGCAATTGGAATAGTTGCTTTAATCGCCAACAGTATGCTAATTCCTTCTAACTTAAAAAAGGGTACGTCTGTATCATTTCACGATCAATTTAAGTTGATTACGAACGGAAGACTATTACTTGTATTTATCATTACTGCATTAGGATACGGGGGAACATTCGTAACATTTACGTATTTATCTCCGTTATTACAAGAAGTAACAGGATTTAAAGCAAGTACCGTTACAATTATTTTGTTAGTGTACGGAATTGCAATTGCGATTGGGAATATGGTCGGCGGAAAATTATCAAATCATAATCCGATTCGAGCGTTATTTTACATGTTCTTTATTCAAGCGATTGTATTATTTGTTTTAACATTTACAGCGCCATTTAAAGTTGCTGGATTCATTACAATTATTTTCATGGGACTATTCGCATTTATGAATGTTCCAGGGCTACAAGTGTATGTCGTTATCTTGGCTGAGAGGTTTGTACCTAGCGCTGTTGATGTAGCATCGGCGATTAACATTGCAGCATTTAACGCAGGAATTGCTCTTGGTGCTTACTTGGGCGGTATTGTAACGAACTCGTTAGGATTAATTCATACGGCTTGGGTAGGCGGAATTATGGTAGTAGGTGCTGTGATTTTAACAGCGTGGAGCATGACATTAGAAAAAAGAGATCAAGTAAAATAAAAGGAGAGAAAATAAAATGAAAAACTTACAAAGTAAAACAGTATTAAATAATGGTGTAGAAATGCCTTGGTTCGGTTTAGGTGTATTTAAAGTAGAAGAAGGACCAGAACTTGTAGAAGCTGTAAAATCAGCTATTAAAGCAGGATACCGTAGCATCGATACAGCTGCAATTTACGGAAATGAAAAAGCTGTAGGTGAAGGAATACGTGCCGGTATTGAAGCGACTGGTATTTCAAGAGAAGAATTATTTATCACTTCAAAAGTATGGAACGCAGATCAAGGATACGAAGAAACAATTGCTGCATACGAAGAGAGCTTAAAGAAATTAGAACTAGATTATTTAGACCTATATCTTGTTCACTGGCCTGTAGAAGGAAAATATAAAGATACGTGGAGAGCGCTAGAAACACTTTATAAAGAAGATCGCGTACGTGCAATTGGCGTAAGTAACTTCCAAATTCACCACTTACAAGATGTAATGAAAGATGCAGAAATTAAGCCAATGATTAACCAAGTAGAATACCACCCTCGTTTAACACAAAAAGAATTACAAGCTTTCTGTAAAGAACAAGGTATTCAAATGGAAGCATGGTCACCACTTATGCAAGGTCAATTATTAGATAACGAAACATTACAAGCAATTGCTGAGAAACACGGTAAAACAACAGCACAAGTGATTTTACGTTGGGATCTTCAAAACGGAGTAATCACAATTCCAAAATCAACGAAAGAACACCGCATTATTGCAAACGCGGATGTATTTAACTTTGAATTAACAAAAGAAGACATGGAAACAATCGATGCGTTAAACGAAAATCATCGCGTTGGTCCAGATCCTGATAACTTCGATTTCTAAGATTAAAGTAAGAAAGAAAAAAGAGTGCTTTTATGCACTCTTTTTTTGTGCATAAAAATATTTTCTAATTAAATACTACTTAGTATTAAGTTTGTTATTAAGGGGCTGTAAATATGAATATAAAGCAATCGTTCAAACTTTTAGCTATGTTTTTAAGTGTCTTATTTGTATTATTCCCACTTCAAAAAGCATTCGCAGAAGTTATGGACCATACAAAGTATGAAATGGATTGGAGTTATAGTAGGTCAAAGAAGAAACCAATTCGAACAGAACTTATTAAAACGGCAGATGGAAAAATTGCATTTTGCTTAAATGTAGACTTAAAATCTCCGAGCGGTCAAGACTTACCAGAAATGGGTAAAGTAGATATTAACGTGTACCGTGTACTGTTGAATGGATATCCACAAAAGAGCCCACAAGAATTAGGGGTATCTGATTGGAGAGAGGCGCATTACGCAACGCAGCTGGCAGTGTGGAATGCGTTAAAACAAATTGATGTTAATGATTTAGATTTCCGCAATAAAAATGTAGAGAAAGTAACGAAAGACATCGTTGCAAAAGCAAATGCTAGTGAAGAGTTACAAGAAATTACGATGAGTGTAACTCCTACAGAAGAACAAGAAGCAGTATTGAAAAATGATTTCTTTGAAACAGGTTTATATACAGTAGAAACAAATGCAAAAAGCGGAACGTATAAAGTGCAAGCAACAGGTGCACCAGCGGGCGTGAAATTTGCAAATGAAAAAGGCGAAACAAAAACAGAATTTAATGTAGGAGAGAAGTTCCGCATTTTAATTCCGAAACAAACACCAGCTGGTGGATTTAGCTTTAAAGTATCAGGAAATTTAACGAGATTACAAGGGATTGCGCATAAAGGTACATCTACTATTCAAAATGCAGTAGTATTACTTGAGCGTAGTGAAGAGAAAACGAGCCCTGAGTTAGCGGTAAGTTGGAAAAAGGCTGAGGCTCCAAATAAACCAAATAAGCCATATACTCCAAATGAACCGCATAAACCGAATCAAATTAAAAGATAGTGAAAAAAGCATTGGCATTTGCCAGTGCTTTTTTCTTGGCCTAAATTTTTGGTATGAAAAATTGCTATAGTATCCTCTTTTATAAGTACGAAAAAATTTTTAAAGGGTTAGAATTAGTCTGTTTTGGCTTCTTTACATCACTATAAATTATCCCGCTATTTGCTGTGCAGTAAGACCCCCACCTCAAAATTTAGCGGAAGCAAAGAAGTTAGGTGGGGGATGAACAAAACCCCCCACTGATTAAAGTTTCACTTTATAATGAAAATGAGAAATTAGAAAGAAAGAGGGAATTATGACTCTTCATATTTGTAAAATAACGAATGAAAATCGAAATGAAATTGCTAATTTAAAGGTAACCGGAGAACAGCATAAGTTTATTGAAAGTACAGTTTTAGATTGTTTAGTCGATGCTGACACAAAATATAAAGGTGATGCTGCTTCAGTAGGGTTTTATGATGGTGACATGACAATCGGATAAGCGATGTACGGTTGGTTTGAAGAAAAAGAGCAGGCTGTATAGTTAAATCAATTCATGATTGATAGTAAATACTAAGGTAAAGGTTATGCAAAAGCATTATTACGTTTGCTAATAGATTATTTGCAAAAAGAGTATGATCGAAAAGCTATATATTTAAGTATATATCCAGAGAATAAACTTTCCCAAAAATTATATGAATCAATTGGATTTCATTTAACTGGTGAAATTGAAGGTGAATGAGTAAATGGAAAAAGATTTATATGAAACGTATACTGAATTAATAAGAACCTGTCACAAAAGAGTAGCATCTTTTAAGACTGTTTTTTATTTTGAAATAATATTAAAGAATTAAAATCTTAACATTACGATTTTTGGATTAAATTCATAAAATTGTAATATTAATCTAATTCAAAAGTCTATCTAATGAGAAAGAAATCGTGTACAATTCGATATGGAAAAACCGTCCATAGATGGATAACTATAAATTAGTTGTTAAAAAAAGAGATATTTATACACATTTTTCATGTATAGACAACAATACTTGATAAAACTACCTTCCATCATTATTTTGACATGAAAAAGAGAACTCATCACAAAATAATAGAGAAAAGTGAAGGGTATCTTTAGTTAAAAATTTTATTATATAAGAAAATGAATATATTTTAGAGTGAACGATGATAAGAGGTATCGGGGCACGAGATTAAGTTGTATATATTAAATGATTGTATAACGATAATTTGATTTTACAGTAAATAAATATATTTAGGATGGTTTGCACTACAAAAGGAATGGGGGACACAGATTATGTCGAAGAAAAAGAGTATTAGGGTATTAGTAGCTGGAATATGCATATCTACATTATTATCGCCATTAGTTTTTGAAGCATCAAAAGGATATGCGGCACCTTTGGAAGAGAATAAAGGTGGGAATTTAGAAGAGAGTAAAGGAAATAAGTTTGAGCAGAGAGTATTTCGGTTACCGGGTAAAGGTAATGTAGAAGAAGAGAAAGAACGCTTAAAACAGAAATGGAATTTATCTGTTAATGAACCAACTGGAATTTATGCAAAAGAAAATGAAGAAATTAACATTGAAATAAAAGGGGATCAATCTATTAAAGCCTTCATAGGGACACGTGCTTATGATAAGGAAACTCCAACAGAATTTGATTTGAAGCCTGGTAAAAATGTAATTTTATCTCCTAATGGAGGTGTTTTATACTTTTATAATTTAAATGATACAGGTGAGGTTACCGCAACTGTTACAAGCGGTGGTAGTCATTTTCCTTTGTTTATATTAGGAAAACATACGAAAAAAGATTGGGATGAAATGCTCAAAAAGTATAAAAACCCTTATGCAGTAGAATTAAAAGGTGAGAGAAGTTTAATTACTGCCAGTTATGAATCAGTACAGAAATACATGAAGGATACGGATCCGAAAGATTTAATGAAGGCACATGATAAAGCAATTCGTATTGAGAATGCATTATCTGGATTATCAGAAGATGGAGTGGGGGTTGCAAAGGCTGGGGAACATTATGTGCAGTTTATTGAAGCTAAATATCCGCTTGCAAGTAATAAGTATGCGTTTGATTATTATACGGGATATCCAGATGAAGAGATTCAAGACGTATTAGATATAGAGACGTTTAAACATGATGGTTGGGGAGCATGGCATGAAGTTGGCCATCTTCATCAACAAGTGCCTTGGAATTGGAAAGGTATGGGGGAGACAACTGTTAACATTTACAGTTTAGCTGTTCAGATAGCCTTTGGAAATAAATCACGAATGGAAGTAGATAAGCGTTATGATGAGGCGTTTGAGTATTTGAATCAACCAGCGGACAAAAAGAATTTTGATAAATCAGATCCGATTATAATGTTCTGGCAATTACATTTAATTTATGGAGATCAATTCTATCCGAAGCTTCATCAAATGTATAGGGTGTTATCGGATGCGGATTATCCCCTATTAGATGTAGGTGGAGTTATTACAGATAGAGAGAAGAAACAGTTATTTATTTACATGGCTTCAAAAGCGGCTGGACAAAATTTAATTTCCTATTTTGCAAAATGGGGATTACATGCAGAAGCGGATACTATAGAAAAGGTGAATAAATTACAATTACCTGAACCAAAGAATAAAATATGGTTATCGCGGGACAATAATCCTATTCGTGAAATGCAAGTTAAGCCATATAAAGTACCTTATGGTGAAGCGGTGAATACAGTACCAGATCTTATGATAGGTACAGATTTTGATGAGAAAAAAGCAAGTGAGCTTGTACAAAATTTAGGTGAGAATGTAAAGGTATCAGGAAAGATACGATGGTCTAAACACGAAAGTGGAAAGCAAACTGTACATGTAGAACTTATAGATAAAAATGAGAATTTAAACTCGATACCTGTTTCCGCTAATGTAGTATACGGAGATAGTATTATGTTCTTCGGTACATGGTATGGTGGAACGAATATTAAATCGATTGTTACATTAAATCATGAAGAAAAGAAATTTAGTACAACAAATTCTGAAGGTCCAATGCATACTTTATTTGCAGATGAGAAGTATATGGAAATGACTGTATATGATAAAACTGGAAAAGAGAAGAAAGCAGTATCTGTAAAAGCATCTGAAAATACAAAAGTATTTGCAGAACAATTCAATGGAATAACTTTTGAGTATGGTGATATAGTAAAAGTATATCAAAGGGAGTTTGATAGATTTAAAGTGTACAAAAAGAACGAACTCGTGGATACGGAGTATGGCGTTCATGAAGTGTTCTTTAAAGTTACAGAGCAAGGTTTTGAAAGAATGGAAACATTGCAAGAAGTAAAAGCTGTGCCACAAAAAGTAGTAATTGGAACAAATAGCGAAACGTTAGACGCGAAGAAGTTTGTTGAAGTGAGCGATGGAGAAGTAGTAGGTTTTGTAGAAAAGATGAATACAACAAAAATCGGCGAACAAAAAGTAAAAGTAGAAACGAAAGATCGTTTTGGAAATAAGAAAGTAACGGAAGTTCCTGTAGAAGTGATTTACGGAGATAGCATTATGTTCTTTGGTACATGGCATGGTGGAACGAATATTAAATCGATTATCACATTAAATCATGAAGATAAAAAGTTAAGTACAGTAGGTTCAGAAGGTCCAGTTCATACCTACTTTAAAGGTGAAAAGTATATGGGATTAACTGTATTTGATAAGGATGGAAAAGAGAAGAAGCAAATGGTATTAGAAGGGATGGAGAATACGAAAGCATTTGCAGAACAAGTTAATGGGATGTCATTCGAGTATGGTGATGTAGTAAAAGTGTATCAAGCAGAGTTTGATCGCTTTAAAGTATATAAAAGCAATATATTAAATGATACAACATATGGTGTGAATGATGTGTTCTTTAAAATAAAGGAACAAGGTTTTGAAAGAACAGAAAGAATACAGGAAAAGACAGTTTAAAAAAGGTATTTAAACCTCATGTAATAGAAAAGCTCGTAAAACATTTTGTTTTATGAGCTTTTTATTATATGGGATTCGTTAAAGAGTAGGTAAGAAGGTAATTCATTATTTTGCAATACCATTAATATAATAAAATTCAAACGTTGCAATTAACGAATTTTATTCACAAAATTGTAATATTATTCGTATTGAAAAGCCTATTAAACAAAGTAGAAAGCATGTAAAATTCAGTTGGAAAAACTACCTATAGATGGTCATATATGAAGAAAATGTAAGATTCTATTGTCAATCATGCTTTTAGATGTATAGATGACAAGACCGAAATGTATCTTTTACTATTCTCTTTTTATGTAGGAAGAGAACTCGTCACAAGTAGAGAGAAGTGAGGAGGATACAATACATAAAAGTTTTACAATGTAAGAAAATGAATACATGGAGAGGAATGCGGTAGTAATAGATACAGGTGCGAGAGGTATTAGTCTGTACATTAAATATTTTTATAAAGATAATAGGATTTTTAATTAAATGGATATATGTAGGATGGTTTGTCTAAAAAAAGGACAGGGGACACAGATTATGTCAAAGCAAAAAAAGAGTAGGGTATTAGTAGCTGGTATTTGTTTAGTTACGTTATTAACATCATATGGCCTTGAAGTGCCTAGGGTGTATGCAGAGATGTCGCTTGAAAATAAGGAGAAACAGCAAGAAGAGCGAGTGTATCAATTGCTGCCAAAAGGTGACGTGAAAGAGATACGTGACTTGCATAAACGTCAATTTAGTTTTTCTCCATATGAACCAACAGGTATTTATGCGAAACCAGGTGAAGAAATAGTTATTCAAGTAGGTGGGGATCAGCAAATTAAAGCTTATATTGGTACATATTCCTATGAAAATGAAAATGTATTAGGAGGACCTATCGAATTTAATTTAAATCCTGGTGAGAACAAAATTTCTTCTCCAAAGGGTGGGTTATTATACTTTTATAATTACAATAATTCAGGTGAAGTAACTGCTAAAGTGGAGCAAGGCGGAAGCACAAATCCTTTATTTATTTTAGGGAAACATACGACAAAAGATTGGCAGCGTATGCTGGCGGAGAACCTGAATCCATATGCGATAGAAATGAAAGGGGAAAATAGTTTATTAACTATGCACCCTGAAACTGTAAAGGAACATTTGAAGCAAGAAGATCCGACTGAGTTACTAAAGAAACATGATGAAATACTTAATATAGAGAGTAAAATATCAGGTTTATCAAAAGATGGTGTAGGTGCTACGAATAGGGGTAAACATTATGTTCATTTCGTTGAAGATTGGTATACAAAAACTCATATGTACGCTATGGAATATAGAACGGCCTATTCAAAAGGGAATTTAAAATCAGTATTAGATGTAGAAGAATTAACTGCTGACGGATGGGGACCTTGGCATGAAGTAGGTCATCAACATCAGCAGGTCCCTTGGTTATGGAGTGAGCTTGGAGAGGTAACTGTGAATATTTATTCTTTAGCAGTTCAAACGACATTTGGACATAAAACAAGGCTAGAAAAAGAAGGACGTTATGAAAAGGCCTTTGCATATTTAGATAAACCGGATGCGCAAGAGAAAATGGATGGATTCGAGAAATTAGTTATGTTTTGGCAACTGTATTTAGCTTATGGAGATCAATTTTATCCGAAATTGCACCAAATGTACCGTATGTTACATGATGTAGAAATGCCTAAATCTGATGACGAGAAGAAGCAGATGTTTATTTACATGACGTCAAAAGCAGCAGGACAAAATTTAATTCCATTCTTTGAAAAGTGGGGACTTACTCCAAATGAAGGAACTGTAGAAAAAATAAATCAATTACAATTACCTGATCTTGAAAAAGAAATATGGTTATCGACAGATAGTAATCCAATTCGAGAAAAACAAACTGAGCCATATGAAGTTCCATATGGTGAGCCAAATGATACAAAAATACAAAATGTAGCAGTTGGTACTACATATGATGAGAAAAAAGCAAACGAACTTGTACAAAATTTAGGAGAAAGTGTAAAAGTAACAGGTGTAATTATACAAGATAAACCTGGAATTGGAGAAAAAACTGTAAAAGTGGAAATTATAGATGAAAAAGGGAATAAAAATTTAATTCCAGTTGTAGTGAATATTGGCTACGAAAATAGTATAGTCTTCCAAGGTAATGGTGATGCGGTACGTTCTATCGTAACGGCGAATCATAATACGAAAAAGCTACAGGCAACATTTACGGATTCTAAAGTTCATTATCGCTTTGAGAATGAAAAATATATGGGAATTACGCTATATGATCAAAATGGAAATGAAAAGAAAGTTATTTCGGTAGAAGGGCAAGAGAATTCGAAAAATTTTGCAGAACAGTTAAATGGTATAGACTTCGCATATGGTGATGTTGTGGAAGTGTATCATGCAGAATCAGAACGATTAAACTGGTATCAAAATAACGAGTTTGTAGGTAAGGGAAAAGGGGAAGTAGAACAAAAGTTATATTTTAAAATAACAGAGCATGGTTTCGAGAGAATGGAAGCTCAACAAGAAGTAACAGCAGTACCACAAAAAGTAGTAATCGGAACAGAAGCTGAAAAATTAGATGTAAAAAACTTTGTTCAAGTGAAAGATGGAGAAGTAGTTGGATTTGTAGAAAAACCGGATACAACAAAAATCGGTGAACAAAAAGTGAAAATAGAAACGAAAGATCGTTTTGGAAATAAGAAAGTGACGGAAGTGCCATTGGAAGTAATTTATGGCGATAGCTTAGTCTTCCAAGGTGATGGTAATAATACGCGTTCTATCGTAACTGCGGATCATAATACGAAAAAGCTACAGGCAACATTTACGGATGCTAAAGTTCATTATCGTTTTGAGAATGAAAAATATATGGGAATCACGCTATACGATCAAAATGGAAATGAAAAGAAAGTTATTTCGGCAGAAGGGCAAGAGAGTTCGAAAAACTTTGCAGAACAGTTAAATGGTGTAGACTTCGCATATGGTGATGTTATTAAGGTATATCATGCAGAATCAGATCGTTTGAAGTGGTATCAAAAGAATGAGTTTGTAAGTAACGGTAAAGGGAAACAAGAGTTGTACTTTAAATTAACGGAAAAAGGTTTCGAGAGAATGGAAGCTGAGCAAGAAGTAACAGCAGTCCCACAAAAAGTAGTAATCGGAACGGACGCTGAAAAATTAGAAGCGAAAAACTTTGTTCAAGTGAAAGATGGGGAAGTACTCGGATTTGTAGAAAAACCGAATACAACAAAAATTGGTGAACAAAAAGTAAAAGTAGAAACGAAAGATCGCTTTGGTAACAAGAAAGTGACGGAAGTTTCATTAGAAGTGACGTATGGAGATAGTATAGTATACCAAGGTGTGGCTGATGTAACACGTTCAATTATTACGTTAAACCACGCTGAAAAGAAATTACATGCAACATTTACAAATGATGAGATTCATTATCGCTTTGTAAATGAACAGTATATAGGCCTTACGATTTATGATCAAAATGGAAATGAGAAAAAGCATGTAACGGCACAAGGACAAGAGACTTCAAAGAATTTTGCTGGGCAAGTAAATGGAACGGCATTTGAGTATGGAGACGTGTTGAAAGTATACCATGCGGAACCGAGTCGTTTGAATTGGTACAAAAAGAATGAGTTAGTTAAAAAAGAGGATGCAATGAAGGGGCAAGAAATATCCTTTAAGATTACTCCGAATGGCTTAGAGCAAGTGCAATAATAAGAAAAAGCTCGTAAAACATTATGTTTTACGAGCTTTTTTATTATTCAGCTTCAGAAACTACTGTGAAGCGTTCGTTTACATGTTTTGGGTTTTCGATTTCATCAAGTGCTGCAACTGCGAAGTCTTCGTAACTTACGTAGCTATCACCTTTTGAGTTAACAAGAAGATTGTCTTTGCCAGCTTTGTAAGAACCAGTGCGTTTTCCTAATGCGAATAGTGCAGAAGGGCTGATGAATGTCCAAGCGATATCATTTGTTTGTTGCAAGATTTCTAAGTTTTTACCTTGGTTTTGAGCTGTTGCAAGGTATTCGCTCGGGAAACCTTGTGTATCAAATACACGTGTTGTTTTTTCTTCGTCTACAAATAAGCTTCCTGCTCCGCCAACTACAAGTAATTTTGTATTTGGTGCACCTTTCACAGCTTCAATAAGTGCGTTTCCTGCATCTACGTGAAGGTGTTCTTGTCCTGCTGGAGCGCCGAATGCATTTACAACTACATCGAATGCTTGCAAGTCGTTAGATGTAAGAGAAAATACATCTTTCTCTAAAACTTTGATGTTTTCTTCTGTAATTTTTGCAGCATTTCTTACGATTGCAGTTACTTCATGTCCGCGATCTAATGCTTCTTTTAAAATACGACTTCCAGCTTTACCAGTTGCTCCGATAATACCGATTTTCATAATAAATCCCTCCAAAGTGTTTTGTTAACGTGTATATCTGAAAATGAATGAATGTATTGTAATTAGGTTTGTTACAACCTGATGTAACCATTATAGTTACAGTTATATATTTTTGTCAATGGTGTTGTTTATGAAATTATTTTTTGTTTAGTATGCACAGTTTGTAAAAGTAAAATCACAAAAGAACAATGCATCTACTGAAAGGTGCCTAATATTTGGAAGTCGCAAGCTGTCGAAAAATGTTGATTTTTGAATATTTTTTGAATATAATTCGATTTATGGAGAAAAGGAGGGGGTTAATTGTATGAATATTTTGGAACAATTCGTTTCGTCGACGAATACGATTCTTTGGTCATATATTCTTATTGCAATGTTAATTGGTTTAGGGCTTTATTTTTCTATTAAATTGAAATTCGTACAAATTACTCATTTAGGGGAAATGATTCGTTTAATGAGTGATGGACTAACTGGCAAGACACGTAAAAAGGGCAGCGTATCATCGTTCCAAGCATTTTGTATGAGTTCTGCAGCTCGTATTGGTATCGGGAACTTAGCTGGTGTAGCGCTAGCTATTTCTATGGGAGGACCTGGAGCGGTATTTTGGATGTGGGTTATTGCGATTATCGGTGCGTCTTCAAGTTTCGTAGAGAGTACGCTTGCGCAAATTTATAAAATAAAAGATGGCAGTGGCTTCCGTGGTGGTCCTGCTTATTATATGGAAAAAGGTTTAAATAAACGTTGGATGGGGATTTGGTTCTCTATTCTGATTACAATTAGTTACGGTTTAATTTTCAACTCAGTACAAGCAAATACAGTAACATTAGCGTTTGAAAATGCATTTGGTTTAGAGCGTTATATTGTTGGGATTGTATTAGCTGCATTAGTTGGGGTTATTATTTTTGGTGGTGTAAAAAGTATTGCACGTATGTCGGAAATGATCGTTCCGCCAATGGCGCTTATTTATATTGCAGTAGCGATTTTTGTTGTCATTAAAAACTTCTATTTAATACCAGATGTGTTTACGGAAATCTTTAAAGGTGCATTCGGTTTAGATTCAGCTGTAGGCGGTGGTATCGGTGCTGCGATGAAATATGGTATTCAGCGCGGATTATTTGCGAACGAAGCAGGTATGGGTAGTGCGCCGAACGCGGCAGCAACAGCTGATGTAACGCATCCAGCAAAACAAGGTTTTATTCAAACAATTGGAGTATTAGTAGATACATTCTTAGTATGTACATCAACAGCATTTATCGTACTATGTTCTGGTGCGTATAAAGCAACGAATTTAGAAGGTATTGAATTAACACAAAATGCATTAAGTTCACAAATTGGCCCATGGGCGAGCAGTTTCTTAGCGATTATTATTTTCTTATTTGCATTTAGTTCACTTCTAGGAAACTACTATTATGGTGAAACAAATATTGAATTCATTAAGCAAAGTAAAACGTGGTTAACAATTTACCGTATTGCGGTAGTTGGAATGGTATTATTCGGTTCTGTTGCGACGCTTCAAGTTGTATGGAATATGGCAGACTTATTTATGGGTCTAATGGTAATCACGAACTTAATTGCGATTACACTTCTTGGCCGATTTGCGTATGCGGCATTGGCAGACTATGTAAGGCAAAAGAAACAAGGGAAAGATCCAGTCTTCAGTGCAGATTCTATTCCTGGTTTAACGAATACAGAGTGCTGGGATAAGTCAGCGGTAACAGATAAAGAAAAAGCAGTGTAATTGAAAAGGTGAGCATCGAGGTAAATTCGATGCTCGCCTTTTTTTGTTGTAGTAAATGATGAAAAGGATGAGAGGTAATTATTAATATAACTTTTTTGTTTATTTCTCTCTCTCTCTCTCGTTATTTGTGGGGAACGTACTGTTTTAAAAGTATGACTGCTCGAATAGGATAAGTGATTGAATATTGGATAAATGCATGTAATGGCTATGTTTTTATGTGAAAAGACACGCGTGTTAAGATAGGTAACACACTCGTGTCATAAAACCTAACATAAACTTCTTGATTACTTAAAGTTTTTAGAATATAATTTTCTTATTGTTAGGAAGAGGGGGCAATGCAAATATGGATTTTTTAACTAAGGTAATTGGGGATGTAAATAATGTCCTTTGGTCATATATCATTATTGCGATGTTAATTGGGTTAGGACTCTATTTTTCATTTCGTGTGAAATTTGTCCAAGTTCGTTACTTCGGTGAAATGATTCGTTTGCTTGGGGATGGGGCAAGCTCGAAAACGAGGAAAGCGCAAAAAGAGAAGAGTGGTGTATCATCATTCCAAGCGTTTTGTATGAGTACAGCTTCTCGTGTAGGTACTGGTAACTTAGCTGGTGTAGCTATTGCGATCTCAGCTGGTGGTCCAGGAGCAGTATTTTGGATGTGGTTAATCGCGGTAATTGGGGGTGCTTCTGCATTTGTAGAGAGCACATTAGCGCAAATTTATAAAGTGAAAGATGGGAATGCGTTCCGTGGAGGTCCAGCGTATTATATGGAAAAGGGATTAAATAAGCGCTGGCTTGGAGCTATTTTCTCTGTTTTAATAACAGTGAGTTTCGGATTGATTTTTAACGCTGTACAGTCTAATACTGTAGCAGCAGCTTTTGATGGGGCATTCAAAACAGATAGTAGATTAGTAGGTCTTGTTATGGCTGGTTTACTTGCAGTTATTATTTTCGGCGGAGTAAAACGAATTGCTCGCGCGGTTGAAATGATTGTTCCAGTAATGGCAATTATTTATGTAGCAGTGGCATTATTTGTTGTTGTAACAAACATTACGGCAATTCCATATGTATTTAAAGAAATTTTCTTACATGCTTTCGGAATTAAAGAAGTAGTAGGTGGAGGATTAGGAGCTGCGATTTTATTAGGAGTAAAACGTGGATTATTCTCAAATGAAGCAGGTATGGGTAGTGCGCCGAACGCAGCAGCGACTGCAAACGTAACGCACCCAGTTAAACAAGGGTTCATTCAAACTTTAGGGGTATTTACAGATACATTATTAATTTGTAGTTGTACAGCATTTATTATTCTTTTATCAGATGTTCATAATGCAGCTGATTTAAATGGAATTCAATTAACGCAGCAGGCGTTAAGTCAACATATCGGTCCATGGGCTTCTATATTTGTAGCAGTTGCAATCTTCTTGTTTGCATTTAGTTCATTAGTAGGTAACTACTACTATGGTGAAACAAATATTGAATTCTTAAATGGAAGTAAAGTGCTATTAAATGCATACCGCATTGCTGTACTTGGTATGGTTATGCTAGGATCTGTAGCGACAATTCAAATCGTTTGGGATTTAGCAGATTTATTTATGGGAATTATGGCTGTTATTAACTTAGTAGCAATTGTATTCCTTTCTAAGTACGCTTTCGCAGCGTTATCAGATTATATTAAGCAAAAGAAACAAGGGAAAGATCCAGTCTTTTATGCGGAGTCTATTCCAGGTTTGAACAATACAGAGTGTTGGGATAAGCCAGCGGTAGCTGATAAAGAAAAAGCAGTATAATGAGGTGAGCATCAAGTGAAACTTGATGCTCATTTTTTGTTGGTTCGGCTATTTGTGTGAAGTGAAACTCCCGTTCATTAAAGTTTCGCTTTATAATGAAAAAGACGAACGTTCATGAATGTTTCATAATAAAATGTATTTTTTTAAGAAAAGTGCGGATATGAATTGTGATTTATGTTAGAATGGAAAATGCCTTTGAAATAAGAGGTTTTATGATCTTTCCTATCCGATTGAAGGTTTTGGAGGAGAAATGGAAAGTTCGGATTATTTCTTGTTTCGAATGGTCAGACGTTCAACGTTAATGAAGAGTTAAATGGAGGATTTTATTAATGAAGTTTGTTATGTTCCTTGTAGGATTACTCGTTGTATTTGTACTCGGTTTTCTTATAAGTGCCGATCGAAAGAAGATTAAGTATAAACCAATCGCAATTATGCTTATTATTCAGCTAGTATTATCTTATTTCTTATTAAATACGCAAGTTGGTTATATTTTAGTAAAAGGAATTTCAGATGGATTTGGCGCACTTCTTGGATATGCGGAAGCTGGAATCGTTTTCGTATTTGGTGGTCTTGTTAATAAAGGAGAGGTTTCATTCTTCTTAACAGCGCTATTACCAATCGTATTCTTTGCGGTTTTAATCGGAATTCTGCAACACTTTAAAATTTTACCGATATTTATTCGTGCTATTGGTACGTTGTTAAGTAAAGTAAATGGTCTAGGAAAACTAGAATCATATAACGCAGTAGCAGCTGCCATTGTTGGACAAGCAGAAGTATTTATTACAGTAAAAGATCAATTAAGTAAAATCCCAAAACATCGTTTATATACATTATGTGCATCTTCTATGTCGACAGTATCGATGTCAATTGTGGGTTCTTATATGAAAATGATTGAGCCAAAATATGTAGTAACAGCACTTGTATTAAATTTATTTAGTGGTTTCATTATTATTCATATTATTAACCCGTACGATATTACAGAAGAAGAAGATACACTGAAATTAGAAAATAAGAAGAAACAATCATTCTTTGAAATGCTAAGCGAATATATTATGCTTGGTTTCACAATCGCGATCACAGTAGCGGCAATGTTACTTGGTTTCGTAGCATTAATTACAGCAATTAATAGCTTGTTTGATTCAATGTTCGGTATTACATTCCAAGCTATTTTAGGATATATTTTCTCACCATTAGCATTCGTAATGGGCATCCCGCAGGCAGAAATGGTAACAGCGGGACAAATTATGGCAACAAAACTAGTATCAAACGAGTTTGTTGCGATGCTTGATCTTGGAAAAGTAGCTGGTGATTTATCGGCTCGTACAGTTGGTATTCTTTCTGTATTCCTTGTATCATTTGCGAACTTCTCATCTATCGGAATTATCGCAGGTGCAACGAAAGGTATCGATGAAAATCAATCAAATGTTGTATCATCATTCGGTCTACGCCTTGTGTACGGTGCGACATTAGTAAGTATTTTATCAGCGATTATCGTTGGTGTTATGTTATAAAGTGAAACTTTAATTAGTGGGGGGAGCTTTATCCCCCGCTGATTATTAGTTGAACCAATCGGGCTTTTATGGGCAGTTAATCACCCATCTAACTTCTTTGTTTTCGCTGAATGTTGAGATGGGGGTCTTACTGCCCGTTAAAGCGGGGTAAAAAAAGGATGGCTCTAGCTCATAGCTAGGGCTATTTTTTTATGGTAAATTTACATGAAAAAACCAATTAATTAGGAATATATTAACATATAAAAATCTTTTAAAATTTATATTGCATTTCGACTAGATAACGCTTACAATTTGATTTGTAGGTGGTATCAATTTCAGACTTTCAAGTATGGTAGGAGAGAAGAAGCTACCTTTTATAAATTGCAATTTATGTAAACGCTTACTGATTTTAGATGGCAGTTGAATAGTTTTTAGGGGTTTTAAATTTTTTTAACAACAATGGTCAGACGTCATTCGTTATACGTTATACGACCAATAACTCGTGGGAGAAGTGGGGGATTCACATATGAAAATAGTAATGTTTCTAGTCGGTTTACTTGTAGTGTTTGTACTAGGTTTCCTTATCAGTTCAGATCGTAAGAAAATTAAATATAAACCAATTGCACTTATGCTTGTCATTCAATTGGTACTTGCGTATTTCTTACTAAATACAAAGGTCGGATTTGTATTAGTAAAAGGGATCGCAGATGGATTTGGTTCTATTTTAAAATTTGCGGAAGCTGGGGTTAACTTCGTATTTGGTGGTCTAGCAAACGATGGACAAGCACCATTCTTCTTAACAGTATTATTACCGATTATTTTCTTAGCAGTATTAATCGGGATCCTGCAACATATTAAAGTTTTACCGATTATCATTCGTGCAGTCGGTTTCCTATTAAGTAAAGTTAACGGTTTAGGAAAACTAGAATCATATAATGCGGTAGCAGCTGCAATCGTTGGTCAAGGGGAAGTGTTCATTACAGTAAAAGATCAACTAAGCAAATTACCGAAAAATCGTTTATACACACTTTGTGCATCTTCGATGTCTACAGTATCGATGTCAATCGTCGGCTCTTATATGAAAATGATTGATCCAAAATATGTAGTAACAGCACTTGTATTAAACTTATTCAGTGGATTCATTATCGTTCATATCATTAATCCATATGAAGTAAAAGAAGAAGACGATATTTTAGAATTACAAGAAGACAAGAAACAAACATTCTTTGAAATGTTAGGCGAATATATTATGCTTGGTTTCTCTATCGCTGTAACAGTAGCGGCGATGTTAATTGGTTTCGTAGCATTAATTACAGCAATTAATGGTGTATTCGATTCAATTTTCGGAATCACATTCCAAAGCATTTTAGGATACATCTTCTCACCATTAGCATTCGTAATGGGTATTCCAACATCAGAGATGTTACAAGCAGGACAAATTATGGCAACAAAATTAGTAACGAACGAATTCGTTGCAATGCTTGACCTTGGAAAAGTGGCTGGCGATTTATCAGCTCGTACAGTAGGTATTTTATCTATCTTCCTTGTATCATTTGCGAATTTCTCATCTATCGGAATTATCGCAGGTGCGACGAAGAGTATCGATGGCAAACAAGCAAACGTTGTATCATCATTCGGTTTAAAACTTGTATACGGTGCAACGTTAGTAAGTATATTATCAGCGATTATCGTTGGTGTTATGCTTTAATAAATTAAGAAAAGCAATGAGCGTAGGCTCATTGCTTTTTTGTTTAACTTGCTTTATCCAAATCTCTTTTAAAACGTGGTTTCTCTAAATAAGTTCCCAGTCTCCACACATATTCCACTGGACCCATCCGGTATTTCTGGAGCCAATAGGTGCTAACGAATAATTGAATCGTATAAATTCCAATGGTTAAAAGAATACCGAAGAAATAACCGATTTTACCGTATAAGCCAAATCCATATGCGTAAAAAATAGTTGTTGCGATAATAGATTGTGCTAAGTAATTACTAACGGACATTTTTCCCATGTTCGCCATGTAGGTTAGTAGACGAGATGCTTTTTTGTAATGGAATAATAAAATAATCGTACTTCCGTAAAAGAAGGTCATAGTTACTGGTGTAAGGCCATCTTGTAACATAATTAAAATCGGATGCTTTACGAACATAGCTAAGATTTTAATTGTAAAAGAGAAGAGACCAGTGACAAACCAGATTTTTTTGACAGCAGGTATATGTTTACTGACCTCAAATAGCCAGCCTTTTTTCCCTACATACATTCCGAGTAGGAACAGTGGAGACATAAAAATTATTGCGAAAACTGATATGAAAAATAATCCGAATGCACCGTCAATTCCCATGTAATCAAAAGGATTTTCAGTCAATCTAAAGTTGACGTGATCCATATAGCTTCCAGTTTGATGGACTTTATGTTCTTTTTCAGTATAAGGTGCGAAATCATTTATATTTGTAGATGGATCAGTTTGATAAGACATAAGTGTAGTAAGTGCGAGTAGAATAATCGCCCAAATAAGCAAAGTTTTCGGTTTTCGATTGATGAATATCATTAAAAAAATCCCGATTATTCCGTATGCAAATAAAATATCTCCCTCCCAAACAAAAGTGCCATGAATGTAGCCGAGTAGTAAAAGAATGATAATACGTCTTATGTATGTGGGGAAGAATTTTTTTCCTTTTACGATAATACTTTTTTGTAACAAAATAATGCTAAGCCCAAATAGAAAAGAAAATAGGGATATAAAGTTATGTGTGCCGAAAAATTGAATAAACCAATTAGCACCTTTATCAAGATCGCCAAATAGATAAGTTGGTTTTTCACTGGTGAAGAACCCAAATTGAATTAATGTCATATTGACTAGTAAAATGCCAAACAAAGCGAAACCACGAATTGCATCAACAGCTTCTACACGTTGATTCATTTTTCCTCTCCTCGTATATTCGTTTTTATATTGAAAATAATACCATTTTATATCTGGCACTATGTCAAATATGAGGAAATTTAAGGTGATTTTAAGATAGAGAGCAAACAAAAAAATCACCTTAATACATGTATTAAGGTGATTGAAATATTACTCAGCTGGAGGCGTAAATGTACGTTTCTCTAATTCAGCATCTAGCATAAACAGTGCGTTTGAATCGCTTGTAATACGTTTTAGTTTTTGGATGATGCTATCGAATGAAGCTTCTTCTTCAACTTGTTCGTCAACGAACCATTTTAAGAATGTAATTGTTGCATGTTCACGCTCATCCCAAGCGATATCAGATAAGTTGTAAATACGTTTCGTTACTTCACGCTCGTGCTCAAGTGCGACTTCAAAAGCGTTTAATACAGATTCGTATTCGTTATTCGGATTATCAAATCCAGTAATAATAGCGCGCTCTCCGCGGTCATTAATATAGTTGTAAAGCTTCATTGCGTGGAAACGTTCTTCTTCAGCTTGTACAAGGAAAAAGTTAGCGAATCCATCATAGCTCTCAGCTGTACAGTAAGCAGCCATTGCCATATAAGCATGGGCAGAGTAAAATTCAAAGTTCATTTGTTCATTTAATGCGTCGTGCAATTTTTTTGATAACATAAAATCCCCCTTAGTATTGTGACAAGAATATTATACCATAATTGATAATATTCTCATTTAGATACTTCGAACCTTTTCGAAAGCTTTGTGACGTGTGCGTCCATAATGTCTTGTAAGTCTAAATCATATTTTTGCGAAAGAATAATAAGGTTAGATAGTACATCGCCAAGTTCTTCTTTTAGTTCTTGTTTTAGCTCTTCTTCTGTTTTCGCATCTTCATCAGGGCGATCGCGGCCGATTTCAATAGCACGAACGACTCGTGAAACTTCCCCAACTTCCTCGTTTAAGAAATTTAAGCGAATAAAGGCATTATACTGTGACCAGCTTCGTTTTTCGTAAAATTCCTCAACCCATCTTTGAAATGCAACGATATCCATTTCTTCCTCATCTCCTCAATATGTTGTACAATGTTCATTGTATCATAACAATATATAGTTTCGGGGTGTAGGAATGAGAAAGATTTGTGTGTTTGCAGGTTCTAATTTAGGGGAGAGACCAGAATTCAAAGAGCAGGCAATTCAGTTAGGTAAAATGTTTGTTGAGAACGAGTATGAGCTCGTATACGGTGGTTCATGCGTTGGATTAATGGGAGAAGTAGCAAACGAAGTTCTTCGTTTAGGTGGACGTGTAACAGGTGTTATGCCACGCGGTCTATTCCGAGGAGAAATTGTGCATACAGGATTAACAGAATTAATTGAAGTAGAGACGATGCATGAACGTAAAGCGAAAATGGCAGAGCTTGCAGATGCTTTTATTGCGCTTCCAGGCGGATACGGAACGTTTGAAGAACTATTTGAAGTTGTATGTTGGTCACAAATTGGTATACACAATAAGCCGGTTGGTTTATTAAACATAAAAGGTTTTTACGGACCAATTCTGCAAATGGTTGAACGTGCAGCAGAAGAAGGATTTATGAATCCATCAAATAAAGAATTGATCGTTTCAGCTGAGAAGGCAGATAAACTAATTCATGCAATCCAAAATTATGAGCGTCCTGTTTTGGGGACGAAGTGGAAGCAACTATCATAGCAAATACGGAAACACATGTCGTTTTAATTTAAGATGGCATGTGTTTTTAATTTGGTTAAATATGTTAATGTTTAGATGTAATGTTTTTGGGAAAGGAGAAATAGATGGAGGAGTTTGTGTATTTAAGGCCGGTTTTCAAATGTATATTAGCGGCATCTATACTTGTTATGCTAATTGTTTTAAGGCAGAAGAAAGAGCTGATTAATGAATTTTCACTTTGGTTTATCTCGGTATTATGTATCGGTGTTACTGCGATAACGTTGTTTATGTCCGGCTTTATCGTTGATGAGTATGATCTAGGTGGAGATCCACAATCGTTTTGTATGTTTATTACGATTGATTGTATTAGTGGTCTGAATTTCATTATTTATTACAGAAGGCAATAAAAGAGGCATTCCATATTACTTTGGAATGCCTTTATCATTTTGATTGCTTTGTTTTTTATATAGGTACCAGCCACCCCAGCCGCCACCAATTGCTACGACAACGAGGAAAGCATAGTCTTTCACCTCGACACGTATATTAAAAATATTAGCTATAAGTAAGAGAATCCCAACTGTTATCAACGCAAAAAATGCTCTAATTAAGTAGTCTTTCAACTGAACCGCTCCCGTCATTTAAGTAGTAAATGATGAATTTGGAAAAGCCTTTTGGATCTATTTTACTAAAGGGTGTTTCCTATATTTTAACATAGATGAGATTGTAATATAGTGATGAAAGTGGAGGAGAGGGGCGCTGATATTGTCTTGATTTGTCGGCAAATTGATATCCTTTGTCGAATCGTTGATATATTGCGGGTAATGATTGATATAATGAAAAAAGCGTTGATATATTTCGAGTAATGATCGATATATTTGAAAAATCGTTGATATAATTTCGTGTACCGTTAAGTGCAACCATTACAGAAAAAAGCGACTCTGAGCGAGCCGCTTCCGCTTTAATTTTATTATCTAGCTCCGGTAGCTAGAATGTTCGGTGGCTTCGCTTTTTCCTGCGAGGCAAAGAGCGCCTCTACGTCAAAAGCTCCATCCCCCTCACATTCTGAGCAAGCTACCTCCGCTTTTAGGTGATATCCAGCTCCAGCGGCTAGAACAGTCGGTTGTTTCACTCCTTCATTCGAGGCAAAAAGCGCCTCGTAATCAGGAGTTCCAACACCCTCCTGTTCTAAACGAGCCGCTTCCGCTTTTAAATCTATTATTGATTCAAGAACGCACGTAGCATCCAAGCGTGTTTTTCTAGTTCTGTGTAGATGCCTAGTAGTAGGTCAGATGTCATTTCGTCGTCAGAGTTTTGAGCAATTTCCATGCCTTTTTTCAGTTCGACTAGCATCATTTCGTAGTCTTTCATGATTGCTTCGACCATCCCTTCTGCAGTTTCTCCGTATGCTGCTTCTTGAATAGAAGATAGTTCTAAGTATTCTTTCATTGTTGCTACTGGTTTGCCTCCAATTGCTAAAATACGTTCTGCAATTTCGTCGATGTGAGTAGCTGATTCTGTGTAAAGTTCTTCGAATTTCTCATGTAATGTGAAGAATTGAGGTCCTTTTACGTACCAATGGAAGTTGTGTAGTTTTGTGAATAAAACGCTCCAGTCTGCTACTTGTTTGTTTAATACTTCGATTACTTGTTTGTTCATTATGATCAATCTCCTTTTGAGTTGTTATGTTATATCAATTACTAATTTATAATCATTATAATCTAGTAATTTCTATAAATCAACCCTTTTGCTGGAATTAATTTGAACAAATTATGAACTGTTGTAAATAAAAGGCCCTATTACGGTGAAGTAATAGGGCCTTTGTTTGTTAAACAGCCTTCTGTTTTTCTTCTACATCCTGTCCATCCCAGCACTCTGTATTCTGTAAACCAGGGATAGAGCTTGCAACGAAAACAGGATCTTTTCCTTGTTTCTTTTGCTTCAAATAGTCTACTAATGCAGCGTAAGCAAATTTGCTAAGGAATGAGATGGCAATTAAGTTTGTGAATACCATTAGTCCCATGAATAAATCAGCTAAACTCCAAACTGTTTTAAGAGCAGCGATTGATCCGAAGAATACCATTCCGACAACTGCAACACGATAAATCATTAACCATGTTTTGCTTTCTTTAATGAATGCAATATTTGTTTCACCATAATAGTAGTTTCCTAGTAGAGAACTGAAAGCGAATAGGAAAATAATAATCGCTAAGAAAGTGCTTGCCCACGGTCCGATTTGTGAACTTAAAGCGTTTTGCGTTAATTCGATACCTTCTAAATTTGATCCTTTGTAAAGTCCAGAACATAATACGATAAATGCTGTTGATGTACATACTAAGAATGTATCTACGAAAACACCTAATGCTTGAACAAGTCCTTGTTTTACAGGGTGAGATACATCTGATGTTGCTGCTGCGTTAGGAGAGCTACCCATACCTGCTTCTGTCGCGAATAAACCGCGCTGAATTCCGAACTTGATTGCTGCTCCAATACCACCAGCGATGGCTTGGTCTAAACCGAATGCACCGTTAAAGATTTCCATGAAAATGCTTGGTAACATATTGAAGTTGTTAATAACGACAAAAATAGCCACGCCGATATAAACGATTGCCATTGGCGGAACAATCATTTCTGTAATACGTGAAATGCTCTTAATACCACCAAAAATAATGACTGCAACTAATAAGGCTAATAGAGCTCCTACGATTGTTCGCTCTAGTCCAAAAGCATTTTCAAACGCTATTGTTACTGTATTCGCTTGTACTGAATTGAAAATTAATCCGTACGCAACTGTAATAAGAAGTGAGAACCAAACACCCATCCAGCGTTTGTTTAATCCTTTTTCCATGTAATATGCCGGCCCACCACGGAACCTGCTACCATCTTTTACTTTATAAATTTGAGCGAGCGTACATTCTACGAAACTAGTAGCTGCTCCGATAATTGCGATAAACCACATCCAAAATATTGCGCCAGGTCCACCCATTGAAATTGCTAGTGCTACACCGGCTAAGTTCCCGATACCGATACGTGCTGCTGCACTTAAGCAAAATGCTTGGAATGGGGAGATGCTATCTTTCTTTTTTTCTTTTCGATTAAACCCTTTACTAATTAAGCTGACCATCTCACTGAAATGAGTAATTTGGACAAATTTTAATTTAAAAGAGAAGTAAAGACCGAAGCCGATTAGCATTGCAATAAGAATATATGACCATAAAATATTATTCGTTACCTCAAGGAATCTGCTAAAGATATCAACCATATAATACACTTCCTTTTTTTCGTAATAAGAAAATTATATGCAAAAAATATACGAGAATCAATTTTTCTAAAAAATTATGTTACTTAAATCATTTTTGTGTTATGATTATGTTACATCGTAATATTTTTAGAATTATTTACATTTTAAAAAACTAAATTTAAAGCGAGAAAGTGGGGATAATTTGAAAGAAGATTCTTTATTGAAAGTAAGCCTTGAGAGTTTGAAAATGAGAAGTAATATGTTTTTTATCATTACATCTTTAAGTATCTTTTTAGGGGCAACTTATTATTACAATAAAAGATTTCCAAATCACAAATATCCTGAGTGGTTAGAATTTCTAAAGTTGATTGGATGAATAAAAGACAGAAAAACAGAAAATTAAAATAAATAAGTTATGGAGGAGCTAAAAATGAATATTAGAGAAAGTGAACTTCCGGGTATTGGTTATAAGTTTCAAATCGTTACGAAAGGTAACGAAAAGATGGTAATTGTCATTCATGATGATGGGCGTAGAGAAATGTATCATTTTGATTCAGACCATGAAGAAAGCATCTCAAGTATTTCACTACGTGACTCAGAGGCAAGGCAAATCGCAGCAATATTAGGTGGAATGGTATATAAGCCTAGGGCGTTAGAAAATGTTGAGATGGTTTTTGAAGGTTTAGCGATTGAGTGGTTCAAAGTGGAGAATACAGCTCCAGCAATCGGAAAAACAATTGGCGATCTTGAAATAAGAAAAACATATAGCGTAACGATAATCGCGGTTATGAAGAAGAACATGAAGAAGCTATTTAATCCAGGACCAGAAACAGTAATTGAAGAAGGAGATATGCTTGTAGTTTCAGGTGAGAGAGAAGAAATTAAAAAAATCATTAATGAATTACTTTCAAATAGGGGGGACTGACTAGATGGATACGTTAATTTTTGAAGTTGGTACAGCTTTAGTTTTAGTGGCAATTGCAGCGGTAATTGCTGGAAAATTTAAATTCTCAGTAATTCCTTTTCTAATTGTTCTTGGAATGTTAGTAGGACCGCATGCACCGACAATAGGTGTTATCGATCTCAAATTTATTGAAAGTGCAAGTGTAATTTCCTTCCTTGGACGGATTGGGGTTCTATTCCTTCTATTCTATCTAGGATTAGAATTTTCAATGAAAAAACTAATTAAATCTGGACGCTCTATTGCGATTGGCGGAACGATTTATATTTTAATTAACTTTTCACTTGGTTTGTTATACGGATTTATAATGGGATTCCCATTACTAGAAATCTTAATTATTGCGGGTATTATTACGATTTCTTCTAGCGCTATCGTTGCTAAAGTGTTAGTGGACTTAAGAAGAACTGGTAATAATGAAACCGAATTAATTTTAGGAATTATTATGTTTGAAGATATATTCCTTGCTGTATATTTATCAGTTGTTTCTGGTTTAGTACTAGGGGATCACGCTTCCTTCTTAGGCGCCCTTACTTCAATTGGAATTGCTTTAGGATATATGCTTCTATTCTTTATAGTAGCTAGAAAGGCTACGCCGTTATTAAATAAATTGCTCAATATTAGCTCAGATGAAATCTTTATTATTGTAGTATTTGCTTCGTTATTCTTCATTGCTGGTTTTTCAGAAACAATTCACGTTGCAGAAGCGATTGGGGCACTTCTTCTAGGATTAGTTTTCTCTGAGACAGAGCATAGTGATCGAATTGAACATCTTGTTGTTCCATTCAGAGATTTTTTCGGAGCTATTTTCTTCTTCAGCTTCGGGTTAAGTATTGATCCGTTCTCATTAGGCGGAGCGATATGGTTAACGTTAGGTGCTGTCCTTCTTACAATAATCGGCAACTTTGTAGCAGGAATGATTGCAGGAAGACAAGCAGGGTTATCTCATAAAGCATCAACAAATATCGGATTAACAATCGTTTCACGAGGAGAGTTCTCCATCATTATGGCTAATATCGGTATCGCCGGTGGTTTAATGTCAGTACTGAAACCCTTCTCAGCACTATACGTGCTTATACTATCCATTTTAGGCCCACTTTTGACAAAAGAGTCGAAGAATGTATATAAATTCTTAAATAAAATCTTTAAGTGGGATACGAAGACTAACTAAATTTAAAAAAATAAAGTACAAGATATTTCCTGCTTGTACTTTTATTTTTGCAATGAAAACAGTAAAGAGAGGTAAATGATGTTAGGAGAGTTGATTCATTCGGTTTTAGTTTTTTTAGAAGGACTTGGTTATTGGGGAATTATGCTTGGATTAATGCTAGAGGTTATTCCAAGTGAAATCGTATTGTCTTATGCAGGTTATTTAGTATCAACAGGAAGCATTACATTTTGGGGCGCTGTCGCGTTTGGTACAATTGGTGGTGTAATTGCACAACTATTCATTTATTGGATCGGTCGATACGGAGGAAGACCTGTTCTTGAGCGATATGGAAAATATATTTTAATTCAGAAGAAACATATTGATTATGCTGAAGATTGGTTTAATCGTTACGGAACTGGCGTTATCTTTACCGCACGTTTTATTCCGGTTGTGCGTCATGCTATTTCGATACCAGCGGGTATTGCGAAAATGTCACATGCTAAGTTTATTACGCTAACTACATTAGCTGTTATTCCGTGGTCAATTGTGTTTGTATATTTAGGTTTTAAATTAGGCACAGAGTGGGAAAGTATTAATAAAGTAGCTGGGCCATATGTGAAATACTTTGCACTTGCTGCTATTGTTTGTGCAATTGGTTACTTTGTATTAAAAAAAATGATGAGAAAAAAATGATTAGGGAAAAGGAATCTATGTCGACATAGATTCCTTTTTTATCACGCTATTTGCCGGGCAGTAAGATCCCCCACCTCAAAATTCAGAAGTTAGGTGGGGGGCGGGCTGCCCGTAAAAGCCCGATTGGTGAGGGCTGATAATCAGTGGGGATGAACAAAATTCCCACTGATTAAAGTTTCACTTTATTGGCATTTTTTCAAGGATGAAAGAATACGTTTAATATTTACCATATTGTGGCATACATATAGAAAAAGGTTGCTTGGAAAGGGGAATAAAGAGAAATGGAACTCCAGTTTCAAAATGTATATCAACAGGTAGAGAATTGGTATGTGTTGGATTCGGAGCTTCATTGGGATGTCAAAAAGCTGAGAGAGGATTTGTTTTCTCTTATTGAAGCATGTAAAACACCCGTTATTTTTTGTGATACGTGTGATGCAAACGATGTGCTTCTATCATTAGGGGAAGAGGAAGAAGAATTTCTATTCCCAGTAGGTGGTTTTTATCATAAAGAAAAACAATTAATCTTCGTTTGTATGTGGGAAGAGTATGAGCAAGTTCTCAAAACGCTACTGCATGAATTTCGCCATGCGATGCAGCATAAGAGAGACATATTGTATGTGGGAAGTGAACGGTACGAAGAGCGGTGGATTGAAAAAGATGCGAGGAAGTTCGCGGAGAGGAAATTGGATGAATATAAGAGTAGAAAGTTAATGTAAAGCATAGTGGAGAAATAGCGCTGTGCTTTCTTTGTGCTTATTAAAAATAAGTATTTGACTTTTATAAAGTTTAGTTCTAAACTAATGGTATAAAACGAGCGAGGTGATGAAATGAAAACAGAAGATAGACTAGGGCTACTATTATGGTTTCGTTTATCACGTTTTTATAATAAGAGTATTCGTGAGACGAATCAGCATTTGAAAAACTGGAATGTATCTGCCGCCCAGTTTGATGTGTTAGCTCAAGTTGGAGGACATGATCGTTTAACGCAGCAAGAACTTGGAAATAAGCTATTTGTTACGAAAGGAAATGTAACGCAGCTTTTAAATAAAATGGAGCAGCTTGAGTGGATTTCGCGTGAACAAGAGGGTACTACGAAATATATTTCTTTAACAGAAAAGGGAAGAGCTTTATATGAGGAAATCGTCCCACCTCAAGAAACGTTCCAAGCGGAGAAGTTTCATAATTTAAATATAGAGGAACAAAAGCAATTATTAACACTACTAAAAAAGTTACAGTAAGAAAAAATTTTAAAATAAATCTCGAATTCGAGATAGTATGAGGTGAAGGATATGTTTAGAAAAGTTGATCATAAAAATATGGGCAGAGCAAATCATGGTTGGTTAAATACACATTTTCATTTTTCTTTTGCCAATTACTATAATCCAAATAACATGAACTTCGGAGCGTTACGTGTTATTAATGATGATCTAGTAGCGGCACAAACTGGTTTTAATATGCATCCGCATCGCGATATGGAAATCATTTCGTACGTTGTAGATGGTGCTTTAACACATGAAGATAGCATGGGGAACCGCGGAACAATTGAGCGAGGACATGTTCAATATATGAGTGCTGGCACAGGTGTATTTCATAGCGAGCATAATTTAGGAAATGAAACACTACGTTTATTACAAATTTGGATTTTACCAGATCGTGCGGATCATAAACCAAACTATGGTGAGTTTAAATTTGATTGGAGCGAGCGTGAAAACGAATGGTTCCATATGGTATCTCCAGTAGAAGGGGAGGCACCAATTCAAATTCACCAAGATGCAAATTTATATTCTTTATCGTTAGATGCCGGAAAAGAAATTCATTTTCCTGTGCGAGAAGGCCGTCAATTGTATCTTGTTCAAATTGAAGGAAGCAGTGTAATAAATGGTGAAACGTTTGTTATGCGTGATGCAGCAGAATCTGTAGAAGAAGATATTCACATTCAAGCGAAAGGGCAATCACACTATTTAGCAATTGAATTGAAAAAACAATAAAAGGTTTATAGAAAAGAGGACATCTGATAGGATGTCCTCTTTTTTGATTGGAATTATCTGAAAAATGTTTCTCAAATTTTCGGTAGAGGTATCGGCTACAAAAATCAGAATTTTATAAAAGTGTCAAAAATCTTTATGGGAATGGGGAATGTTATAGTGAAAAAGCAAGTCATTTCATCAGCATTAGCGTTAACTGTTATCGCCGGGGGATTTGGAGCGTTTGGGGCAACGACAACGAAAGCGGAAGAACAAAAAATCCAATATCATCAAGAATTTAAAACACCTGCATACATAGGTGAAGAATGGAAAGCACCGGAAGGACTAAATAAAAAAGAGACGGTCTTTCAATACTTAGAGAGTAAGAAAGATATGTTTAAATTAGCAGGAAATATTGAAAAGCATTTTAATATCGTTGGAGAAGAAAAAGACGCTGAATCTGACACGACACATGTGAAGCTAGTTGAGAAACATAATAACATTCCTGTGTACGGTTCTGATCAAACTGTTACACTTGATAAAGAGAATAATGTAAAAGCATTCTTCGGACAAGTTATTCCGAATTTAGATGATAAAAATATCCCTGCATCTGCAAGCATTAGTGCGGAACAAGCAGAAACAATTGCAAAGGCAGATATTGAGAAAGAAATTGGTAAAGTAAAGAATTATGACGGTGTTAAAAAAGATTTATTTGTATATGAAAAGGACGGTAATTACTACCTTGCATATTTAGTTAAGGCATCGATTTCAAAACCAGCTCCAGGGTATTGGCATTATTTTGTTGATGCAACAAATGGAAATGTTATTGAGAAATATAATGCTGTAGATCACGTTACAGGGTTTGGCTACGGAGTATTAGGTGCTAGACAATCATTTGAAATTGCCCAAGATGAAAAAACGGGAGTATTCAACTTATTTGACGGTAAACGAGGACAAGGTATTCACACATTTGATGCAGAAAATATGGATGAAAACTTGTTTAATTTATTCTCACAATGGCTTGGATATACAGGCGAAGAAGTTGAAAGTAAATCTAAGTTCTTCGAAGATAAAGCTGCAGTTGATGCGCATGTAAATGCAGGAAAAGTATATGATTACTACAAAAAAACATTTAATCGTAACTCTTTCGATGATAAAGGTGCGAAGCTTATTTCAACTGTTCACGTAGGGGAGAGCTGGAATAACGCAGCTTGGAACGGTGTGCAAATGATGTATGGTGATGGCGATGGAAAAACATTCATTCCATTATCTGCTGGACTTGATGTTATCGGTCACGAATTAACGCATGCTGTAACTGAACATACAGCAAACCTTGTTTATAAAAATGAGTCAGGGGCGTTAAATGAATCGTTATCTGATATTATGGGTGTTATGGTTGAGAAGAAGAGTTGGGATTTAGGTGCTGACATTTATACACCTGGTAAACCAGGCGATGCACTTCGTTCACTAAAAGATCCAGCGTCTATTCCAAACCCATTAAAACCAGGTGAAGGTTACCCAGATCATTATAGTAAACGTTATACTGGAACAGCTGATAATGGCGGTGTTCATATTAACAGTAGTATTAATAATAAAGCTGCTTATTTAGTATCTGAAGGCGGAGATCATTACGGCGTGAAAGTAACTGGAGTGGGCCGTGAAGCGACAGAAAAAATTTACTACCGCGCTCTTACGAAATATTTAACTGCAAATTCTGACTTTAAAATGATGCGTCAAGCTGCTCTTCAGTCAGCTGAGGACTTATATGGTCAAAACTCTAAAGCTGTACAAGCTGTAACGAAAGCTTATGATGCAGTAGGCGTAAAATAATAGGTGAAAAAAACCTGACTAGAATGTCAGGTTTTTTTCTTTATCCCGCTATTTACCGGGCGGTAAGAACCGGAAGCAAAGAAGTTAGGTGGGGGCCTGCTGCCCGTAAAAGCCTGATTGGTGAGGGCTGATAATCAGTGGGGAATGAACAAGACCCCCAATGATTAAAGTTTCACTTTATTCCGCTAGTCGCGAATACCTAATGCGATTTTCGCCATACGTGACATACGTTCTTTCGACCACGGTGGATTCCAAACGACATTTACTTCTATTTCATTAACTTCAGGTACGTTTGTTGATAATACTTTTTTAACGTCTGATACGATTTGCCCAGCCATTGGACAACCGATAGAAGTCATAGTCATCGTAATGACAGCATTATTATTTTCATCTGCTGTAACATCATACACTAATCCAAGATTAACGATATCAACACCTAGTTCAGGGTCAATAACAGCTTCTAAATTAGCCAATAATTTATTTTCAAATGCTTCTTGTGACATAAGCAGCCCCTCCTACATTTTAATGATATCGATTCTCATTATAACGGAAATGAGCATAATGTGCAGGAAATGAGCTCAAAAAAAATATCCCTCTTTCAAACAGGGATATTTTTTGAAAATCTATTCTGTTTTAAAATGAGATACGAGTTGATCTAACTCTTCAACTGTTTGTTTCATTTTTCCAGCAGTTACTGTCATTTCATTCATAACGATAACTTTCTGTTCAGCAGATTGTGCCGTTGCGGCGGTTTCGCTGGATACTTCAGTCGAGATAGAAGCGATGTTATTAAGTGAAGCGTTCATTTCTTCAGCACTTGCAGCCATCTCTTCAGCGGTTGCTGATATGTCTTGCATTTGAGTAGATACTTTATTTACTTGTTCTACAATTGTTGTGAAAGAAGTACCAGCTTCACGAATAACATTAATGCCTTCAAATGCTTCAGAACGGCCTTGAGACATCATAGAGCTAGCAGTTTCTGTATCATTTTGAATTTGATGTAGTAATTGATTAATGTCTGTTGCAGCTGTTTTAGATTGTTCAGCAAGTTTTCGAACTTCGTCAGCTACGACAGCAAATCCTTTTCCTTGCTCGCCAGCACGAGCAGCCTCAATAGAAGCATTTAAAGCAAGTAAGTTTGTTTGCTCAGCGATATTAGAAATAGATTGTACAGCGGTATCGATATATTTCGTATGAGTGATTAGACGTTCAACCACTTCTGACGTAGCATTTACAGCTTCGTGTATCGTTGTCATTTGTGAAACGGATTTTTGGATAACGGTACTTCCATCGCTAGCATGTTCAGATGTGGCAACAGCAAGTTCCGCTACAGATGAAGCAGATTCAGCAATACGTTGAACACTTACTGCCATATCGTCCATTGCAGTTGAACTTTCTTCCATACTAGAAGTTTGTGATTGAATACTTGCGTTTAAGTTAGACATTGAGCTTTGGACTCTTATTGTCGCCTCACGTGATGTATTCGTTTTTTCTAGCATGTTTTCAGAAGCGGTTTGTACTTCCACTGATGTTTTTTGAACACGATTAATGATATGTTGTAGGTTTTCTAACATTTTATTAAATGATGCTGCGATAGCACCAATTTCATCGTTGCTATTTACTTGTAGACGTGCCGTTAAGTCACCTTCTTGAGAAGCTAACTCTTTTAGTTTTGTATCGATTTGTTGAATTGGTTTCACAAGTTTACCAGAGAACCACCATGCAAGAATAATTGCAACGACAATACAAATAACAAGTGATAGAAAGACTGCATATTCAATTCCTACTGAAGATTGATCAATTTTTTCAATAGATTGTTCACGTAATTTAGCTTGCTCATTACTGTAATTTGTGAAATCACCAATTACTTTATAGACAGTGCCATTTTCTGTAGAAGCTACTTGTAAAGCTTCTTCCCATTTTTGTTCTTTTGCAAGAGTGAATACTTTTCCTTCAACGAACTTTCTCCAAGTGGACCCCAATTCCATTGTGCTTTTCACGGACGAAGAAACATTTGGATTAGAAAGAAGTTTATCTTTTGAATCCTCCAGACGTTTACTCATCTCATTAAACTTGTCTAATTCGACTTGATCGTGTTGTAGTAAATAACCTCTTAAAGCAGAGAGTTGTACTTGATAAGCATCTCCACGTTCTTTCAATTCTGTTGCCAGTGGAGAAATTTCTTTTTGTAATGTTTCAGCTTTACGAGATTGGTCAATAGCAAAAAATAAAATAAATGCTAAGGCGATACCAAATAAAGCGCAAATCGTTCCCATCATGAACATAAGTTTTTTTCTGATACTTACAAAATTCATATGATAAAAAGCCTCCTTTGTGAAATCTTAGTATTAGAATTAATTAATTTAAAAAAATGAAAGAAAGCTTTACTCCAGTTGGAATAAAGCTTTCTTATTTCCTTTAGGAATTATAGCAGACGGAATGAGAGATAGAAAGATATATTTTAAAGTGAAAAAAGAGAGACTGTAAAACTTTCTTTCCTATACCTTTGAGCTTGTGTCATTTTCACTTTAAGCGTTTGTTTTGAAATGAGAAACGAGAATTTCAAGTTCTTGTACGATTGTTTTCATTTCAGATGATTTGTTAGCCACGATACTCATTTTGTTTACTTGATCACCAGCTGAATGTGCTGTTTGTGATGTTTCTGCAGCAACTTCGTTTGAAATAGAAGCGATATTATTTAAAGCTGCGTTCATTTCTTCAGAGCTTGCAGCCATCTCTTCAGCAGTTGCAGACATTTCTTGCATTTGAGTAGAGACTTTGTTAATGTGGTTAACAATTTCTGAGAATGAAGATCCGGCGGTACGAATAACCGTAATTCCTTCAGAAGCTTCTGCTTGACCTTGTGTCATCATGTCATTTGCTATTTTTGTATCGGCTTGAATTTGATGCAGTAAATGATTAATGTCAGTTGCGGCTAGTTGAGATTGTTCAGCAAGTTTTCGAACTTCATCGGCAACAACAGCGAATCCTTTGCCATGTTCACCAGCACGCGCTGCTTCAATAGAAGCATTTAAAGCGAGTAAATTTGTTTGCTCGGCGATATTCGAAATAGATTGAAGTGCAGTATCGATATGATTTGTATGTGTAATGAGTCGCTCAACTACTTGTGATGTAGCGTTAACAGCTTCGTTAATTGTATGCATTTGTGTAATAGATTTCTCAATGACTTTATTCCCATCATCTGCTTTTTCTGAGGTTGTGACAGCTAAACTAGTAACAGAAGAGGCGGCCTCAGCGATACGCTGAACACTCGTTGCCATGTCATCCATTGAGGTTGAACTTTCTTCAATGCTAGAAACTTGTGAACGAATATTGTGTTCAAGAGCATTCATAGTTTCTTGTGTCCTTGCGGTATTTTCCATAGAAGCGGTTGTTTCGATAAATACATTTTCGGAAGCTTCTTTTACACTTGTTGATGTTTGTTGAACTTGTTTTATTATATGCTGTAAGTTAGTGAGCATTTGATTAAAGGAATTTGCAATGTCACCAATTTCATCTTTACTCGTTACGTGTAATCTAGCCGTTAAATCTCCATCTTGAGAAGCTAATTCTTTCAACTTCTCATCAATTTGTCGAATTGGCTTAACGAGTTTACCAGAGAACCACCATGCTAATAAAATAGACGTTAATGTACATGTAATGAGTGAGAAGAAAATAATATATTGAATAAGTGATGAAGAAGACTCAACGTCAGCAATTAATGCGTCACGTTTCTCATTCTCTTCATTTGTATATTTATTAAAACGACCTAAAAGATCATTTACATAATCTGTTTGTGCTAAAGCAATTTTAGATGCTTCGTCCCATTTTCCTTCATGCGCAAGAGGTAGTACCTCATTATCTATGACGCTACGCCATTTTCCCCCCATTAAAATGGCTTCTTTCATTCCTTCTGGGAGCTTTTTGTCACTTGTTACTTTCTCTCTAGTATCAGCTAATTTTTTCCCTTCTCGGTTGAACTTATCTAATCCTTTTTGATCATGTGATAGCAAATATTCTTGTAAACCAGCAACTTGTGCCTGGAACCAATCGCCACGTTCTTTTAAAATCGTCGCTCTTTTCGATACATCATTTTTTAACGTTTCGATTTCACTTGCTTGATTCATGGCGAATGAAAGAATAACAATAAGAGCAATGCTAAATAAAGAAGAAATGCTTAAGAGTGTGAACAGTAGTTTTTTTCGAATACTAACATATTTCATCGTTACCCCTACCCTCATTTAAACTGTTTATTATGATTTATAGATATTTGGAGCGAAATTAATAAAAACATTATTATGAAGTTATTAATCTGTTCAATGAAAATTATAGCAGATAATGGAAGGAGTCAGATTGGTATTAGAAAAAGTTCTTAAAATGTATACATTTGCATATCATAAAATCCATAAATAAATATTAGAAATGCTATTGAAATTTGAAATAACATCATGTATACTTCTAATTAGTTGATAACGATTATCAGTATCAACTAAAACATTACTCTTCGTTATGTTGGTCATACCCCTTTTTGACGACGTAAGTCAGAGACGAAATGTTGAAATATCTTGTGTCCTATTCTACAGAATTATGGTAATCTCCAACCTCAACTTATATGCGCGAGCATGCAAAAAGGATCCTATCCGTGAAGGGATCCTTTTTTGCATGCTCGCGCAATTATTGTATATAGACCAGGGATACGTCCTTCGATTCCTTCTGGTGCAGTAGAAGGAAAGACCCATCTTTGATGAGATCCATGTTCTTCAACTAGTTTTTCAATTTTAAAATGTTCTTCCGCGAGCGTTGTAATAATTTCTCCTAACGTCCAGCGACGGATGGTTGTTTTAGGTAGCGATTCTTTCTGTGCTTCTGTAAGAAGGATGCTATAAGCAACATCATCTTCAATTAATTCTTCATCAAAATAATTTCCATTGGCCTGAAATGATGGGTGGTCGACTCCTAATAATTTCGTGTAAACAGGATGATAGTCACGAAGGATAAGCATTCCATCTCCTTTAAGCATGGTAGCAATTTTTTGAAAGAGCGGTTTTAAATCTAGAAAGTAATGGAGTACACCAAGTTCCAGCAATACGATATCAAATGATTCGGAGAGCTGCACATTTAATACATCAGAGACGACATACTGGATAGAGACACCTGCTGCGTCCGCAAGTTCATTTGCATATTTTGCATTACTTGCTGAAATATCAACAACTGTTACGTTAGAGCCTAAAAGGGCGAGTGCGACAGCCTTATTCCCTTTTGACCCGAGTAAATTAATAATACGTTTTCCTTTCGGAGATTGTATGTAAGGTAAATAGTGATCTACTTCGCGCGCGGGGTCTTTCATGAGCTTTTTTGCATAATCAGCTGGCGCTCCATGGCGATTCGTCCAAGCTTCATAAGCAGCTGCATTCCAGCTTTTTTCATTACGTGTGCTTAATTGTTTTTGATTCAATCATATCACTCCTTTTGTGAACGTATAGTTATTCGGCAGGGGGATGGGATTTCCTTTTCTTTCTGGATAAAAGTTTGATTTTTCTGTGATTAAGTCGTACAATACTTGTTATACGTAAAAGCGTTGAAAAGGAAAAGTAGGATGAACACATTCTTTCCAGAGAGCTTCGGTAGCTGAGAAGAAGCAAGAATATTCATTTGAACAATGGCCTTTGAGCTTCGTCCTGAACTTATCAAATGATAATAGTAGGCGGCGACGAGAGTTGGTACTCGTTATCAAAACCACAGTATAAGAGCATATAGCTCCGTACTTGTTAAGGCTAATTATGTGAGTAATTAGCGAAATAAGGTGGTACCGCGACTGTTTATACAGCCCCGCCCTTATCTTTTTTAGATAAGGGCGGGGCTTTTTTATATTTAAAAGGAGGAATGTAAGATGAGTATTTTTATTGGAGGCGCTTGGCCGTATGCAAATGGTTCGTTACACCTTGGACATATTGCAAGTTTATTACCAGGAGATATTTTAGCACGTTATTACCGGGCAAAAGGTGAGGATGTGCTGTATGTTTCAGGGAGTGATTGTAATGGAACACCGATTACAATTAGAGCAAAACAAGAAGGTGTGACAGCAAAAGAAATTGCTAATAAGTACCATGAAGAATTCCAGCGATGTTTTCGTGATCTCGGTTTTACGTATGATTGCTATACACGTACAGATAGCGAACATCATCATGAAACGGTTCAAAATGTTTTTTTACGTTTATTAGAAGAAGGACATATTTATAAAAAAACAGTGGAACAAGCGTACTGTAAAACGTGTACGCAGTTTTTACCGGATCGTTATGTAGAAGGAATATGTCCACATTGCCATGAAGCAGCAAGAGGCGATCAATGCGATGCGTGTTCAGCTATTTTAGATCCACTCGATTTGTTAGAAAAGAAATGTAAGTTATGTGGTAGTACACCATCCGTACAGGAAACAGAGCATTTCTATTTCGCATTGCATACATTTCAGGAGCAAATTAAAAGGGATGTAGAAATTGCCAAACAAACAGGGACATGGCGCGACAATGCGATTCAACTAACAGAGAGATATGTAAAGGAAGGATTACTAGATAGGGCCGTATCACGTGATTTACCAATTGGGGTACCAATTCCAGTAGAAGGGTATGAAGATAAGAAAATTTACGTATGGATTGAAGCAGTGACAGGATATTATTCAGCGAGTAAACATTGGGCTGAAGAAACAGGAAAAGATGATCATGAGTTTTGGAATAGCGATGCGCAAACATATTATGTACACGGCAAGGATAATATTCCATTTCACTCCATCATTTGGCCAGCGGTATTACTTGGAATAGGGGAGGAAGCAATCCCGCGTCATATCGTTTCGAATGAGTATTTAACAGTAGAGAAAAGAAAGTTATCGACAAGTAAAAACTGGGCAGTATGGGTACCAGACATATTGGAACGCTATGATCCAGATTCTATTCGTTATTTTTTAACGATAAATGCACCAGAAAATCGTGATACTGATTTTTCGTGGCGTGAATTCATTTACAGTCATAATAGTGAATTGTTAGGGGCATATGGAAACTTCGTGAACCGGACATTAAAGTTTATTGAAAAGTATTATGATGGCATTGTACCGAAGGGAACTATCAATGTAGAGCTGAAAGATAAAGTAGAAGGACTATATAAAAATGTAGGAGAGGCGATTGAGCAAACTAAATTTAAAGTGGCGTTAGAGACAATATTTGATGCAGTACGTTTTGCAAATAAATATTTTGATGAGAGGCAGCCTTGGAAAGAAAGAGAAGATGATTCAGTTTCATGTGAAGAAACGATTTATAATTGTATTTATCTTATTGCTAATTTTGTAAATCTCCTTGAACCATTTTTACCATTTTCAAGTGAAAGAGTTCGAAACACATTGTCGATTGTTAAACGAAATTGGGAACCGCAAAATACGTTGCCGAATAGAATTGATAGCGTACAGCCATTATTTGAGCGAATCGATGTAAAACAAATTGAGCATGAGATAGAGAAGCTGTATGGAGCGGTAAAATGAGATAGAGAAAAAGACCTTTCAAGTAAATGAAAGGTCTTTTGTTATGTAGTATGATTCTCTTTCTTATCTTTCAAAAAGAAAAGTACAGCAAGGATTACAAGAATAATAGCTGCAATATCATACGTTATTTTAAATGTAGTATTAAAGTTTAAGTACTCTACGAAAGGAGTTTTCACTGCTCCTGCATATATACAAACGGGAATGAGAAGTAAATCGTAAAATTTCTTTTCTTTCATATATCTTATTAGGAAGAAGATACACATAATAGCAAAAAATACGATGCTTAAAATAGTCATTTATACCTCCCGATAAATTTACTTATTTTAATTGCAGTTATATTTTTATCCCGCATTAACGGGCAGTAAGACTCCACCTCAAAATTCAGCGAAAGCGAAGAAGTTAGGTGGGATCAACTGCCCGTAAAAGCCCGATTGGTGAGGGCTGATAATCAGTGGGGGATGAACAAAACCCCCACTGATTAAAGTTTCACTTTATATAAATTCTGTATTTTTTTTCAAGCGCTATGCACGCGATTATGTTTCCTTTCTTTCCTAGCCGTAAGCAGCTGGGGAGTGAAAATTCCAAGCAATATAAAAATAATTCCAATCCACTGCATGAAGGTTACGACTTCATGTACAAGTGTAATAGAAGCGATAATAGCAGTTGGTAATTCAGCTGCACCTAATATCGTGCTAAGTCCTGTTCCAACTTTTGGTACACCTATTGAAAAACAAATGACAGGTACAACAACGCCGAATAATCCGAGGAAGAAAGCATATTTCCATAGACCAGCTTGCAGGGCACCATCTGTTAAAAAGGTCGGCGGGAAGAATAGGCATACGATAAGAGTCGCACTTGTTGTCATAAGAAAGCTTTTCGTATAAGGGGGAACATCTGTAGCAACGCGTCCGCTTGCAAAAACATAGAATGAAAAAGAGACAGCAGCTAATAGTCCAAAGATAATCCCTTTCGTAGAAAAACTTTGTCCGAGGCCTTCAAATATACCACCTGCAAACAATGTACCAGCAAATAAAATAAGGATAGATATGATCTTATCGCGGCTTGGAAATGTTCGATTTGCAATTGCTTCGATAATGACACCAATCCAAGTGAACTGAAAGAGTAGGACGACAGCGATAGATGCGGGTAGCTCTTCTACAGAAATAGCGTAGAAAATTCCAGTCATACTCATTGTTGTTCCGACGGTTAGTAATGAAAAGAATTGTTTTTTTGTTACTTTATGACGTGAAAAGAAAAGAACGAGTAGAAATAGTCCAATCCATCCGAAGACATATTGTCCTCCTAATAGTTGATGTGCTGAAAATCCACTTAGGAATCCGAGTTTGAAAATAGTTGAGAGTATGCCGTAGCTGCAAGCACCGAATAAAACGAGCAATGAATATTTAAACTTATCCATGAAAAATCCTCCTTTTAAGTAATAAAAAACGCCCGCTATCCAAATAAGGATAACGGGCGAACGAAACAGAGTAAGACACTCTACAAAATTCCGCCACTCACACATGAAGTATGAGTTTGGGGTATGTAATTATAGCGAATGTTACATTGCTTTTGGGAATACAATAGAGCATTTTACACCTTGAGCTGTGTTTTGTATCCCGTAAGGAAACTGATGTTTATCTAATATTTGTTTCACGATATATAATCCAAGACCACTACCTTGTACTAAACCGTGTTTATCAGGGTTTGCACGATAGAAAGGCTCAAATAAATGAGCAAGTTTATCTTCATCAATTTGTGAACCTGTATTTAATACTTCTAATGCGTAACCGTTTGGTTTTTCATAAAGCTTTATATATACGTGCTGATGGTCAATTGTATAATGAATTGCATTTGAAATAATGTTAAAAATAGCAGTTTGAATAAATTTAGGATCAGCTAAAATTTGTACGTCGTGTTTAATATTAGATTGTACATTTAATTGTTTTACAGATACAAAGTAATCTACTTTCTTCATAACATCCTCAATAATATTAGATAAAGAAATGACTTCTAAATTCGGTTTAAATTGAGGGTTTTGTATTTTGGATAATTCCGACATTTTTTCCGTTAATATGTTAATGTCTTGCATCATTTCATAGGAACGTTTTAAATATTTATCTCTATCTTTATAAGCTCCAATTCCGTGAATCATGCCATCTAGTTGTCCCATAACCGCTGCGATTGGTGTTTTTAATTCATGGGATACCATAGACATAAATTCTTTACGAGATTGCTCTAATTGTTGTTCCTTTTTGAGCTCATTTCTTAAATCTTGATTGCTTGCATGTAAATTCTTCACAATATTTGGTACTTGTGAAGCGGCTACTTGCAAATTAAAATCTGTTTGATCTGTATTTTTGTTAAGTAGCTTTTTATCTGAGAAATCAAGATTCATAATATCTTTTAAAGCATCGCTCATATATTGAAAAGGTTTGGCAATTAGTTTTGTATAAATTAAAGATCCGAGTAGTGATAATGCAAGCATTGTCGCGCCAATATGTGGAGCTAATTGCTGCAACGCATCTGCTAACTTTGGATTATCATTTGTATCATTTGTTTTACTTGCTGCATTTTGTGTATGTAAGGCATCATTATTAGCGGCTTTCTTTTCTGCTTCTGTAAGCGGATTAGAAGTGCTATTTTTCCCCGAAAGGTTTTGTGTATGTTCTTTTGCTTTTGCAGTTTGGCTAGGCTGCAAAAGGTGATTGATAGCTGTAGAAAGAGATTTATAATCTATAATAGAAGATTGGAAATTGGAAATGCTTCCCTCTGACACAGCTTTATTTTGATTCGTTTTACTTTGATTGTTTTGCTTATCTAAATCCGCCTGTTCTGTAGTCGGCGTTCCATTTTCTTTCGCAAAACGTTCTTTATCGTAGTTTGAAGCTAGAAAGTAAATAATTTGATAAAGACAAAGTGATAAAAGAATACAAAATAATAAGGTTTTGATGAAAATATTTTTGGTGATGTTGTCTTTGCTACGATTCGATTTTGTAGCCAATGCCTTTCACCGTTTTAATATAAGTAATTCCTAATTTTTTTCTTAAGTTTTTAATATGTGTATCTATAACTCTTACATCACCATAATGTTCATAGCCCCATACCTTATTCAACAAATCACTTCTTGATAATACTTTTCCTCGATTTTGCAGTAAAGTATAAATAATTTCAAATTCTTTTGTTGTCAATTCAATTTGATTACCATGAACATAAGCTGCATATGCTGTAGAGTTTAACATCAATTCATGGAATTGTAGTATAGTTGCAGCTTCTGCTTCCTTCGTTGCTGCCCTTCTTAATACAGCCTCTACACGCTTAATAAATACAGTGTAATGGAACGGTTTCGTAATATAGTCATCAATACCTAACTCAAATCCTTTAATTTCACTTTCTTCATTATGTAAGCCTGTTAACATAATGATTGGTACATCAGATTGTCCTCGCATAATTTTACAAATACTATAGCCATCTATATCTGGTAACATTACATCGAGGAGGACAAGATCGTATGAATTTTTTTGGAAAAGAAGAATACCTTCTGTTCCAGCACCAACTACATCAACAGTAAAGTTTTGTGCCATTAGAAATTCACGAATTAGTTCTTGTATATCTGGGTTGTCTTCAATCACCAGTATATGCGTCATAGTAACACCTCCTAAATAACGCTTTTTACTGCAATATTCGAATTCATCATTTTTCGAGTGACTCAGATTGTTTATACATATAATAAGCCCCCGCTATAAAATAATCATGAAGGTAGCAAGGGGAATAGTTTAGTGTTACTGAATAGTTCAGAATTACAGTAGTTCTATTATAGTATGTATTATAAAATTTATAAAACATTATAACTGTATAATTTTAATATCTACGTTTATCAATGTTTAGATATCAGCTAATCAAATCTATTCCTATTATATATGTAAATACAGTTGTTTTGCTACTGTAAATGAATAAATAAAATAAGCCAAGACATAAAATTCTTGGCTACACATAAATCTTGTTTTTGGGCTATTTTACAGTGACAGTAGCTTGCTGCTGAACGCGCTCAAATAACCAGTGTATATCATTGTTATACATACGAATACAACCAAGTGTTGTTGCTTTGCCGATTGCTTGATTATTGTTAGTTCCGTGAATCGCATAAGTTGTTCCGTAAGTTCCTGCCATATTTAATCCGAGCCAACGGTCACCAAGTGGATTACGTGGATCGCCGCCTTTAATTTTGCCTGTATAATAAGGACGGTTTTTAATTTTATTTACGATTTGAAAAGTGCCTTTAGGTGTAGGTGTTGCAGCTTTTCCAGTAGCGACAGTAAAACTTTTTATAAATTTTCCATCCTGATAATAATCCATTTTATTTAACTGAGTGTCTACGATTAATTGATCTTTCGTTGTAGCTGCCTCTGCACTAGCGAATGGAAGAGTTAAAAATCCTAATGATAAAAGTGCGCTTAATAATAATTTTTTCATTGTTATTCTCCTTTTACTATCGTAAGAGTCTTACATACAATGAAGTTGTAATCCTCGTAATGCTTTATTTACATTTTCATCTAATGTTTCAAAGAATGTAGTGATTTTGCTGTTGTGTTTGTTGTTATCAATAAGTAATCTTTCATTTAATAAAAGCTCACCACGTAGTCCAAAACTTTGAACTTGAATATTTAGCTCATCTTCATTTTCAGAGATGATTGGTAAGAAATAATGAAAAGCTTTTGTTGGAATGATGTAGCTTTTGCCAATCATGCTTTCTTGATTTGAATTAATCCATTTTTTCGTGACAATTTTAATATTCTTTTTTGAAACGATAAAAGATAGTGTTGTAGATTTTGTTAAACTTACGTCAAATTCACTTGTTTCACAGATTTGTAAATTAAAAACGGTTTCATTTTGATGAGATTCAACATTTGTATTAATAAAATCGTGCATTTTATATGCTTCCATTTCGTATTCACCCTTTTTTCAATTTCGAAAAACGACTTATATTTATTCAAATTAATGCTTAGTCATATATTGGTTAAATTTTTCAACAAATTCCGATATAATCTTACAATACGTATATGAAGCTAATATGAAGTTAGCATGAGTTTGTGATGGTTTTTTATTGAGAACAAAATAAGAGAGGTTTTTTAGTGCTAAAAAATGGATAAAATCTGCATGTTATTAATGCGCCTTTTCGCTATTTCGACTTGAAAAATGATTTTTACTAATTAATAAAGAACGGAAATCATTAGTGTGACCCTTACAAAAATGTAATAAAAATGTAAGCTATTGTGATAGTTATTTCGACAATTTTTTTATACAATAATAGTAAGAAGTTGTACGTGATTGAAAGGAGAGATGACATGGAATGGATTCATGAATTATTTCAGCAATACGGGTACTATGTTGTACTTGTTGGCTTGCTGTTAGAATATATTGCACTTCCGTTTCCGGGAGAGCCGACATTAGCATATGCGGGATTTTTAGCGCAGAAGGGTGATTTAAGTTTACCGATTTTAATCATTCTATCCTTTATTGGGACAAGTGTAGGAATGACGATTCAATACTTTTTAGGAAATAAATTAGGTATGCCTTTCATTCAAAAGTATGGAAAATACGTATTTTTAACACAAAGAAAAATTGATTTAACGAGAATGTGGTTTGATAAGTATGGGTACTTCCTGATTTTTATTGGTTTCTTTATTCCTGGTGTACGTCATTTCACAGGATACTTTGCAGGAATTATTAATTTACCATTCCGTCGTTTTGCCATTACAATTTATTCAGGCGCTCTATTTTGGGTATCATTCTTCTTAATCGGTGGTTACTGGTTAGGTGGAAACTTACATGATATCTTTGGAGTGTTAGAAGGTCATATCGGTAAAATCATTTTTGGAGTGATTGTGATTGTAGCGGTTACGTTAAGTATTCGTTTCCGTAAGCAGTTAAAACGAGTATTACTACAAAACGCAAGCTAATATGAAATCCATTCTATGTCAGAATTTAGGAAGGCAGTGCAAAAGCACTGCCTTTTTTATTTTATCCCGCTATTTGCCGGGCAGTAAGACCCCCGCCTCAAAATTCAGCGGAGGCAAAGAAGTTAGGTGGGGGCCCTGCTGCCCGTAAAAGCCCGATTGGTGAGGGCTGATTAAAGTTTTACTTTATATTCCAATCTATTTTTAACTTTCCTTTTAGCTGATTTCCGCTAACTATAATGTAATAAGTTCCTGTCTTAATTGCCGCGAAATGATATGTATTAGGGCCAGCTGGAGCTAAGTAATTTTCTTCCTCTTGAAATTCACTAGCCATTTTTACGTCTCCCATGTAGCCATTCGAATTTTCAGCTCGTGATTCAATGGTAAATTCTAATATGTCACCTCGTTTTAGTTCAATTGGGACTTTATGTTCACCACTAAAATGTTGAAAAGATGCTTCGAAAGAGTTATCTGTTTTTGTTTCGACCCATTGTTCTTTTGATGTTCCAAACCTTTCTAAATCTATTAAGTTGATTGTGATAAATATAATAAACATAATGCTTGGTACGAAATATTGTACCCACTTAAATTTTGTTGCTATGACTGTACATAAAAAGAAAGAAAGAGAACATACTGCTCCAATTGATCCGAGTAACAAGAACTGTATTAGACTAGCTTCTTTAAACATTAGGAAGGGAAGAAAAAATAAATAGCCGCAAAAAATATAAAGTAATATTGTCTTCAGTCTTGTATGTGTTTTTAATTTCAATTTATCGATACAAATAGAACAAACAATTGCATATGCAGCAAGAATAGGAACGAAGGGAACAAATAGTAGTTCTCGTAATCCAGCTAAGAAACTATATAATGTTTGTTGACTAGTTGTTAAGAGAAGCGTGCTAATAAGTGATAATAACAAGAAAGTCGCTGTAAGCTTAGTAAGAATATAGGAAAAAGTAGATATTTTATTCATATGTCACTTCCTTTGTTTAATATTTCACATTCATTATATAGGTTATTTCCATCATAATACATCTTTATTTTTGTCAATTATTAACGTCAAAATGACAATTATAATTGACAAAAATAAGGATATTATTTACAATTTTAATTAAATAAATGAAAAAGAGGGAAGACATGAAGCTTCAAAATCGAGTGAGGGAATTGCGAGCAAAGCATCGTTTATCACAAGGGGATTTAGGGAAAGCGATTGGATCATCACGGCAAACGATTAGTTTAATTGAGCGTGGGGATTATGCACCATCTATTGTATTGTCGTTAAAAATCGCACAAATTTTCAATGTATCGGTGGAGGAAATATTCACGTTAGTGGAGGGGGAAGAGGATGATGAAGAGTAAACGAAAAAAACAATTTGATTCTGTGGGGAAAATAGCATTAAGTATGATGGGTGGCTTTTTAACGTCTTATATAGCTTTAAATTTACTCTCGGATGAACCGAGAAAATTATCATCCAATACATTTATAGGTATATGTACTATTTTTGGAATCTTAATGATGTACTACACTTGGAAGAATACGCGTATGTTAGCGGAGGCACGCGATGAAGAAGAGAGCGTACAAGGCAGAAAATTAGGCATTATAAGTATATATTTACGTGTAGGTGATATAGTGACGCAGGCATGGTTTGTATATGCAGTTATTACATGTAGACGTGCACTGTTGCAGGATACTAATGTTTCATTTGCGGTGTGGAATTTAGTAGCTTCTATTGTTTGTTTAACTACTGTAGTGATTATCGGGCTCATAACAAAAAATCGTTATAATAAGCTATATCCTGAACAAGGTGTAACGTATATGGAATCTATGAAAATGTGGACGAAAAACGCAGATGAAGGATTAAAGCACATTGTGCATGAGGCTGGATATAAAGCGTATGAATTTACGAATACAATATTGGCATATGTATGGTGGGCTGCCGTTATATATACAGCTGCTAGTGATATCGATTTTGTGTTAATTGGTTTAATCTCATTTATTTGGATATTGCATCTCGGGAAGTTCATGTACGAAATGCAGAGAAAAATGATTTATTAAGGGGAGAAAAAGGTGGATATTTTAAGAAGGCCAGCTGGCTCAATGACAGTGGCGCTAATTCTGTCCATTTTATACGGAGTAATCCGAACTGGGAAATTAGAAGTAATTTTGAACCTATGGGCAATAGTTGGAATTGCATTGTTAGTGTTAGCCATTCATGAGTTAGGACATGTAGTATTTGGTGTAATAGTTGGTTTGACATTTAAATTTATGACAGTAGGACCCATTACTATTCAAAAAGAAAAAGGAAAATTACGCATTCGAGAAAATAAATTATTGGCGTACTTTGGAGGCGTTGCAACACTAGTACCACCTTCTATAGAGACACCTAACCTTTCGAAAAAATGGGCTTGGCTCACTTTAGGTGGACCCATTACGAGTTTACTATTTGGTATTACTTCCGGTTACATATACATGGTAAGTTATTATCAATATCTTTTATATTTTTCCTTTTTCCATTTTGCAATCTTTGCAGTTACAATTGTGCCGATAAAAGGAACACTTATGAGTGATGGGATGCAATTTCTTATTTTAATTAAAGATGATGAAAGAGCTAGAAATCATTTATATGAGATTCAAATATCGAGTGAGTTATTTAGTTATAAAAGACCGAAAGATTGGGATGAAAGATTAGTAGAACTTAGTGAGGAAAAAATAAAAGAGAATAAAGGCATAAGAGAGATAATGAGTAGACTTATGCTCGTCTTTTTTGCTCGTGCGGATCAAGAGGGAATGGAAAGAGCGATACCGTATATAAAACAAATTGTTCAACTACCTGTAACGAAAGAAAATAAGTTTTTCGTTAGTAGTTTTCATAGTTGGTACCTTTTATATAAAGCCCTTTATCAGATGGACAGTCTTTCTTTGCAAGAAGCAAAGGAACATGCAAAGGCCATTACAAAAATGGACCTAAACGGATATTACCGTACACAAGGAATTATTAAATATTTAGAGGGCAATATGGAAGCGTCCCGTATTTATATGAAGAAAGCTGATAAAGAATTAAAGAGTGCCGAGAAGAGTGAGATGGGATATTTACAATTAGAAAGAGAATGGTTGGAGCAGCTGAAAGAGAGGGTATCTTACGATGGGTGAGGTATCCTCTTTTTTATATGTCATCTTATGCCGTTCCATAAACAGCCTAGGGCGAGTAAAATAAGATAAGAAGAGCACAGCTTGGAGGAAGTAAATATGGAAATTTTATCAATTATTTTGATAGTCTTGCTCATTTATGTTGTTTTTAAAGTGGCATATGTAGCATTAAAGATACTCGCGATCCTATTAATTATCTTTTTAATCGTAGAGTTCGGCAGTAAGTTGCTTGGGGGATAGGGTATGTTGTGCATTTTGGATGTCTAAGGTTGTCGTTAAATCGATATCTTGTGCCGAATCGTCGATATAATGAAAAAATCGTTGATATAAGTGGAGAAACGATCGATATATTTGAAAAATCGTTGATATATTTTAGTGAATACGAAGTGGGGTATGTGGAAAAGAAGTTGCCGTTGGGTAGCTTCTTTTTATTGTAGTGCCGGTGTATGCAAACCAACATAAAAAAGCTGGAAGAATTCCTTCCAGCTTAAGAGTTACTTTCAATTTGGCGACCGCTATCTTCTTCATTGTCTTGTAATAGGTTGAATACGTCTGCTAAGCAGAATGCAATGAACCAAGTCCATAGACCGTGGAAGAAAGCTGAGCTTAATTGAAGTGGTAATGTATAGTTTGTCATTGAGTAGGAAATACATCCACCAACGATTCCAATCATTGTTAATAACATTGTTTTCTGAGCATTTTCTTCTGGATTGAAGAGGAAGTAAATGTATCCGCCTAAAATTGAAGCGCTTACAAGTGTTTCGATTCCATTAAAAATGATATTCTCTCCAAGCTGTGTGTTTGTCCAGAAACAAATCGTACCGCCGATAATAGCAAACAGGACAGCTATTGTATATCGTATATATTGATTCATATTTTCATCTCCCTATGTAATAAGATGATTTGGAAGTCAAAAAGGTAGGTATAGTATATTGAAGTGAGTTTTAATTGTACGTATCTTTTTATAAAAAGATCATTGAAGAGTAACTAAGATGATCGGTTGTTTAAACCGTTACGTGTATGGTGTCTGAAATATACCCGACTGCTCGTTTCTTTTTGCTTGTAAAATAAGAGAAACTTCCAAGTCTATATACTCTTTTTTTGTGAGTCTGATTTCATTATAACACATTTAGGGACATAATAATAGAATTATCTGATTTTGTAATAAGTGTAAAAAATAAAAAGCGCAAGGAAATACTATTAACAATGCAGTTTAGTGGAAGAAGGATTTTAATTTATTATGATGAAATATGTAATCAAGGTGAGATCTAAGAAGGAGGCTTAAATATAATAAAAAATGTTTTGTAGCATGAATGTAAGGGAGGGGAGCTAACTTGGAGATCACAACAGAAAGATTAATAATTAGACCTTTTAAGAGTACTGATTTACAGGATGTATTTGCTATTTATAATAATGATGATACATGTAAGTTCCTATTACATAATAAGTGGACTCATGAAGACAGGCAGAAAAGATTTAATAAGAAGCTAGCAAACAATGTACTTACTGAAGAATCAATATTAAGTTTGGCAGTTATATACAAGACTAAAGTAGTTGGTGATTTATCCGTATGGTACACAAATATGAAGGACACTGTTGAGATTGGTTATAGTTTTTCAAATGAAGTAGCTGGAAGAGGTTTGGCAACAGAAGCAGTAAGTAGTTTGGTATTTAAATTATTTAATGAATGTAATGTACATCGTATACAAGCTAATCTTGATGCACGTAATACAGCTTCAAAAAAATTGTGTGAACGAATAGGCATGAGAAAGGAAGCCCATTTCATACAAGATTTTTGGAATGAAAATGAATGGACAGATAGTTTTGTATATGGAATGCTATCCTCCGATTTGTAGTAATAAACTTCGTGATTTTATTATGCTAAAGGGTGCGTTAGTTGAATAACAAAGGGCGTAACATAGTATATATGACTAATATGTTATGCCCTTTAATGTATTAACCTTTTTTATATACGTTTGAAACGGCCGACAATTTCAACTGTTTCAGTAATGTTCATAAATGCTTTGTTATCCACTTGACGGATAATACGTTTCATTTCGCCTAACTCATAGCGAGTCACGACAGTGTAAATCATTTTTTTCTTATGGTTTGTATAGCCGCCGACAGCGTCTACCATTGTCACCCCGCGTATGCCGTGATGTAGTAGTGCGCTTTTTATTTCCTCGCCTTTTTCTGTAATAGTCATTATCGTTAATTTAATATGTTTCGTATGCACAGCATCGATAACTTTGCTGACTACAAATCGACTAATTAACGTATAAAGTGTAATATCCCATCCGAAAATAAAACCTGCTGCGACAAGTAAGATTAAGTTGAATACAAATATGATTGCTCCAATTGAAACATCTCGATATTTCGCTACAATCAATCCAACAACATCAAAACCACCTGTTGAAGAAGCAAATCGGAATATAATTCCTGAAGCTGCTCCGCAGATAACACCACCGAATACAGAAGAAAGTAAAATATCGTCTGAAACTTGGTGTACCGGGATAATGTTCATCGCTAAAGATGACACAGCTACAAAGTACGCTGTTAAAAAGGTTGTCTTCTTGCCTAAGTAAAAGTGACTTAAAATAAGAAGAGGAATGTTTAGTAAAAAGATAAGTGCACCGATATTGTAGTGCATTAAATAACCGATAATCATCCCTACACCAGCGAATCCACCGCTAATCATATTATGCGGGATAAAAAACATATTCATAGAAATTGCATACAAAATAGAAGCTATAAAAATAACAACCAACTGAATCATAAATTCTAAATGAAATGTTTTAGCTGCTGGGAAGGATAAAAAGGCGGTGTCGGGAACGTAATCGGCGTCTCCTAGTTGACCCATAGTATGTTTCATCTCCATATTCATTTTTGATTACAAGAAGAGAATAAAGGTTTTTTCAAAAACTGGCAATAGTTTTATTATAATGCAAAAATTTTATAAATTTCTAATAAATCAAGCCTATTCATTGATGTGCGTGAATATACTAAAGAAAGCGAATACAACGTTTCTTAATTATTGTTTTCTTGAGAAAATATGCAAAATACTTTTTTTGAAAATAAAAGGAAATAGAGAATGTTTGCCTAATGTGCTAAAATGACCTTATTAAGGATGTGAAGCGATGGAATTTTTATTGCAGGATGCAATTTTATATATATCGTTTGTAACGACGGCACTTTGTTTATTAGAAGTTTTCTTCCTTGCTAATGTTTCTCGCTTTGTGCGTCAACAAGCATCAAGCGGTAGACAAAGAGCTTTTACGTTAGTTGATACATGTGAAGATAGTGCGGGAAATGTACCGCTATTTTCTATTTTTTATAAATATGGAATGATTCGTTCTGTACGCAGACAAGAATCAAGTGAAGAGAATGACGAGGTCGGTCCGTATACATCAATGTTTCGCTAAATAATTACGAAACATTGGAGGAATGAACATGTTAAAATCATACCGAGCTGTGCTCGTTAGTTTATCATTATTACTTGTTTTTGTTTTATCTGGTTGCAGTAATGCGGCCCCAATTGATGCACATAGTACTGGGATTTGGGATCATTATTTTGTATATCCAATCTCGTTTATGATTCAATTTGTCGCTCATCATATACCTGGAGCTAGCTTTGGGATTGCCATCATTATTATGACGCTCGTTATTCGTTCAGCAATGATTCCATTAGCTGTTTCGCAATATCGCAGCCAAGCGAAAATGAAGAAAATGCAACCTGAATTGCAGAAGTTAAAGAAAAAGTACGGTGATGTAGGCAAAGATCTTGAAAAACAAAAGCAGTATCAAAAAGAAATGTCAGAACTAATGAAATCAGGCGGTTGGAATCCACTTGCTGGTTGCTGGCCAATTTTTATACAAATGCCGATTTTCTCTGCTTTGTATTATGCGATTAGTAGAACGGAAGAGATTCGCACATCTTCGTTTTTATGGGTGAACTTAGGACATGCAGATCCATATCATATATTACCGATTATTGCAGCGTTAACGACATTTATTCAGATGAAAGTTTTCCAATCTAATATTACACCTGGAGAACAAGTACAGATGCTAAAAATGCAGCAAATTATGATGCCGGCAATGATTCTATTTATGGGGTTTGCGGCGCCATCAGGACTTGTATTGTACTGGATAACAGGTAACTTATTTACAATGACACAAACAATTGTATTAAGAAAAATAATGGAACGTGAAGAGTTACAATTACAAAAAGCATAGAGAAACACCGCTCATTACGAGCGGTGTTTTTTATTTGCATCGTTAAGGAAATTTTAAGAAACCAACATTACTATTGGCATTGTATACGAAAGTGTACATGCTTTAGAAATATGAAGGAGGAAATTTCCTATGAAGAAGAAAACAGTTGGGTATTTAGCGATTGCAGGTGCTTTATCATTCGGAATCATTGGAGGAGTCGGTATTCCGGCATTCGCGGCAACGAATACTCCAGCAGCTGAACAGTCTACAAAAACGGCGAAAAAGGATTTGGATGACGCTACAAAACAAAAAGTAAAAACAATTATGGACGATACAAAGAAACAGTTAGAGGAACTAGGTGTAAAGCTTCCGGAGAAAGAGAAGCGTAAAGACATGTTTGCAGGATTAGATGATCAGGCGAAAGCAAAAGCGAAGTCGATTTTAGAGCAAAAGAAGTCTGGAAAATTAACGCATGAGCAAGCAAAAGAGGAATTAACAAAGCTAGGCGTGAAAATGCCGGAGAAAGGTAAACATGGAGACATGTTTGCTAACTTAGATGAACAGGCGAAAGAGAAAGCGAAGTCGATTTTAGAGCAAGAAAAGTCCGGTAAATTAACACGTGAACAAGCACAAGAGGAATTAACAAAGTTAGGCGTGAAAATGCCAGAGAAGGGTAAGCATAAAGACATCCTTGCTGACTTAGATGAAGCAACGAAAGAAAAAGTGAAGTCAATTTTTGAACAAGAAAAGTCCGGAAAATTAACGCATGAACAAGCAAAAGAAGCATTAATAAAACTAGATGTAAAACTTCCAGAGAAAGAGAAGCATGAAGACATCTTTGCGGGATTAGATGAGGCAACGAAAGAAAAAGCGAAAGCGATTTTAGAGAATGAAAAGAAACAATTAGAGGCGTTGAATGTGAATCTTCCACATCACAAATTTTTTATGAAAAAAGATGAGAAATAATTGAGTGAAGTCGTATCTTTCGTGTGGGCAACCGGAAGGTACGTGCGAGGACCGATTTCTGTCAGCAGAAATCGGTCCCTTTTAATGATTCAATAAAATTTTTTTCATTGTTAGTATGTATCCAAAGACGCAGTAGAAGATTGCAAAACCGATAAACACTTCCGTATATTGATATTTACCCAATACGTAGAAGGAAAGAGTGGGTATAATAGCTACCGCTAAAACGCTATAACCAGGATACTTGTGCCGATGCATGATAGCGAATAGAACAGAAAGAAACGTAGCGATGATACAAAAGAAAGCAATCATTATTGGTACACCTCCTAAATGGATTGTACCATTTTTAGAGAAATAGAGAAGTTTTGTATCTTTTGTTATAATATAAGAAGAGAAATATTTCCTATGTTATATAAAAAAATATATTGATTTTTTCTAACAATTCAATATAATGAACAATAACTACAAAATTCGACATCAAGAAGTGATGATGAGGACACGATTAATTTTTTACGATTCCCAGAGAGGGAAGCCTTTGGCTGTGAGCTTCCTAATACGGAAAAATAGATTACCACCTCTGAACTGCAGCAGTGAACGAACATCTAGTAATTGCTTGCCGGCAAAAACCGTTATTTAGACTTGAGAAATTGGTGAAGTGTGTTACTTTACGAATTGAAACAAGGGTGGAACCACGAATACAACACTCGTCCCTTTTTAGGGAGGAGTGTTTTTTTATTTCATTTTTGCATCACACTAGGATTGGAAGGAGGATACGCAGCATGCATCATGATGAGAAGAACAAAATTGGTTTAACGGTAGCACTTTCTATCGTAGTAGGAACGATTATTGGATCTGGTGTGTTTATGAAACCAGGGAGCGTATTAGATTACTCGGGGAGTTCTAATATGGCCATTCTTGCTTGGGTAATTGGTGGTCTGTTGACGCTAGCAAGTGGTTTAACAGTAGCTGAAATTGGAGCGCAAATCCCGAAAAATGGTGGGTTGTATACGTATTTAGAGGAGATTTACGGAAGTTTTTGGGGATATTTATCAGGTTGGATGCAAACAATTGTTTATGGACCTGCTATTATCGGAACATTAGGTTTATACTTTAGTTCTTTAATGATTAATTTTTTCTATTTAGATAAAGTATGGAATTTACCAATCGCAATTGGAACGGTTGTGTTCCTTGGCGTTGTAAATAGTATGGGAACAAAATACGGAGGTATCGTTCAAACAATCACGACAATTGGGAAGATGATTCCGATTGTGTTAATTGTTGTGCTAGGTTTCTGGAAAGGGAATAGCGATATTTTTAACGTAGTTGTGCCAATATCGGAAAATCAAAGTATCGGTATGGCAATTTTAGCAACGTTATTTGCTTATGACGGTTGGATTTTACTTGCTTCGATTGGTGGAGAAATGAAGAATCCAACAAAGTTATTACCGAAAGCAATGACAGTGGGGATTTTAATCGTAACAGCTGCTTACGTATTGATTAACTTGGCGTTATTAAATGTATTACCAGCAGCGAAAATTGTAGACCTTGGAGAAAATGCAACAGCGACAGCTGCTGGTATGTTACTTGGAGAATATGGTGGGAAAATTATTAGTATCGGTATTATCGTTTCTATTTTCGGTTGTTTAAATGGAAAGATTTTAACGTTCCCACGTATTCCAATGTCTATGGCAGAACGTGGACAACTTCCATTTGCTAAATTTATTGCAAAGGAAAGTCCGAGATTTAAAACACCAGCAAATGCGATTACTGTTGAAATCATTTTAGGAATTATTTTAATGATTATTAGTGATCCAAATAAGCTATCTGAGATTTCCGTATTCATTATTTATATTTTCTATGTAATGACGTTTATTGGTGTCTTCATTTTAAGGAAACGTAATAAGAATAAAGAGCGTGCATATAGTGTACCGTTATTCCCAATCGTACCAATCGTTGCGATTTTAGGTTCGTTCTTTGTAATCGGTAGTGCGATTATTAACGATCCAGTAAGTTGTTTCTTATCAATTGGAATTGTCTTTACGGGACTTCCGGTGTATTGGTACTTGAATAAGAAGAAAGAAACAGAATGATGGAAGGGTAGGCGTATAATACGCCTACCTTTTTTACTGTAAAAAAATTGTACTTGCGTCCAGTTTCTATTTTGGTTACTATAGTCGTAGTAACCAAAATAGAAAGCGTGGGGAAAGACTTGAATTTTCGTGTTTATATTTTAGCTATCGCGGCTTTCGTAGTCGGAACGGTTGAGCTAATTATAGGAGGAACGCTTGACTTAGTTGCCAACGACTTAGGAGTATCTATTAGCGCAGCTGGTCAGCTTATAACAATATTTTCAGTAGTATTTGCTTTGTCAGGTCCAGTTTTATTAGCTTTGACAGGGAAGTTTGAAAGAAAAAAATTGTATGTTGGAGCATTATCGATTTTCTTAATCGGAAATATTATTTCGGCATTTAGTGTGAATTACGGAATGCTAATGTTCTCAAGGGTTATTTGTGCGGCGAGTGGTTCATTAATTATTGCACTATCGGTAACACTTGCTTCTAGTGTAGTAGAACCGCATTTTCGTGCGCGTGCAATTGGAATCATTTTTATGGGAATTAGTGGATCACTTGTACTTGGAGTACCGCTTGGTCTTGTACTCGGAAATGCATACGGATGGCGTGCGCCATTTGTATTAATTTCGATATTAACAGTTATGGCAATTGCTTGTATTTCATTGTTCTTAACGAAAGTACCACCGACATCGGTATTATCAATAAAAGAACAACTTGCTACTTTAAAAGATAAAAAAATTGTAAGTGCACAGTTAACATCATTTTTGTTTTTAACGGGGCATTTAACATTGTATGCATATTTAACACCGTTTTTAAAAGATGTCATGCATGTTGAAGCAAATTGGATTAGTGTGTTTTACTTCATTTTCGGAATCGCAGCAGTAATTGGTGGCGGCTTTGGTGGCTGGCTTGCTGACAAATGGGGATCGAAGAAAAGTATTATCTCGATTATTATCGTATTTGCATGTGCAATCTTCATGTTGCCATTAATGACATTCTCATTCCCGCTCTTCATCATTATGATGGGACTTTGGAGTATGCTGAGCTGGGCGATTTCACCAGCACAGCAAAATTATTTAATTGAAATTGCATCGGAATCAGCTGGTATCCAGCAAGGTTTAAATAACTCTGCGCTTCATTTAGGAATTGCACTCGGTTCAACAGTAGGCGGAGTTGTTATTGAAAAATCATCTGTTATATATAACGCTTGGGTAGGCGGTGGCTTTATTATATTAGCACTGCTTTGCGCGATTTTCTCGATTACGAGAGGACGCTCTACTCAGTTTGCAAAAAAAGAATCTATCGTTTGATAGGTTCTTTTTTATTTGTAAAAAATTGCAGGTTTTAGTAGAGAAATGGAGAAAAGGGTGTATAGCGAGGTGAGGTATATGTATACGAATTTTTCAATTATTGGTCTTCTAATTTCAATGCTCCCTTTGTTTCTTATTATTCTTGCACTTAGATGGGTTCGTTTCATCTATAAAAATTCAGAGAAACAGGTAGAGCAAAATGAGAAAATTATTGAGCTGTTGATGGATATAAAGGAACAGAATAAAAAGGAGTCTAGTTGAAAAACTAGACTCCTTTTTCAGGCTGTGGAGAAAGTCTTCTCCACAGCCTGTTTTTGTGTCTGAACCTCTTTTTATGTGTCAACACTGATAAAAAGAGGTAAAGGAGAGATTTTTTATGATGGGTGCTTTAAAAAATCATCGTGATGAACGTGTATCTGTTTCTGTAGAAGAGTTGGTTCCACAAGATCATTTCCTTCGTGCGATCGAAGCGACAATTAGTTTTGATTTTATTGAAGAGAAGTTACGCCCTTATTACTGTGAAAACAATGGACGTCCGTCAATCCATCCTATCGTTTTATTTAAAATGATGTTTATTGGATATTTTTAC
>NZ_FNUW01000042.1:20798-41714 GCF_900108285.1 Bacillus sp. ok061 | reverse complement strand
GCACTATCAAATGAAACAATACCGTCATTCTCTTAAGAATTGTGGCATAACTCAAAGTATGTCTCGCAAAGGAAACTGTTATGACAATGCCGTTATTGAAAATTTCTTCGGTATCATGAAATCGGAATTTCTGTATCGAAAAGAATTTGAAAGTATAACACATTTCAAACAAGAATTAGCAAAGTATATAGAATACTATAATCATAAAAGAATTAAGGCAAAATTAAAGGGTATGAGCCCAGTACAATACCGGGCTCATACCCTAGAGCCTGCCTAATGAAACGACCTGTCTAACTTTCGGGGTTCACTTCATTCTTATTGGCTTTTTTATATTTCAGTAATAACCATACTGCTCTTTTTCTTCTCTTTTATCGTTCAAAACAACACCTAGTAGTTTTCCTGATGCCTTATCTAATATTTGCTTCGCTTTTACGATTTTATCTTTTTCCGTCTTTTCACTGCGTACAACGAGTACGATTCCATCACATTTATTTGCAAGTATTTGTGCATCCGTAACCGCAAGGACAGGTGGTGTGTCGATTAATATAATATCAAACATGTTATATGCTTCTAGCAAAGCCTCATCCATTGCCCGGCTCCCTAATAGTTCTGCTGGGTTTGGCGGGATTGGACCTGCTGCCATTAAGTATACGTTCTCTATATCTGTTTTTTGAATGCATTGCATAAGTTTTGCTTGTCCTGATAATAAGTTCGTTAACCCATTTGAACTATGAATGGCAAATAAGTTTTGTATCGTCGGCTTACGCAAGTCAGCTCCAATTAATAAAACTTTTTTTCCTTGTTGTCCGAAAACAACTGCTAAGTTTGCGATTGTTGTTGTTTTACCATCACCTGGATCTGCTGAAGTAACAATGATAGAACGAACATGATTATCTACAGATGTAAACTCAATGTTTGTACGAATGTTACGGTATTGTTCTGTAATACGCGATTTAGGCTCTTTATGTGTAATTAATTGTCGTAATGGTTTTCTTTTCTTTCTCCCGAACATATTCATAATCTCCTTTTGTGAAATGCGACATTTCCCTTTTCTCTCTTTTATGCTCGATTTCATACGTTTAATTAATTTTCTTGCTGATTTCCCCACATTTCATCATAATCAATAACATTCTACTTTGTCTTATTTAAGTACCTTAACAATATGACAATGCCCTTATTTCTTTATTACCTTTATCACTTATCCTGTTTTCTAGATAAATAATAAAGTAAGTATATGGTAATTTCCATCTATTTACAAGTTATTTTCTGATTAGTTTGTATATTATCGTTTCATCGTTATATAGCAGAAATTAAAAAAATCTCCTTGTCTTTTCACAAGGAGATTTTTTTAATTTCTATTCTTTTTTATCACCAATCGCAAATGTAATTTCTGCCTCACATGCAACTTCACCATCCACTGTTGCGATCGCTTTTCCTTTTCCAATCGGGCCGCGTACGCGTGTCATTTCTACTTCTAGACGAAGCTGATCACCTGGGCGTACTTGTTTTTTGAAACGGCAATTGTCGATACCTGCAAAGAAAGCAAGTCTTCCGCGGTTTTCTTCTTTCTTTAATACTGCAACTGCTCCGACTTGTGCTAATGCTTCTACAATAAGTACACCAGGCATAACTGCATAGTCAGGGAAGTGTCCGTTAAAGAATTCTTCGTTTGCGGATACATTTTTAATCCCAACCGCTCTTTTTCCTTCATCTACTTCTAATATTTTATCAACAAGTAAAAATGGATAGCGGTGAGGAATGATTTCTTTAATTTGTTCTATATTTAGCATGTAACAATCGCCCCTTTTGTAATATTGGTCTTACCACTTGGACATATTGCTATTATCCCATTTTGTTTATTATTTGTCATTACAAAGTAACATTTTATATTTAGTACGCCTTCCTAAAAAAAATGCACACACTCTATTCCATTAAAATAGTTGCACATTTTTGCAACTGACACGGAGGTGGAAAAGAGTGTATGCCCAAATTAGGGAAAGGCAATATGTATTGAAACATTATTTGCCTTAATGTCGTATTCGACTCATTATATTATAAACGTTTTCAAATAAGGAAATATTAAATTTAACCATATATATGAATATTTTACCTGTTTCCTTCATATTTCTCTATTTTCCTTCCATTTTCGCAAAAAAACAAAATAAAAAAATATAAAAACGAAAAAAAGAACTAAGGCGTCAGCCTTAGTTCTTTCAAATTATCTCAAAGCACGCTTTGGTAATCTGTCGATATTCTCTAACATAATACCTGTACCAACCGCAACGCAGTGCATTGGGTTTTCAGCAATTAATACTGGTACTTTTAGTTCTTCTGCTAGAAGCATGTCGATACCGTGTAGTAAAGCTCCACCGCCTGTTAGAATAACACCGCGGTCGATGATATCTGCAGATAATTCTGGTGGTGTGCGCTCTAGTACACCTTTTGCAGCTTGTACAATAACAGCTGCATTTTCTTTTAATGCTTCTGTAATTTCTTCAGAGCATACTGTAATTGTACGTGGTAAGCCTGTTACCATGTCACGTCCACGAATTTCAAGTTCTTCGCTACGTGCACCTGGGAATACTGTACCAACTTTAATTTTAATATCTTCTGAAGTACGTTCTCCGATTAATAGCTTATACTTACGTTTAATATAGTTTAAGATCTCCATATCAAACTTATCGCCAGCCATTTTGATAGAGGAAGAGGTAACAATATCACCCATAGATAGTACAGCGATATCTGTTGTACCTCCACCAATATCAACAACCATGTTACCGCTTGGTTGGAAGATTTCCATACCAGCACCAACTGCGGCTACTTTTGGTTCTTCTTCTAAAAATACTGTTTTACCACCTGAACGTTCAGCAGCTTCACGAATTGCTTTTTGTTCTACTGATGTAATATTTGTTGGACAACAAATTAAAATACGAGGTTTTGAAAAGAAGCTCTTTACGTCCAATTTGTTAATGAAATACTTTAACATTGCTTCTGTAATTTCGAAATCTGCTATTACACCATCTTTAAGCGGACGAATTGCTACAATATTACCAGGCGTACGTCCCACCATACTTCTCGCTTCTTCACCGACTGCTAATACTTTACCACTATTACGATCAATTGCCACAACAGATGGCTCGTTTAATACAATACCCTTACCTTTAACATGAATTAATACATTAGCCGTACCTAGGTCAATTCCGATATCTCGCGCAAACATTCCCGTTTTTTCCTCCTCGATATTCAAAATCAGGTTACACCCGAATTCTTTTCACCTAATTTCTGATTTTATCATAAATTTAACAGAAACGTAATATTCGCAAAAAGAATTCTTCTGAAAAATATTACCGAATGTGAACGGAATGTTTGCTACTGTAACATTATTGACGTACAGGCTTCTCTACATCTTCTTTTCTATACTTTTGCTTTGTTGCTTCTCCACCTCTTAAATGACGAATAGACTTATGATAATCAAGAATTTCTTTTACTTCATTTGCGAGCTCTGGATTAATCTCTGGTAGACGTTCTGTTAAATCTTTATGGACTGTACTCTTTGATACCCCAAATTCCTTTGCAATGACACGCACTGTCTTTCTTGTCTCCACGATATACTTACCAATCTTGATAGTTCTCTCTTTGATGTAATCGTGCACACCACTCGCCTCCCTAATTTGGATGTGAGAAGGGTGAAATGAGCCTCGCTGCATACGACTAAGAAGTAAGTGTGAGTGCTGTTTGTAAGCGTTAAACATTCTTGGATTTATAATGAAATGATTCACGATTTCTCACCTCAAACACTCTCTTTGCTTTGGTTTATACCATTGTATTGCCCGCACTACTGATATATGCTACATGTTCACTATTTTTGCGGACTAAGTTAAGAAAAATTATGTTTTTTTGTGAGAAATACGTTAAAACTGACTATTATGGCCAAAAAAAATGACACCTTGTATAAAAGGCGTCATTCTTCTCGTTCCAATTCTTCTTCTAACAACTGATGGTGGGGAACCTCTTTCTTACCGGCAATATAATAATATAAAGTGAATAAAACAAACAATAAAATAATAGCAGTCGACAGAACAAATAAAAATGACACAGTATCCCCTCCCTTTTGTAATATATATTCGAGAATCTCGTCATTTTTCCTTGTTTTTGCAACTTTTTTCTCGAAATTGATTATTTTTATATAGAAATAAAAAAATCAGCTCTCCTAGTGAGAACTGATTTTTTCACTTTCTTATTCTTGTGAAGAAGAATCGTTAGATGATTCTGTAGAACCATTTGTTGATTTTTCTTCTTTCTTCGGTTCTTCTTTTTTGTCACTAGTTGAACCGCTTGTTGATTTCTCTTCTTTTTGAGACTTGTCTTCTGTTTTATTTTCTGGTTTCGTGCTCGTTGACTTCTCTTCTTTTTGAGATTTGTCGTCAGCTTTTTTACCAGAAGCATTCGTAGCTTTTGCAGCACCTGCATCAGCTTTAATTTCTGTTACTGATTTATTTAAGTAACGTTCAGGATTCACAGCCACATTGTCTTTACGTACTTCAAAGTGAACGTGAGAGCCTGCCTCTTTATTCATTGCACTTAGACCGGATGTTCCTAATACTTCACCTTGTGCAACTCGTGCACCTTTTTCTACTTTCACACTGCCTAAGCTTTGATAAGATACCGCTACACCATTTCCACTATCAACTGTTACAACATAACCAAGAAGTGAATCTTTTTCAGCTTTCGTTACTGTACCACTTAAAGCAGCAGCAACATTGAATTCTTTTCCATTCTTCGCAGCAATGTCAATTCCTTTGTTTGGGGAATATGTGTTGTTATAAAAGACAAGTGCTTTTTCTTGTTCCGCCTCAGTTGCTGCATCTTCATAGAATTTCTTCTGTACGACTACTTCCGCATTCGCGGCAGCTGGCATTTTCACTACTTCTGAAGATTTCGTTACTGGTACTGCTGGATCTTCCGATTGTGTATACGGTGTTGCTTGATCGTGGTTTGGAGTCTTCTTCGGATTAGCTCCTTGGAACCATAGCGCAACCATTAAGATTACCGCTGCACAAGCAATGTATAGTGCCGGAAACACCCATCTTTTTTGAAATAAATGTACTACCTTTTGCGACTTTTTATTATTTCTTCCTCGCATTCCATCATCACCTCAGCAATCATTTTGAACAATATTCACGTATCCTATACAACGCATAACTAATTACTTTTCGACAAAATCTGTAAAAATATGTATAAGAACTGTAAAATTTCCGAGGAAATGATAGAAAAAAGAAAAAACTGAGCGTTTCAGCTCAGTTTTTAGTCTAATTGTTTCTTTTTATACACAATAATACAAAGAATGATAAGACATATAGTCCAAATTGTATTGTTTAAAATATGTTCTTGAATCGCAATAAACCCTTCTCCCTTTATAACTTTTTGCAATGCCTCCATAACATGATTTGTCGGAAGAAGATTAACTACTTTTATAATAAATTCATTCTTAACCATTTCTTGTAGCATCGGCCCCATTATGAATATTATAAAAATCGGAAGCCCCAATATAGATGTTTGTGCTATATTTTGGGATAGTAAGCCAACTATAGTACCTAAAACGACACATAACAATGTTCCTATTAAAATAATAATAACTAGCATACCAATATTTCCTTTAAAAGTATCTAAAATCACTAAACTAATAAAACTAGATGCTAGTACAAAAAATACAGTTAATACACTTTTACCTAAAATAACTTCTATTGGACTTGCTGGAGACAACATCAATACTCGTAACGTGTGTTTTTCCTTCTCCTCTGCAATAATAATTGCTTGCACATAACTTCCCACCATGGTAATCGTCATTACAATAATAAAACCTGCAAAGAACTCTTTTACAGAATCCATATTACTATAGAATACAGCAAGTAGAATAGGTAATAGCGCCATTAATATAACTTGTGAGTTTTTACCTGCATCATTTATTTCTTTTCTTACAATAGCCGAAAACCGTTTCATTGAAAATGTCATTATAATCCCCTCCCAGTAACTTCAATAAAGATATCGCCTAGCGTTGGTTCGTATGAATGAATAGATAACAGTTCGCCCTTTTTCATCCATTCTGAAATACGTTTTGCGCCTAATTCATCTTTTTGCACTACTTCTTTTTGTTTATCTTTTAATACGACCTCTATTTGATCCTTAGCGTATTGTAAGCGTAGGTTCTCTGGCGTATCAAGTGCTACAATTTCTCCGCCACAAAGGAAGGCAATGCGGTTACAAAGCGTTTCTGCTTCATCCATGTTGTGAGTCGTTAAGAAAATCGTCGTTCCTTCTTCATTTAAGTCTTTTAAGATTTTATGAATGTTTTGTACGTTTACTGGATCGAGTGCAGATGTTGGTTCGTCTAAGAAGAGAATATCTGGTTTATGAAGGATTGCTCTTGCTAGTGTGACGCGTTGCTTCATTCCCTTTGATAGTTTCTTTACTGGTGTTTTTTTATCATCTAATAAATTTACTTGTGCTAGTACTTCATCGATTCGTTCTTTTTTACAATCGTATAAGTCACAAAATAATAGTAAGTTATCATAAATGCTAAGTCTTTCATATAAGCCGCTGTTATCTGTTAAAATACCAATTCGTTTGTAATCGATGCTACTTGGGCCTGTAATATCTTTCCCTAATACTCTTACCGTTCCAACACTATGAAGCAATTGAGAAGTTAAAATCTTTACTGTTGTCGTCTTACCAGATCCACTCGGTCCAAGGAATCCAAAAATCTCTCCTTGCTTCACCTCAATATTTACATTTCCAAGTGCCGTTTTTCCGTCGAAACTTTTCATTACATCTTTCATTTCAATTGCCAATGTCATTTCTTCATCCCCTTTGTTTTTCTTCTTTATAGATGAAAGTCGCTTTAGCGCTTTTCGTTTATTTGTTTCGCTTGTCTTGACTCAATCATATGAAAAACAAAGGGATTACGCAGTAAAATACCGGTAAAAGGAGTATTTTTACCGGTGAATGAATCGCATGTTGAGCTTATTGGAGCACTTTTTATAGTCCAATCACACCTTTTAATTCATCCATGCGTCCTTTTGAAAGCGGAATTGAACTTTTTCTTTCGTCATCCAAAATTAAACTGAAACTGTTACGAGTCCATGTAATCACTTCTCGTACTCTTTGTAAATTTACAAGGTACGAGCGATGACATCTAAAGAAACCAAAACCTGTTAATCTCGCTTCTAGTTCACTTAATGTTAAGGCGCATACGAAATCGCCTTCACGAACGTGAATATGTGTTACTCCATTTTGCGTTTCAATGAAATGGATTTCCATCGGATCAAGTAAAATGATTTTATCGTTCACTTTCGCTGGTATTCTTTCTAACTTCATTTGCGGAATCATTTGAATGACTTTTTCTTCATCGACTTCTTCCACTTCCTCTTGCTCAATTTCTATCTTTTTCACACCATCGTTGTTTAATATGTATACATCCTCTGTTAACGAAAGGGCATCCGATAGAAATGATGACGTAATAAAGATTGCCTTTCCTTGCTCTTTCATTTTCATGATTGCTTTTCGAATAATAACCGTACTCTCTGTATCTACATTTTGCTCCGGTTCTTCCAAAATGATTAAATCCGGATTATGAATCATAATTCGTCCAATATGAAGACGACGCTTCTCTGAAAACGATAGTTTTTCTATTTTAACGTTTAGTTTATCTAGGAGACCAACAGACTTCACAACTTCTTCTATACTTATCTTTGATTCATAAAGCCCTATTAAAAACTTAAAGTATTCTTTCACCTTCAAACGATCATATGCCTCATCTTTCAAAAAACAAAAACCGATGCGGGAATAATTTTTCTTTCCAATTGCTTCTCCTTCAAACAATACATTGCCAGTCGACGCTTCTTCTTCACCAATAATGATGCGGTGTAACACTTTAGCTGTATGATTATTGCATTGCAAAACAATACATTGTCCTTTTTCAACCTTTAGCTCAATTTCTGGTAACTGGTTCGTCTTCCCTAACTGCTTTAACTCCAGTAGCGCCATTTCGTCTCCCCCAAATACTTTTTATCCTATTATATCAAACAATTAATGGAAAATTATTCTATTCCAAACAGAAGAAATAGGCGCCAGAGTTCTGACACCTATTTCTTCACCATCAATTTTCCTTCATAATCATTCATCGTCTTTATTTCAACGCCTTTATAGTAATGGGCGACGATATCTGTATATTTCTTTCCTTCTGCTGCCATACCGTTCGCCCCGTATTGACTCATACCAACTCCGTGGCCAAAGCCTTTCGTTGTAACGATGATTTTATCTCCTTGTTGTTTCCACGTGAAATCAGAAGAACGTAAATCTAACTTTTCACGAACTTCTTTTCCTGTTAATGTTTTTCCTTGAAAAGCTACATCCTTTACGCGCTTTCCTTCCGTAAGGTCTTTAATGTTTCCAACCTTCCCGTCTGCCAGCACTTTCACACCGAGACGTTTTTGAAAATCAGCTACTGTAAATGTTTGCTCGCTCGTAAACTTTGGAGAGGCTTGATCCCACGGACTATCTACACTTTTCAAGTACGGATAATCATTTCCCCAATAATCAGCCGCATTTTCTGTCCGGCCATTACTCGTTGAAAAAAAGGATGCTGAAATTGGTTTTCCATCATATGTTAAAACTTGTCCTGCTGTTTTCGAAACGGCTTCTTCGATTTTCTTTACATTATTTTCGTAGTTATTGCCCCATTGCTTCTTCAATTCATCTTTGCTTTTGTACACTTGATCTTTCACCGTATCTGTCACGTCCGCATTATTTTTCTTTCCTCCGCTTAGCATACGTTGTACTACAAATGTTCTCGCTGCTAATGCCTGTGCCTTTAGTGCCTCTATTTCAAAACTGGCATTCATCTCAGAAGCTACTACACCGGTCACATACTCCTCCATAGGCAATGATTCTACCTTCTTCTGTTTCTCACGATATACAGCAACTTGAACCGCTGTATCTACTTTTCCTGGAGCTGGTATACTTTCTATCGCTGGAGGAGTTTTAGAGGCCGTTTCTTCCCCTACTTTTGCTTTCGCAAATGGGATAACAAGGGCTGCAGGTACAATGATAACGAGCGCTATTAAGAGCGCTACTGTAATAAAAAGTGGCTTTGAAAATTTCATCCTATTTTCCCCCAATATAAAAGCTTTACTCCATTCATTCTTATGGAACAACTCTTTCTTTTAGAACATACTTAAGGAGGAAGAGCATAAAACGTAAATTTTCTAAATATTTTTACTGGTACGTGCATAAGTATAGAATTTATTGACTATAACAGTAATAACCCAAAAAAATAGCCCCTATGTCAAAAGACATAGAGACTATTTCAATTAAGCGTGAAGATCAGAAACTTCTTGTTCTTTCACTTCTTCTACTTTTTCGTTTACACGTTCAATAGTTGCACCTAATGCAGCTAATTTCTTATGGAAATCTACATAACCACGGTCAAGATGTTTTAACTCAGTTACACGAGTATAACCTTCTGATACTAAACCAGCTAAGATTAATGCAGCTGCAGCACGTAAATCAGTTGCGCCTACTTCAGCACCTTGTAAGCTGTTTGGACCGTTCATAATAACAGAACGACCTTCAATTTTAATATCAGCATTCATACGACGGAATTCTTCAACGTGCATAAAGCGGTTTTCGAATACCGTTTCTGTAATCATGCTTGTTCCATCAGCTTGTAGTAATAATGCCATCATTTGTGATTGCATGTCTGTTGGGAAACCTGGGTGAGGCATAGTTTTAATATCAACCGCTTTTAACTTATCTGGGCCGATAACACGTACACCTTCGTTTTCCTCAATAATTTTAACACCCATTTCTTCCATTTTCGCTGTAATTGAGCGTAAATGTTCAGGTACAGCATTTTCAATTAAGATGTCTCCACCAGTAATTGCTGCTGCAACCATGAATGTTCCCGCTTCAATACGGTCAGGAATAATAGAGTGGTTTGCACCATATAATTTATCAACGCCTTCGATACGAATCGTTCCAGTTCCAGCTCCGCGTACTTTCGCTCCCATTGCATTTAAGAAGTTAGCTAAGTCAACGATTTCTGGTTCTTTCGCTGCGTTTTCAAGAATTGTTGTCCCTTTTGCTAATGTAGCTGCAGACATAATGTTTTCTGTCGCGCCTACGCTTGGGAAGTCTAAGTAGATTTTAGCTCCTTTTAGTTCTCCCTCAACATATGCCTCAACAAAACCGTTACCAACCTGTACTTTTGCTCCCATTGCTTCGAAGCCTTTTAAATGTTGGTCAATTGGACGTGAACCGATTGCACATCCACCAGGAAGTGCAATACGAGCACGACCATTACGTGCTAATAATGGTCCCATTACTTGAACAGATGCACGCATTTTACGTACATATTCAAATGGTGCTTCAATGTTTAGTTCTTTAGAAGAATCGATTGTTACTTGATTATTTTCAAATACGACTTCAGCATTTAAATGACGTAATACCTCATTAATTGTGTATACATCAGACAAAACTGGTACTTCAGATAGTACATTCTTTCCATCACTCGCTAATAGGGCTGCAGCGATTATAGGTAATACAGCATTTTTTGCGCCCTCAACACGCACTGTGCCGTTTAACCGCTTTCCGCCACGGACGATGATCTTTTCCAAATTATTCCCCTCCGTGTCCTTTTTTCAGTATCTATTCACTCAATACTCAGAAGTTATGATCGGTGTGCCAACCACAATTGTATCTTTGTTGTCTGTAGAACGTATTGCTATTTGCACATTTATTTTCTCTCTATTTGTTGAAAGAGCGTCATCCCACTTTTTATTGTATGCGGAGACTGACACAAATGCTCTTTCTTCTACTTGTTCGATCGCTCTTGCTGAAAGATCTTTCAAAACCTGATTGGTTTTATTTTGCAAAACACCTTCAATCTTATCATTCAGTACACCTTGAACACAAGTGTAAATTATAGGTTTTTCACTAAAAATTTTATTCACTTTTTGAACATACTTCGGGTCCCATTTCGCCCCACTTACTTCAAAGATAATGAAAGTGTTTTCTTTAGTATTTTCTTTACTCCAAGTTACTACTACTCGTTCTTCATGAGAAGCAAACTTTTTATAGGATGTAGCTTTATATCCATCTGGAGATTGCTCTACTTCCCACTTTTGAATATTTGCCTTGTCCTTCACATCGTTTAACAACTTTTGAAACGTATGTATATTAGAAATTGTTTTTGTTTCTCTAGCTAACCATGACCATTTTTCTACTTTAGCATCATTTTTCTCTAAAGCCTTAATCATGCTCTCCATTTTCTGTTCATCGCTTATCGGTTTCATCTCTCTATATCCAACCAAAAATAAAACAACACTAAGTGCAACAATAAGAATGGCTTTAAGCTTCAATTTCATCCCCTCCTATCCCCATTGTTAACGGAGATTTGAGGTTCTATACACTTACTTTACTAAATACGTTAAACTCTTCGAATAGCCTAAATAATCAAGGAAAAAGTTACTTACAGATGTCCCAATTGCAATTGTAATTAAGATGAGTAATACTCGCGTCTGCAGCACTTTTCCGGACTTCATTAAACGCTCAATGTGAATGCCTTGCAAAGCCCACCACGTAATGGTAATAAACAATAAATGCGAAACAATGGCAATCAGTGCTTGTTGCCCTAAAATTTGTGCCAAAAAATCGACCCCTTTTTACTCAGCTACTACTTATGAAAGAATATAAAAACGATACCATAATAAGTAGGAGCCACACTTTTTCAAATGCAAATAGACATCTTACATTTTACATCGTGATTTTCTTTCAAAAAACGTATATCTACATTACAAGTTAACACAAAATAAAAAGCGCAGAGTACTGACTCCACACCTTTTATTTTCACTATTGTACCACGTTCCCTAAGAAGAAGAAATCTTTCATTAATGGAAAATATTCATAAAAGAAATTGTACCCAATCATCGGCATAATCCCTAGTATTACAATCGAAATTGCACAAAGACTCATAACAACCTTTATATTTAACGGTAACCGTATCCTCTCTTCTGTCTCTCCGGTGCGGAAAAACATTTGTTGTAAAATACGGAAATAATATACGAATGAAACAACTGTCGTACCCATCATAATCGAAGCTAGTACGTAATGTGCTGGCTCTACATGAAGCGCGCCTAAAAAGATGTTAATCTTTCCAATGAAGCCAGCCGTCCCTGGTATCCCGGCCAGCGATAAAATAAAGATTGTCATCATGATCGCTGCAAATGGTGATTTCTTATATAATCCGGTGAAAATCGTTATGTTTTCCTTATCGTTTTGTAAGATTAAGCCGTGGATAATGGCAAACGCGCCTATATTCATAAGCATGTATGCCAGCATATAAAACCACATGCTATCCAGCGTAAATGGTGATAATGCTACAAGTGGAACGAGCAAATACCCAGCATGCGCAATGCCTGAATAAGCAAATAAACGTTTTATGTTGTATTGTTTTAACGCGACTACATTCCCAACAATCATCGTAATACTTGCTAGCACCGCAATATATATACTCATATGCCCATATAAAGATTGCATATCTCCTTGTATTAATACACTTGCAAAAACCATAAGGAACAAACGAATAATGAGTAGGAACCCAGCAATTTTAGAAATCGTTCCAAGAAAAGCGGTAACAGGTGTAGTCGCTCCTTCATACACATCAGGTGCCCACATATGAAACGGCACTGTGGCAATTTTAAATGAGAGACCGACTAGCAATAAAAGAAATGCGAGAGCTAGCAATAACTGAATACCACTAGCGAGCTCCCCAGTGAGTACCTTTTGCATATCTACAATGTTAGTTGAACCTGTAATACCGTATAAATAACTCATTCCGAAGAGCGTAATCGCCGTTCCAATTCCTCCGCTAATGACATATTTCATTGCCGCTTCATTTGATGCACGGCTCTTTTTTCGTATTCCGACTAAAATATAAGAAGAAAGTGAAAGTAACTCCAAACCAACGAAAAGGGTAATAAAATCAACACTAGAAGCCATGAACATCGCGCCAAGAAGTGCCATTAAAAATAAGTAATAATATTCGCCCTTATCTTCAATCGGATTCTTCTTATCATCGCTCATTGCGATGCATAAAATGAGAGCTGAGGCGCCTAATAACAACGTTTTAAACCCTTTTGAAAATCCATCTAACACAAACGATCCATTTAAAATATCTCCAGCTGGTTCGCTATATAGCGTAATTAATGACACAATTGCTAATACGATGGCAGCAATCGCACCAAGAGCTACATATCTATGGTTCAGCTTAAAAAACAAATCACATATGGAAAGAAGGATGGCGGCCCCAAGAATAATAAATTCTGGCACCATTAGATGCCACGATAAGCTAATTAACGTATTCATATCCATCCTACTTCACCCCCAATGTTTTCAATGTATTTTGAAGCGGATCCCCTAGTATCTCTGGCATAACTCCAATTGCAATAATACAAAAGATAAGTAGTAAAACAGGGACATACTCCCATCCGTGTATATCAGATTTTGCTTCCCACTCTTTCTTTCCAAATGTCACTTGAAGTGTCGCTCTTAATACATATACAGCCGTTAAAATGATGCCAATCACACCGACTGCAGCAATAACTGGCTCCCCTTGAAATAAACCGAGAAAGGCAAGAAATTCACTAACAAACCCAGACATCCCTGGTAATCCAAGCGATGCCATTCCTCCTGCTAAAAAGAATCCGCTAAGTATCGGTACACTTTTCGCAAGTCCGCCTAGCACCGTAATATCCGAAGTTCCAAATCGTTGTTCTATAACACCTAGTAAGAAGAAGAGCAAGGCTGCAATTAAACCATGTGATACAACTTGGAATAGCGCTCCCTGTGTACCAGGTGCATTAAGTGACGCAAGTCCCATTAACACAATTCCCATATGCGAAATACTAGAGTAAGCGAGGACTTTCCTAAAGTCCGTTTGGATGAGCGCTAAAAAGGCACCGTATAATAAATTAATTACGCCTAATATCGCAATTAGCGTTGCAACATCGTGAAAATATTCCGGGAATAACCCTTTCCCGAAGCGAATAATACCGTACGCTCCAATCTTTAACAAAACACCCGCATGAAGCATAACTACAGCTGGATGCGCTTCTATGTGTACATTAACCATCCAGCGGTGCAACGGAAAAACAGGTAGTTTAATTGCAAAGGCAATCATTATGGCAATAAATACACCAAGCTGCAAGCTACTTGGGATGACGAGTTCTCCCCCTGCGCTTACGCTTCTTAATATCTCTTTCAGCTCCACAATATTTGTTGTACCTGTTTTCGCGAACAAAATTGAGAAAACAATGAGCAAAATAGCTGAGCCGATACCGTTATATATTAAATAACTATAAGCAGCCTTTTCACTCGACAATTTTCCCCACTTCCCAATTAATAAAAACATTGGTGGCAACGTAATTTCAAAGAAGATAAAAAACAACATTAAATTTTGAGCAGCAAAGACGCCGAGCATCCCTATTTCTAGCATGAGTAACAGCATATAAAATGCTTTCAAATTGCTTTTAATAGAAAAGGCTGCAATTGCTGCAAGCATCGCTAGAAGAGCCGTCAGTACCATCATGACAAGCGACAAACCATCAATACCGAGCTCGTAATAAATAGAAAACCACCTTTTATCCACCGCTGTAAAATCTCCGAACTTAATCCATTTCACCTTTTCATCAAATAGTGACAAGCTCTTTCCAGAAGCATATGTACAAGCGAGGACGATGGCGATTCCAAATGGAAGTGCCGTCCCAAATAAGCCAAGCGCCCGCACTGTACGCAATTCCTTTTTCGGTGTTAATACAAGCAATAAAATTCCTAAAAGCGGGGAAAAAATGAAGAACGTTAACAACAAATCATTCATCGTAAATCCCCTCCCGTATAGAGCAAAATAATGACGAGTACAGCGAGCGAAACCGCCGTTACAGTACCGTACACTTGTACATTCCCGTTTTGAAGTTTCGATCCAAGATTACTTGTGCCTTTAACTACACTTGCAATTAAAACTGCAATTCCTTCGACTACATACACTTCAAATAAGCGAAGCACATGAGCGATTCCTTTCGTAATAGGAATCACCGTCATGTTGTATAGTTCATCCACATAATATTTTTCTTTCAAAAGATTATAAAGCGATGTTTTCGTACCCCCAGCCCAATCTCTAGAAATTGATTTCTTGCCATATATGAAATATGCAAGAGCGATTCCCGCAAATGAAACGAGTGTCGCAACAATCATAATCCAAACTGGTCCATGCGCTTCTTCAACCTTAAACCCTACATCTTTCGTCAACCAATCTCCGAGAAACGTCCCAAACCATGGTGTATTTATATATCCTGCCACTACTGCGAGAACGCCGAGAACAATCATTGGATACGTCATAACGCGAGGCGATTCATGCACTTCTTCCTTCGTCTTCACTTCTCCAGTAAAGACAAGAAAGTAAAGGCGGAACATATAAAACGCTGTTAAAAACGCCGCAATTACCGCTAAAGTAAATAAAACGTAATTGCCATTCATCCACGTCGCCGCTAAAATTTCATCTTTGCTGAAAAAACCGGAAAGGAGCGGAACACCGCTAATGGCAAGAGTACCTATTAAAAATAGCGTACCAGTTACTTTCATCTTCTTCTGTAAACCACCCATTTTATTAATGTTTTGCGTATGCACAGCATGAATTACACTTCCTGCCGCCAAAAATAGTAGTGCTTTAAAAAAAGCATGTGTCGTTAAATGAAATATACCAGCTACATAACCGGCAGAACCTAACGCGAGCATCATATACCCGAGCTGGCTAACTGTAGAATAAGCAAGCACCCTCTTTATATCTGTTTGCACAAGACCGATAGAGGCCGCAAAGATTGCAGTGAAAGCTCCAACGATTGCCACTGTCTGCATCGCCACTGTACTTGCTGAAAATAGAGGGAACATCGTCGCTACTAAATATACGCCAGCTGCGACCATCGTCGCCGCGTGAATAAGTGCCGAAACGGGCGTTGGCCCCTCCATTGCATCTGGCAACCACGTATGAAGCGGGAACTGACCTGATTTCCCCATCGCCCCGATAAAAATTAATATCGCCGTTATTGTAATCATGTAAGGAGGTAGATCCCCTGTATAAATCGCCCTAAATATTGCGTCATATTCAAAACTACCTGCGTACCAAAAAATTAAAATCATCCCGATAAATAAACCAACATCCCCAATACGGGTCATAATAAAAGCCTTTTTTGCAGCAGCCTTCGCTTCTTCTTTAAAGAAATAAAAACCGATAAGTAAAAATGAGCCAAGGCCAACTAATTCCCAAAATATATAAAGCTGTAATAAATTCGTTGATATAACAAGCCCTAACATCGCAAATGTAAAGAGTCCTAAATATGCGTAAAAGGTTGGTAATCGTTCATCACCTTTCATATAACCTTTCGAATACACATGTACAAGTAGACTCACAAGCGTCACGATAAATAACATTAAAGCTCCTAATGCAGTCACTTCAAAGCCGAATGATATATCCACATCTCCAGCTCTAAGCCACACCCACTTATGCTTCACGCTTGCTTCTGAAAACCTTTCTATTAACACAAGTACCGCAAGTATAAAGGAGAGAAAGACGAAAAAAATACTAAGTACGCTGCTTCCTTCTCTAATTTTCTTCCCAAATATAATAAGTAACAAAAACGAAACGAGTGGGAAAAGCGGTATGAGCCATGCATAATCGATCATTGTTTCCTTCCCCCTTTTTCGGTCACAATGCTATCCTTTGAGCGTATCCATTTCATCCACCTGAACTGTCGTACGATTACGATATAAAGCAATTAAAATAGCGAGTCCTACCGCCGCTTCCGCTGCCGCTACAGCCATCGTAAACAGTGAGAAAATTTGACCTGTTAAATTCGGAAATAAGCCTAATTTACTAAACGCCACTAAGTTTAAATTGGCAGCATTCAGCATTAATTCGATACAAACTAATACGATTACTGTATTCCGCTTTGTTAAAGCTCCAAATAGACCGATGCAAAACAAAATAATCCCAAGTGTTAAATATGCAGAAGCTGGAACGCTACTCATTGGAACCCTCCTCTTTCTCATCCTTTTTCGCAAGTACAATCGCGCCAACGAGTGCTACAAGTAAAATAACTGAAGTTAATTCAAATGGGATAATATATTTTGAATAGAGAAGCGTACCGATTTGAAGTGTATTGTTTTCATGGAGAGGTAAACTTCCTTGTGTGCTTTCATTTGCAAAATCAACATTATTAACAGCGAAATACATAACCGCTCCAAATGCTACAACTGCAAAGAAGATAATCCATTTTCGAAGAGTAAGACGCGATTCATTTTCCGCGTTATGTTTCGTTAACATAATGCCGAAAATCATAATAATTGTGATTGCACCAGAGTAAAGTAAAATTTGTGCAACGCCTATAAATTCGGCTGATAAAAGAAAATACAAACCTGCAATACTTAGAAATGTCAGAACGAGAGCTAGCATCATGTGCATAACTTTCGTTAAGTTCAACATAAGAACACCGCCGATAATTGCAGACAAGGATAGTATAAAGAATGCTACAAACTCGCCATTCATGCTTTATTCTCCTTCCTGACATTTTCGTCGTTTTCGTCAAGCCACTGTAAATTTTTAAATAAGTCATCACGTGAATATTCCGCGAGTTCAAAGTTATTTGTCATGACAATTGCCTCTGTCGGACAAACTTCTGTACATAAATCACAAAGAATACAAATTTCAAAATTAATATCATACGTGTCGATAATTTTTCCTTTTTTCGTAGGATCCGGATGTTTCTTTCCTGTTAACTGAATACAGTCTGTCGGACAAATGTTAGAGCACTGATTACAAACAATACATTTCTCCGGATAAAATTTTTGAATTCCTCGAAAACGGTCTGGCAACGGCAACGGTTGATTTGGATAATCATACGTTACCTTCTTCTTGCTCAAATTACTTAATGTATATTTTAATCCTTTAAATAGTCCTTTCATCTCTTACTGGCACCCCCCTCATAGATTAAAAGAATAACTCCTTAATCAATGCCGTTAAGAAAATATTTGCAAGTGCAATCGGCAATAATACTTTCCAACCAAACTCCATTAACTGGTCACCTCTTATACGCGGGAATGTAACGCGGAACCAAATTAATAGAAAGACTACACTGCTAAATTTCAAAGCAAACCATACGGCACCTGGGATAAATCCAAGAAACATGACTGGATTCCACCCGCCTAAAAAGAGCACTGTAATTAACGATGCCATCCCGAAGAAATATACGTACTCTGAAAGCATGAAAAACGCCCAGCGAAAACCTGAGTATTCCGTATGATATCCAGAAACAAGTTCTGACTCCGCTTCTGGCAAATCGAATGGCGTCCTATTTAACTCTGCAACTGCTGCAATTAAGAAAACGACGAAGCCAATTGGCTGCACGAAAATGTACCAAACCTTCTCCTGCGCCGCTACAATCTCATTTAAATTCAGGCTACCAGCTAACAAAACGATACCAATTACACTCATTACGAGCGGAATCTCATAAGAAATCATTTGTGCCGCCGCACGCATCCCTCCTAAAAGGGAATATTTATTATTCGACGCCCATCCCCCAGTTACAACACCTATCGTCGTAATACCGGAAACAGCGATATAATAAAGTAGCCCGACTCCAATATCGGCAAATTGAAATTTATCAGTGAACGGGATAACTGCCAGCACCATAAATGCTGGCGCAAATGCAATGACAGGTGCTAATATAAACAGTGGTTTATCTGCTGCTTTCGGAATACTATCTTCTTTCAATAATAGTTTTAAAACATCAGCTACCGTTTGCAGTAAACCGAATCGGCCTCCAACCTGGTTTGGTCCAATCCGCCCTTGCATAAACCCCATCACTTTCCGTTCTGCCAAAATTCCATATGTAACGAAGCCAAGGACTGCAAATAGTAGAAGCACCGCTAATCCGAAAAAAATGAAGAAATTCGTCCAGCTTGAAGGTGATTGTAAGAGCGTCTCAATCATTAGCCATCAACCTCCCCAAGTACAATATCAACTCCACCTAAAATCGTAATTAAATTAGCGATGTTTTCACCTTTCAATAACTTCGGTAAAATTTGCAAGTTATAAAAAGATGGCCTACGAAACTTCAAACGGTACGGCTCTTTCTTTCCGTCACTAGCGATATAACAACCAATCTCTCCGCGCGGCGATTCGATACGTACAAACGCTTCTCCCTTAGGTGCCTTAATAATTTTCGGTACTTTTGCCAGCACAGCTCCATCTTTCGGGAACTGCTGAACTGCTTGCTCAACAATCTTTAAAGACTCCTCGATTTCTTGCATTCGGCAAACGTAGCGATCCCAAGCATCTCCCACGCTTCCAACAGGAATATCAAAATCAAAACGATCATAAATCGAATACGGCTCATCTTTGCGAAGATCCCAGTTTACTCCAGTGCACCGCAAATTTGCTCCGCTTAAAGAATACGAGATCGCTTCTTCCGCGCTATATATACCAACGCCTTTCACACGATTTAAGAAAATCTCATTACCGCTAACAAGATCATGATAACCTGCCAATTGCTCTCTCATATACGGAACAAACTCTTCCACCTTTTCAATCCAACCATCTGGCGCATCCCACTTCACACCGCCAACTCTCATATAGTTAAAAGTAAGCCGTGCCCCGCATAATTCATTTAATAAATTTATAATCATCTCTCGTTCACGAAACGCGTACAAAAACGGGCTGACCGCTCCTATATCAAGAAGATTCGTCCCCCACCAAACGAGATGGCTTGCAATTCTCCCTAGCTCCATCGCAAGTACTCGCAAGTATTCGGCACGCTCCGGAATTTCAAGCCCCATCATCGTCTCTACAGCATGGCAAATGACGTAATTATTCGTCATGGCTGATAAATAGTCCATTCGATCTGTATAAGGGATAATTTGCGTATACTGTAAGCTCTCAGCAATCTTTTCGGTCCCGCGATGCAAATACCCAATAACCGGTGTAGCTTCTTTAATAATTTCCCCGTCAATCTTAATTACGAGCCTGAACACACCATGTGTACTCGGATGCTGAGGTCCTACATTCAAAAGCATCTCTTCCGTACGGATCATAGCTACACCTCCACATCATACGGTTCATAGTCTTTTCTAAGCGGATGTCCTACCCAATCATCTGGCATTAAAATGCGCGTTAAATTCGGATGCCCTTTAAATACAATGCCGAGCAAATCGTATGCTTCTCGCTCCGGCCAGTCAGCCCCTTTCCAAAGCGCTGTCACAGATTCAACTTGCGGTTCTTCCCGGTCTAGCTTTACCTTCACCGCTACCGATTGTTTCTTACCATATGAAAACAAATGAACATATACTTCCATATGTGTCACAAAATCCGTCGCATGTAGCTCTGACATATAATCAAAAGCAAGTCCTTCATGGAATCGCAGTGACTCCATCACTTCATAATATTTTTCGGGATCTACCACAAGAGTCGGCACATCCTTTGACAGTTTATTAATGTAGGAATCTACTAATGCACCCTCTCCTACCTTCTCCCTAATAGCCTCAACATATTGATTTAAATACGGCTGATTTACGGACGGTTCTTCCTGCTTCGGCTCATCCTCTTTCTTACCTTCAGCTCCCTTTGTCTTCGCTCTTGCAGCTGCAGCTGCTGCTGCTTTCGCTTTTGCCGCTGCAATTGCCTTTGCCTTTTCATCTCCCGAATCCCCATCACCTTGCGAGGCTTTCTGCTTCGCCAATGTTGCCGCTTTTGCCTTGGCCGCTGCCACCGCCTTCGCCTTGGCTTTCGCTTTTTCTTCTTCCGTTACTTCTTCT
>NZ_FNUW01000042.1:0-20478 GCF_900108285.1 Bacillus sp. ok061 | reverse complement strand
GCCTTGGCTTTCGCTTTTTCTTCTTCCGTTACTTCTTCTATTCCTTCTCTTTTCTGCTTCGCTAACGCTGCCGCTTTTGCTTTTGCAGCTGCTGCTGCACGTCGTTTCGCTTCTTCTATAGTAATATCATCGTTTTTTGGTAGCGCTTTCTCTTTTTCTTGATCTTCTTCCTCAAGCTCACTTATTTCCGCCTCGTGTTTCGCTACAAGGCGTTTTCTCGCTTCTTCTTTTGCACGCCTAGCTGCTTCTTTTTTCAGCTCCTCTAAATCTTTATTTGGATTACTCATTTATTCGTCACCTGCTTCCCGGTCTTTGCTTCGTAACGAATTTTTTCTTTTAATTTATTAATTCCATAAATTAAAGCAGCTGGATTTGGGGGACAACCAGGAATATACACATCAACTGGTACAATTTGGTCTACACCTTTCACAACAGCATATGAATTTACATACGGACCACCTGCTGTCGCACAAGATCCCATCGCAATAACCCATTTCGGTTCAGGCATTTGATCATATAAACGCCGAACAATAGGAGCCATCTTCTTCGTTACTGTTCCCGATACAATCATGACGTCCGATTGCCTTGGTGAAGTCCGAAAAAATGACCCAAATCGATCTAAATCGTAATGTGATGAGCCTACTCCCATCATTTCAATTGCACAGCACGCCAGTCCGAATGTCATCGGCCATAAAGAATTACTCCTCGCCCATCCTTTCAACTGTTCCAATGTAGAAAAAAAGATATTTCGTTCTAATTCTGCTCGCTCATTTGGATGTAATTCCTCAAAATTTATAACCATTGTAACACCTTCTTTTTCCAAGCATACGCTAATCCAACTAGCAACATTACAACAAAGATGAGCATTTCAATTAATGCAAATAAACCTAGCTTGTCATACGCAACAGCCCAAGGATATAAAAATAAAGTTTCTACATCAAAGATCACAAACAATAAAGCGAAAATATAATAACGAGCATGAAACCGAATATTTGCATCATGAAAAGGCTCAATTCCACTCTCATACGTCGTCGCCTTTGCTGCACTTGGTTTATTTGGGCGCAGCATCCTTCCTAATGTAAGAGCCACTACCGGCAGCAATATACCTAATAGCAAGAAAATCAAAACGATCATATAACTATTTTCATATACACTTGCCATTGTGAAACCCTCCCCCCTAAATTAAGAACAAGTTCACATAGTAAACAATATGTCCTAGTTGCAGTAATTATTATTTTTAAATTTTTCTAAATAATGCAACTATTCTAATCATTATAGCAAACTTCAAATTCCTATGTCGATATGTTGGGAGACAGAAACAAGAATTATTAAAATCTATCTTTACAACTTGATATAATTGTGCAAAATAAATATAAAACTTATATATGCTTTTCAAGAAACCGTAGGTGATATAAATGAAAAAACAAACACATGTAAGTATTCTTATAAGCATTGTATTGCTGTCTATAACGATTCACTACGTAGCGATGCCTTTTCTATATGAATACTCATTTCCTTTTCAGCTATTAATCGGAATGAGTACCTTATTAATTGATATTATCGCTTGTAGTTATATACTTTACTTTTCAAACATGAAAGAAGGGCTACCTCGTTTATTTTGGATCATATTATCTACTGGAGCTCTCTCTTATTTTATCGGTGATATAGTCGTTGCCTATCAGCGTTTAATTGTAAAGGACTTCTATACGTTCGTTGATCCGTCTGATTTTTTTTACTTACTTTTTTTAGTTAGTTTTGCATTTGCCTTTCTATACGAAATCATTTATAACCGAGATTTATTAGAAAAACTTTTTATGCTATGTGATATTTGTATTATCGTTACAGCCCAATTTACTTTAAGTTACTACCTACTTATTGAACGAACCATTCACATCTTTACAACATCCTATATCGACATATTTGTTCAACTTACCTATCCAATGGCTGATTTACTCTTTCTCTTAATAGGAATCAATCTTTTATTCAAACCACTATCCTTATTACCTAAAAAGGTTGGTGCACTTCTTGGCAGTGCCTTAATTTTATATGCTACTACAGATGCGATTTATGCTTATATAAAATACTTCACACCAGAGTATTCTATGTTTACAGTTACTCCTTTCTATCAAGTAACCTTAGTACTAGTAGCAATCGCCTGTATTCTCCATACAAAAGAACCTGAAAAACAAGAGCAAGTACTACTAACACCTAAAATTGGTGAATCAATCCGATTATCATTGCCTTATATTTCAGTAGTAACACTTATTCTTTTTATATTAGTTGAATACGTCTTTGCGCCTATTATAGTAATCGGTCTTATAATAACTTTCTCTTTCGTTCTCATACGTCATAGTTTAGTTCGAAAACAAAATAAAATATTATTGTTAGCTCAAATGCAATTCAACTCAGAACTCGAGAAACAAATTAAACTACGTACAGAAGATTTAGTAGAACAGAAAAATGAACTCTATCATAATCAACAAATGTTTAAATCTTTATACGAGCATCATCCAGATCCAATCTTCACATTAGATTTATACGGCAATTTTCTCAAAGTAAATAACGCTGGTACTACTTTACTCGGTTATCAAACGAATGAATTATTAAACCAGCCTTACTATTCACTCATATACGAAGAAGATTTAGAAGAAATGATTAATTCCTTTCATCGTGTAAAAAAGGGACATTCTATCTCTTTAGAAATACGGGCGTATCATAAAAACAGAGATATTTACTACTTGCACGTTACCGCCGTACCGATCTTTTTAAAGGAGAAAATTTCTGGGGTTTATTTAATGATTAAAGATATTACGGAAAGCAAACAACAGCAAGAACAGATTAATTTCTTAGCATACCATGATACTTTAACAGAGCTTGCAAATCGTCGTGCATTTCATCAACATTTGGAACAGGCAATTGCACGAGCAAAAATATCGAAAAAGCCTTTTGCTGTTATGTTTCTCGACCTAGACCGTTTTAAAGTTATTAATGATACCCTCGGTCATCGAGTAGGAGACCTATTGCTCATCGCAGTAGCAAAAAGGCTCGAAAGAATAGCAACATCAAATATGAAACTCGCGCGGCTAGCTGGGGATGAGTTCACAATCCTTATCGAGAATTACAAAAAAAAGCCAGATGTCCAAAAAATAGCTGATAGGATTGTAGCGGCCATGAATGAGCCATTTGAAATCGAAAATCAACATTTACAAATCTCACCGAGCATCGGAATTGCAATATATCCTGAAGCAGGTGAAGATGCGCTATCCATTTTGCAGCATGCTGATATGGCCATGTACGAAGCAAAGAATAAAGGAAAAAACGGTAGCTCTCTTTACACGAAAGAACTATATAAAAAAATGGAACGAAAAGCTCGAATTGAAAAAGATTTGCCAATCGCTTTAGTAAACAAAGAATTTTATCTCGTTTATCAACCACAAATTGATACGACAACAAATAAAATTATCGGTGCTGAAGCTTTAATACGTTGGAAACACCCACTATTAGGTGACATTTCACCATGTGAGTTTATTCCAATTGTAGAAGAGACGCCACAAGTAGTCCCACTTGGACATTGGGTATTACAAGAAGCTTGTCTCCAATTAAAAATATGGCATACCTTTGGCTACCAAAATTTAAAAATAAGTGTTAATTTATCCGCAAAAGAATTCCGGCAAGATCAATTAATCGAAAACATTTCACAAATATTAAACGACGTGCAAGTCGATCCAAAATATGTAACACTTGAGTTAACAGAAAGAATTGCAATGATTGACGAGAAAGAAACGTTATTGAGACTGAAACAATTAAAAGAGTACGGTATCCAAACTTCCATTGATGACTTCGGTACTGGGTATTCTTCTCTTGCTTATTTATCAATTTTTCCAATCGATACATTAAAAGTACCGAGAGAATTCACACAATTAGCTGATCATCGTCCTGAAGAACGAGCCATCGTTTCTACAATCCTTTCCCTCGCAAATACTTTAAATCTTTCAGTCGTTGCCGAAGGAATTGAAACCGAAAAACAGCTTAAGTTTCTGCAAAAACATAACTGTAAATATATGCAAGGTTACTATTTCAGTAAACCACTTACTAGTAATCAGTTTATAAAGTTTCTACAAAAAAACCCCAGTATGAACAAATAATTCATACTGGGGGTTTTATAGTGCTAAATTTTTTTCTCATAATATTCTTCTGCGATTTCTTCGTAAAAAGCCGCAGATGTTGTGTAGAAATATGGAATTAACCATAAGAATCCAATCCCTAACGTAATACAACTCAATATAAACCAGCCAATAAAACTTAAACATAAAATGAAATACTCCATCTTATGTCCATCCATCATACGACGACTTTCTGTAATAGCTTGGTTCAGGGAATACTCAGGATGATCGTTTATAATAAAGTACGTCATCGCATAAGAAAATGATTTAATAATACCTGGAATAATGAACAATAACGTCCATAAGAAAAGATAAAGATTTACTAATAAATATAATAAAAATGATTTTAGAAATCTCTTTCCCTCTGAAAACCAAATGAATACATTACCAATACTAGCTTGCTTTTCACGAAGGATATTTAAACCAAGGTAATATCCACCTAAAGTTAACGGTCCAGTAACAAAAAATGTAAGAATATTCGTTGAAAGTGAACCATTTGTTTTTTGCCAACCGAAAATTAAAGAAAATCCCCAATCAACACTAAAACTAAAAGCCGTGATAAGAATTGAAATGAGTAGTGTAGCTCCAACAGCTAATCCCCATTTTCCTTCTAATGAATCTAGTGCTTCTCCTTTTAAATCACTAATCATGCGTAGCCTCGCCTCCTATACACAATAATTCTATTAGTATAGCATGTTCCTATTGAAATTCACCTTTTGAAATGTAGCGATAAAAGTGTGCTGTCGTTGTACTCATATACGGACTAAGCCAAAGAAAGCCTATTCCAAAAGTAAGAAGCGCTAAAATAGCCCATCCTATGAAGCTCAGCCATAAAAGAAACAAATCTAACTTATGGCCCTTCATAAGATTCTTACATTCCTTCATCGCCTGCGAAACACTATATTCTGGATTTTCAATCATCACATAGTACGTCAGCGCATAAGAAAAATACATCACAATCATACCAACAATTGAAATCGCTAATAGTACGAAGAAAGCTATTGCAAATGACGTATTCCCTTCTTCACCTAACAATGCAAATAAGCCTATTAACAGCATCGGAATCCATGTACCTGTATATAACAAAATCGCAAGCATTGCCCACATTGTTTTCATCATTCTTTTAAAACCGCGAAATCCTTCGAATAAGTGATCTACTTTAGCATCTTCTCGTTTACTAATCTGTAAAAATACATTTGTATAACCATATGATGTAATCCCATACGATGCGTTACTCAAAATTATCATAATGCAATAAAAAATCCCAAAGGTAATACCTGCTCCAATTGACATCGTTTCCTCTTCAAATGATCCAGTTAAGCTTGCAACTGAGAGAAATATAATAATTCCTGGAATTAATAGTATAAGCATTGCAGCCATCGAAACGACATAACTTAAAATAAAATATAAAATTGTTGATCCAACACCTAGTCCCCATTTTCCCTTTAAAGAGTACAATGCTTCTCACTTCATTTCACCAATCATTGATTCATCCCCTTTATGAAATATAAATTGTTGTACACTTCTACTTATACAAGCATCAATATAATTATACCAGTTTTGTAAAATTATCCATAAAATACACAAAAAAATCCGTAAAGGCAAGGGCCCTTACGGATTTTTTTACTTCATATCAGAAACGTTTAAACGGTTCACGGCACGTTGCAAGGCCATTTCTGCACGTTTAAAGTCAACATGTGCTTGTTTATCTTGCATACGTTGCTCAGCGCGACGCTTCGCTTCATTTGCACGATGGATATCGATATGGTTTGCTTCTTCAGCAGATGATGATAATACAGTCACTTTATCTGGACGAACTTCGATAAAGCCACCGCTTACTGCTACATAATCAGTGTGTCCACCATTTTTCAGACGAACTGCACTAATTTTTAATGGTGCAACAGTTGGAATGTGACCTGGTAAGATCCCCATTTCCCCACTCTCTGCTTTTACACTTACCATTTCTACTTCTTTTTCGTAAACCGGTCCATCAGGAGTTACAATACTGACTGGAAATGTCTTCATACTTCGTCCCTCCTAAGGCCTTATGCCATCATTTTCTTCGCGTTTTCAATAACTTCTTCAATGCCACCTACTAAGCGGAATGCATCTTCTGGAAGGTCATCATATTTTCCTTCTAGAATTTCTTTGAAACCACTAACTGTATTTTTTACAGGTACGTAAGAACCTTTTTGACCTGTAAACTGCTCAGCTACGTGGAAGTTTTGAGATAAGAAGAATTGAATACGACGAGCACGATGTACAACTAACTTATCTTCTTCAGATAACTCATCCATACCTAAGATAGCGATGATATCTTGAAGTTCTTTATAACGTTGTAAAGTTTGTTGTACTTGACGAGCTACTTCATAATGTTCTTCTCCTACGATTTCTGGAGAAAGTGCACGAGATGTAGATGCTAATGGATCTACGGCTGGGTAAATACCCATTTGTGTTAAACGACGCTCTAAGTTTGTTGTTGCATCTAAGTGAGCGAACGTTGTAGCTGGTGCTGGGTCAGTATAGTCATCGGCTGGTACATATACCGCTTGGATAGACGTGATAGACCCTTTATTTGTAGATGTAATACGCTCTTGTAATTGACCCATTTCTGTTGCAAGTGTTGGTTGGTAACCTACCGCAGATGGCATACGACCAAGAAGGGCAGATACTTCAGAACCCGCTTGCGTGAAACGGAAGATGTTATCGATGAACAGAAGTACGTCTTGTCCTTGCTCATCACGGAAATGCTCAGCCATTGTTAAACCTGTTAATGCAACACGTTGACGTGCTCCAGGTGGCTCGTTCATTTGTCCGAATACCATCGCAGTTTTCTTGATTACGCCAGAATCGCTCATTTCGTGGTATAAGTCATTACCCTCACGAGTACGCTCACCTACACCAGCGAATACAGAGATACCACCGTGCTCTTGTGCGATGTTGTTAATTAATTCCTGAATTAATACTGTTTTACCTACACCGGCACCACCGAATAGGCCGATCTTACCACCCTTAATGTAAGGAGCAAGTAAGTCTACTACTTTAATACCAGTTTCAAGAATTTCTACTTTAGTAGATAATTCTTCGAATGCAGGTGCTTGACGGTGAATTGGATCACGGTGTACATCCGCAGGAAGTTCACCATCTAAGTCAATTGCATCACCTAATACGTTGAATACACGTCCAAGTGTTACATCACCAACTGGTACAGAGATTGCTTTACCAGTATCTTCTACTTCTGTGCCACGAACAAGTCCATCTGTGGAAGACATCGCAACTGTACGAACTGTATCATCACCTAAATGAAGTGCAACTTCAAATGTTAAGTTCATGCTTCCGTTTTCGTTGCTTTGTTTTACCGTAAGGGCGTTGTAGATTTCTGGTAGCTTTCCGCCATCAAACTTAACGTCTACAACCGGACCCATGATTTGCGTAACGCGCCCTTTATTCATCGGGTTCCCTCCTAGCTTTCTTTTAATTAGCCAGCTTTCTAAGAGAAGTTGGCTTTTAATTTTTTATTAGTTTAGCTTACGCGACTCTTTTGAAAGAGCCGCTTCCGCTTTTTATTGAATCTAGTTCCAGCGGCTAGAACAGTCGGTCATTTCGCGCCTTCCTGTGAGGCAAACTACGCCTCTTCGTCAGGAGCTCCAATGCCCTCCTTTTCTGGACGAGCCGCTTCCATTTTTTACTGAATCTAGCTCCGGCGGTTAGAATGTTCGGTGGCTTCGCTTTTTCCTACGAGGCACAAATCGCCTCTACGTCAAAAGCTCCATCCCCCTCTCATTCTGAACGAACCGCCTACGCTTTTTAATACTACTCTAACGCTGCTGCTCCACCAACGATTTCCGTAATTTCTTGCGTAATCGCTGCCTGACGCGCACGGTTGAATGAAAGTGTAAGTGAATCGATAACTTCCATTGCGTTGTCTGTAGCACTCTTCATTGCTGTCATACGCGCTGCGTGCTCACTTGCTTTACCATCTAGTAATGCACCGTACACTAAGCTTTCTGCGTATTGTGGCAATAGTACTTTTAAAATTTCTTCTTCAGAAGGTTCGAATTCATAAGCTGTCGTCGGTTTATCAGACGCCACATCAGTAAGCGGTAAAATTTTATTTTCCGTTACTTCTTGTGAAATTTTACTTACGTAATGGTTGTAGTAAATATACAGCTCATCATAAGCGCCATCTGCAAACATCGCAATTGCTCGAGAAGCAAGATCTTTAATATCAGTAAATGATGGGTGGTCAGATAATCCAACTACTTCATCAATAATGTTAAAGCCGCGACGTTTTAAATAATCACGTCCTAGTCGTCCAAGCACAATAATTGAATATTGGTTTGAATCCATATTATGACGTTCACGAATTACGTTACTCACTGTACGTAATACGTTACTGTTATAACCACCTGCTAGTCCGCGATCAGATGTAATAACGATGTATCCTGTACGCTTTACAGGACGCGCATTTAGCATCGGATGATTAATCCCTTTACTTCCTTGCGCAATGCTCGCTACTACTTCTTGAATCTTTTCCATATACGGAACGAAAGATTTAGCATTTTGTTCTGCACGGTTTAACTTAGATGCAGATACCATCTCCATCGCTTTCGTAATTTGACTCGTTTTCTTTGTCGAGGTAATCTTCGCTTTTATATCGCGTAAAGATGCCACAGGTTTTCACCACCTTTTTTCCGGAAGTTGGCACGATTAGTAAGAATCCTCTTCCTAATCTACGTTGCAAGATATTCTTGCTCATGATTGAAGGAAAAGAATAGGTGCACCTACTCTTTTCCTTTACATAACCGTCAGCAATCTCAAAGATTGAGATGCCTATATATATTATTATCTAGCTCCAGCGGCTTGAATGCTCGGTGGCTTCACTTCTTCCTACGAGGCAAAAACCGCCTCTTCTTCAGAAGCTCCATCCCCCTCACATTCAGAACGAGCCGCTTCTGCTTTTATTATTCAGAAGCTACGAATACTTTTTTAAATCCGTTAATTGCTGCTGCAAATTTGTCGTCATCCGCAAGTTTCTTAGTTGTGCGGATTTCTTCTAATAAGTCAGTCGCATTAGAATCTAACCAAGCATGGAATTCTTCTTCGAAACGAGTGATATCTACTACTGGGATATCATCTAGGAATCCACGTGTTAAAGCGTAAAGAATGATAACTTGTTTCTCTACACGTAACGGTTTGTGTAATCCTTGTTTTAATACCTCAACAGTACGAGCACCACGGTTTAGTTTCGCTTGAGTTGCTTTATCAAGGTCAGAACCGAACTGAGCGAACGCTTCTAACTCACGGTAAGATGCAAGGTCAAGACGAAGTGTACCTGATACTTTACTCATTGCTTTAATCTGAGCAGATCCACCAACACGAGATACAGAAGTACCCGCATCGATCGCTGGACGTACGCCAGAGAAGAATAGGTCAGATTGTAAGAAGATTTGTCCATCCGTAATAGAAATTACGTTTGTTGGGATGTAAGCTGATACGTCCCCTGCTTGTGTTTCGATGAAAGGTAGTGCAGTTAAAGAACCGCCGCCTCTTGCATCACTTAATTTTGCTGCACGCTCTAATAAGCGAGAATGTAAGTAGAATACATCCCCTGGATAAGCTTCACGACCTGGAGGACGACGTAATAGTAATGACAGCTCACGGTAAGCCGCTGCTTGTTTTGATAAGTCATCATATACTACTAATACGTGTTTACCATTGTACATGAACTCTTCACCCATTGTTACACCAGCATAAGGAGCTAAGTATAATAATGGAGCTGGTTGAGAAGCAGATGCAGTTACAACGATTGTGTACTCTAATGCACCATGCTTACGTAGTGTTTCTACTACGTTACGTACAGTTGATTCTTTTTGTCCGATAGCTACATAGATACAAATCATATCTTCATCTTTTTGGTTAATGATTGTATCAAGTGCAACTGCTGTTTTACCAGTTTGACGGTCACCGATGATTAATTCACGTTGACCACGGCCAATTGGTACAAGAGCATCGATCGCTTTAATACCTGTTTGAAGTGGCTCATGAACAGATTTACGATCCATTACACCTGGTGCTGGACTTTCGATTGGACGAGTGTTTGTTGTATTGATTGGGCCTAGACCATCAACTGGTTGACCTAATGGGTTTACAACACGACCAATTAGTTCTTTTCCTACTGGTACTTGCATGATGCGACCAGTACGACGAACTTCGTCACCTTCACGGATTTCTGTGTAAGGTCCTAAAATGATAATACCTACGTTGTTTTCCTCTAAGTTTTGTGCTAGTCCCATAACGCCGTTAGAGAACTCTACAAGCTCACCAGCCATAACGTTATCAAGACCATGAGCACGCGCAATACCGTCACCAACTTGGATAACTGTACCAACATCACTAACTTCGATTTCAGACTGATAGTTCTCGATTTGTTGCTTTATCAGTGCGCTAATTTCTTCAGCTCTGATGCTCATGTGCTTCACCCCTATCTATTCTTCATTAATTCACGCTGAATACGTGCTAATTTTCCTTGTAAACTTCCGTCATAAATGCGATTTCCAATACGTACTTTAATTCCGCCTAGTAAATCTTCATCTACAACATTTTTCACGCGAATTGCATCTTTTCCCGTTCTCTTTGCAAATGCTTCTGCAATGTTAAGCTTCTCTTCTTCAGATAGAAGACGAATAGAATATACAGTTGCATCCGCTACGTTACGTTCTTCATTAGCAAGAACAACATATTCATCTGCAATTTCAGGTAAGATATCAATACGCTTGTTATCAATTAAAATATATAACGTATTTAAAATTGATTCAGAAACAGATCCGAATACGTTTGCAAGAAACGTTTTCTTCTGCTCTTTTGAAATGTTTGGTTGTGTTAAAAAGCTATGTAGTTCTCCGTTCTTTACATAAACGTTTTGTACAAGGCGTAATTCTTCTTCAAACATTTCTAATACGTGTTTTTCTTTTGCAATTTTAAAAAGAGCGACAGCATAACGTTTTGCTACAATCCCATTGCTCATCGCGCTTCTCCTACTTCTTTAATATAATCGCGAATTAACTTAACTTGATCTTCTTCTTTTAATTCTTTTTCAATTACTTTAGAAGCAATTTGAACAGATAAAGAAGCGACTTGTTCTTGTAAAGCAGCAATTGCTTGCTCTTTTTCGCGTTGAATTTCTTGTACAGCAGATGCTTTAATTGATTCTGCTTCTTCTTTCGCAGCAGCAACAATCACATCTTTTTGATCTACAGCTTGTTTTTTCGCTCTTTCGATTAACTCTTGTGCTTCAACACGCGATTGTTTTAACATTTCACGTTGTTCTTCTACTAACTTCTTCGCTTCAGCGTTACTTCTTTCTGCAGCGTCGATTTCATTAGTAACATGCTCTTCACGTTCTTTCATAATTCCCATTAAAGGACCCCACGCAAATTTGCGTAGCATTACTAATAGAATTAAGAAAATGAACAATGTATAAGCAATCGTTCCAAATGGAATGGAAGCTCCTAATAATAAAGTTGGCACAAGGATTCACTCCCTTCAAAATATCTAAATTGATCATATGAAAAAAAAAGACATACGTTTCGTTCATAAAGCAATGGCGAAGAAAGTTCGGAAAAACACTCTTCGCCATCTATGTAAGGGGAGTCTCCCTTATTTGTTCATTACGATGAATGCAATAACTACACCGATGATTGGAAGTGCCTCAACTAAAGCAACCCCGATGAACATAATTGTTTGAAGTGCGCCTTTTAATTCTGGTTGACGAGCAACACCTTCGATTGTACGTGATACGATAAGACCGTTACCAATACCTGCACCTAATGCTGATAAACCAATTGCAATTGCAGCTGCGATTACACCTAAACTCATTTAATTTGTCCTCCTTTGTATTATAAAAAAATAAATTTTTTCTTACTTAAATTATATTAATGGTCATGACTTACTTTATGAGCCATATAAACCATCGTTAACATAACGAAAATAAATGCTTGGATTGATCCAACGAATACACTGAATCCCATCCACGCTAACATCGGTACAAGCGCACCTAATGCTCCAAGGAATGATGCCCCGCCTAACTTAGCAAGTAATCCTAATAAGATCTCACCTGCATAAATGTTACCGAATAAACGAAGACCTAACGTTAATGTGTTAGCAAACTCCTCAATAACCTTTAATGGGAATAAGAATTTCATAGGTTGGAAATAACCTTTAACATACTCTTTCGTACCCTTCATCTTAATTCCATAATAATGGGTGAGGGTAACTACCATCACGGCTAATGTTAATGTAACTGCTGGATCAGACGTTGGTGACCTCCACCATGCAATATGTTCGCCAGCTTCAGTTGCTGAATACATGAATGGTAAACCAAGGAAGTTCGATACGATGATAAACATGATAAGCGTAACGCCAAGCGTTAAGAAACGTCCACCTGTTTTCCAGTCCATCGTACTATTGATAATCCCTTTCACGAAGTCAAACACCCATTCCATGAAGTTTTGCATCCCGGTTGGGCGAAGGGCTAAGCTGCGAGTTCCGATAACAGCGATTAAGAAAACAATAACTGCTGCTACAGTAACCATCATAACTGATGACAAATCGAACGTTAAACCTAGAAATTTAACTAATTTACCGTGTTCCACTAGTAATTCACCTCTCTTCCCTGCTCTTATACTCTAAATAAAGAAAATCTATGATCATGACAAGGTATCCTGTCAGCAATCCTACACCTAAGCCCCACATCGCAATTAACTCTTGATATTTGGCTGCAAATAAAATTAATAACCCAATCGTAGCGAATCTTGAATATGTACTTACAGCTGTCGCCTTAAACTTCACGTTTTCTCCATTTGTTACGCGATCTAACAGCTTGTCTGTTCTACGTGCAATGATGCGCAAACTAAGAAAACTGAAAATCGTTCCGATAATCAGCCCAAGAAATACATCCTTGTAAGAGGTAAATCCCCATCCTAGCACTAGAAGCGCAAGCAAGTAGTACATATATTTCTTTTGTCTTTGGACAAGTCCATGTACGTCTATCATCATTGCTCTCCCGAATAGTAATGTCGAATGAGTCGAATCATTGCGTATACCCCTGTTCCTAACCCGAGTAATAACCCTATAATAAGAAACAATGGAAACGTTCCAACCTTATTATCAATCCACTGCCCACCAAAGATTCCAACAAGTATAGAACCGACTAACTGAGCAAGAATTCCTGACATTAAAGCATATGCTTTTATATGGCTGCGATCGTTTTTTTGCAAGGATTCATCCCTCCAATATGTAACCCTCATTCACGATGTGTTAATAATAACTCATTTTTTTGCATAAATCCTATACAAAACAAAAAGTTTACATTTTCGTCACGGAATAGATGTAATTTTGTCACTGAAAGCCCTACCATCTATCCCCGTTGTTAGCATACAATAGGGTATTAACAGTGTCAACGAGAAATCGTAAAAAATCTAAAAATTTGAGTATTAGGCATTTCCTCCCAAAAATGAAAACGTTCCCCTTCTAAATACTGGTTACATATATGCAATTTCTAACAGTTTTCTCTTTATAATAGAAGGAAATGTTCACAAGTTTGTCACTATTATATTTTCGAGATATAACGCTTTTCTTCCATAATATAGTGTTCCTCAGACGTAAGACTTCTATATTATATGTGATGTGTATGCAACTTATGTTGTATATACGATGTATATTTATCCTCTCCCCTACTTGCTTACAGCAAAAAAAAAAAAAACGAGCAGGGGAATCTCCCCTGCTCGTCAGTTGTCTTACTTCGTTCCGAATAAACGGTCACCAGCATCACCAAGACCTGGTACTACATATCCGTGGTCATTTAATTTCTCATCTAATGCTGCTACATAAATATCAACATCGGGATGTTCTTCTTGTACTACTTTTACCCCTTCTGGAGCTGCAACGATACACATTAACTTAATTTGTTTCGCACCGCGCTTTTTCAGAGAGTTAATCGCTTCAGCCGCAGAACCACCTGTTGCTAGCATCGGATCTAGTACGATAAAGTCACGCTCTTCTACATCCGTTGGAAGTTTCACATAGTATTCTACCGGTTGCAATGTTTTAGGGTCACGGTATAAACCAACGTGTCCTACTTTTGCTGCTGGAATTAATTTCAGAATTCCATCAACCATTCCTAAACCTGCACGTAAAATCGGAATTAAACCAAGTTTTTTACCAGCGATCACTTTTGTTGTCGCTTTGCTTACAGGCGTTTCAATTTCAATATCCTTAAGCGGAAGGTCGCGAGTAATTTCGAAAGCCATTAAGCTTGCTACTTCGTCCACTAATTCACGAAAATCTTTCGTACCTGTATTCTTATCGCGAATATATGTAATCTTATGTTGAATTAACGGGTGATCAAATACATACAGTTTTCCCATGTGAATCTCTCCTTTAGATGATATTCATGCGTTTGCACGCTTTTTTACACTATTTACGATTGTAAAGAAAACGCTACTAATATTCAAGGGCAAATTTGGCAAAATCATGATTTTACGATGAATCTATCTAGTATCTTTACCAATTATGGGAGCTGTATCCTTCATTATATCGCCAAAATTTATTCATCATTTGTATACATACTTTAAAAATAATATATGTCCACAAAAAAGACTGCCAAAACAATTACGTTTCAGCAGTCTTCTTCAATCTATTATAGATTTGGATACATTGAGAATTTGCTCGTTAACGCTTCTACACGCTTACGTGCTTCTTCTAATGCAGCTTCATTTTCATGATTTTTTAATGTGTAAGCAATAAGTGACGCAATTTCATCCATTTCTTCTAAACCGAAACCACGAGATGTTACAGCTGCTGTACCGATACGTACACCACTTGTTACAAATGGGCTTGCTGTTTCAAATGGAATTGTATTTTTGTTCACTGTAATACCAACTTCATCTAATACGTGCTCTGCTACTTTACCTGTGATTTCTAGGTTACGAACATCAATCAAGATTAAGTGATTGTCTGTTCCGCCAGAAACAAGTGTAAGTCCTTCTTTTTGAAGACCTTCAGCTAAGCGGTTCGCATTGTTAATGATATTTTGTGCATACGTTTTGAAATCCTCTTGAAGTGTCTCACCAAACGCAACAGCTTTTGCAGCGATTACGTGCATAAGTGGACCACCTTGAATACCAGGGAAGATTGATTTATCAATTTGTTTTGCAAACTTCTCTTCACATAAAATCATACCACCGCGCGGACCACGTAACGTTTTATGTGTTGTCGTTGTAACGAAATGTGCATGTGGTACTGGATTTGGATGTAAGCCAGCAGCTACTAAACCAGCGATATGTGCCATATCCACCATTAAGTATGCACCCACCTCATCTGCAATCTCACGGAATCGTTTGAAATCGATAACACGAGGGTACGCACTTGCACCTGCAACGATTAATTTTGGTTTATGTTCTTTCGCTTTTGCTAATACATCATCGTAATTAATACGGTGAGAGTCAGCATCCACGCCATATTCTACGAAATTATATTGTACTCCACTGAAGTTAACAGGACTTCCGTGTGTTAAGTGACCACCATGAGATAAATTCATACCAAGTACTGTATCGCCTTGCTCTAAAATTGTGAAGTATACTGCCATGTTCGCTTGTGCACCAGAGTGTGGTTGAACATTTACGTGCTCTGCGCCGAAAATTTCTTTCACGCGATCACGTGCGATATCTTCTACTACGTCTACGTGTTCACAGCCACCATAGTAACGTTTTCCAGGATATCCTTCAGCATACTTATTTGTTAAAACAGAACCTTGCGCCTCCATTACCGCTTCACTTACAAAGTTTTCCGAAGCAATTAACTCAATCTTTGAACGCTGTCTTCCTAGTTCTGCCTCAATTGCAGCAAATACCTTTTCATCTTGACGTTTTAAATGATCCACCAAAATCCCCCTTTTCTGAACGAATTACATCGATTCCCAACAGTTTTTTCTCATTTATTCAGAAAAAACGAAAATTCAGGTTGTAATTCTTTCGAACCTTCATGTTTTCAACTACATTCTAACATGACTTTCTATATCATAAAAGAAAAAAAAGACCGAAAATCGGTCTTTTCTTTCTTCTACTATAAAGTCAGACAACATACCTTTTATCTTATGATAAACAGCTACTATATGACTTCCTAATTTCTCATATTTAACGGCAAGTGGTAGTCTCTTCCGCCACCGCGTAAACAGCACGTGCTCCACCAATTAGTTTTCCACGTGTTTTGGCCATCGTTACATGCGCACTTCCAATTGCCTTCACACTTGTACGAACCGGAACAGCTACATGTTTTAAATGCATACCAATAAATGTATCACCAATATCCATTCCTGCATCTGCTTTAATAAACTCAACTACTACCGGATCTTTCAAATTGTGATACGCATATGTCCCCAATGCACCACCCGCTGATCTAACAGGCGTAACTGTTACAATTTCAAATTGATATTTTATCGCTACTTCTCTCTCAACTACTAAAGCACGGTTTAAATGCTCACAACATTGAAACGCTAATTCAATACCTGTTCGCTCTTGAAATTGTTTTAACTCAGAAAAAATCGCCTCTGCTACTTCCATCGTTCCTGATGTTCCAATTCTTTCGCCTAGCACTTCGCTCGTGCTACAACCCACTACAAAAATTTGACCGCTTTGTAATGAAGCTTGTTCTTGGAAATCAGAAAGCGACATTTGTAGCTGTTCTCTTACCTTTACGATTTCTGTCATTACGCCTCTTCCTTTCACAGGTTGGTTCACCAAATTATATTTCACACTACTAATAGTTAGAATCTATTACTTTGTTTCGTATGTTTTAATTTTTCCTACGCGGTTTTCGTGACGACCACCTTCATAGTCAGTTGTTAACCAGATTTTCGCAATATCACGCGCTAGACCAGCACCAATTACACGCTCGCCCATTGCTAGCATGTTAGTGTCATTATGCTCTCTCGTTGCTTTCGCACTGAAAGTATCATGAACTAACGCACAACGGATACCATTTACTTTGTTTGCTGCGATTGACATACCAATGCCTGTCCCACAAACTAAAATACCACGATCTACTTCACCATTCGCTACCATTTCAGCTGCTGGAAACGCAAAGTCAGGGTAATCAACAGAACCAGCTTCACATTCACAACCTAAATCAATATATTCAATATTTAACTCTTCTAATAAACTTACAAGTTCTTTGCGGATATTCATACCGCCGTGATCAGATGCTATTACTACTTTCATTTTTACCCCTCCAAAGTTTCAATCAATTATCTTCATTTCACACTCGCTACCTCAATAGAACGAAGTGATCTCCAATATCGTATTATACACGAAACATCAACCTACTGAATGTTTTTTCAGTAAAGTTTGTACAAGTTTTTCCATCTCATCTAACGTTTCTTTATAAATAGAAAGCGAGCCTCCAAATGGATCTGAAATGTCCTTACCTATACCTTCAGTTAATCCATATAACGTATTCAATTTCTTTTCAACACTCGGATAATGCCCAAGTACAATGTGTTTATGATTTTCTGTCATCGTTACGACAATATCAGCCCAATCAAGCAAAGTTTCGTTTACTTGTTGCGCGGCATGATCAATTGAAATCCCTTTTTCAGCTAAAGCTTCCTTCGCATATACCGATGCATCGCTCCCAGGATAGGCGAAAACACCGGCAGATTGCACTTCAAACCTATCTCCTCCGTGATGACGAAGCAACGCCTCAGCCATTGGACTACGACATGTATTGCCAGTACAAACAAATAACACTCGTTTCATCCAAACCCACCCCTATATTCAATTTCTTACCACTCATCATAACTTACATTAGAATAGAACAAAAGAAATGTGAATATACAAAAGGCGCATTTCTCTTATATTTTTTCTAAGAAAAATGCGCCTTATCCACATATATGTGAAACCCTATTTCCAAGTGCCCAGAGTATTTTAACATACCTACTGAATATGCAACAAAAATAAGGAATCCATTTCATACGAAACGGATTCCTCTTATGCAGCAATTATTTCATTGTAACTTTCATTACTTCTGTTGAACCTTTTGTAGCTGTTACGCCTACAGTTGTCTTAATAGACTCAGCTGCATCTGTGTTTGTAATAACGATTGGAGTAATTGTGCTTTTCGCTTTTTCACGGATTAATTCTAAGTCGAATGAGATTAATTTATCTCCAGCTTTTACAGCTTGGCCTTCAGAAACGTGAGCTTCGAAACCTTCGCCTTCCATTTTTACAGTTTCTAATCCAACGTGGATTAAAATTTCTGTGCCGTTTTTCGCTTTAATTCCGATAGCATGTTTTGTGTGGAATAATTGTACGATTTCACCATCAACTGGAGATACAACTACACCTTCAGTAGGATCGATTGCAACACCGTCACCCATCATACGACCAGCGAATACTGGATCTGGTACTTCTTCAATATTTTTCACTGCTCCAGTTAATGGAGCTACGATTGTTTCTTCATTTGTTTTTGAACCAAGACCAAATAATTTTTTAAACATAGGATAGTCCTCCTTATAATTTACCTAAAAGTTTATAGGGCAATCCCTAGTAAAGCTCGGGATACATGTAAGACTTCATACTTCGAATATTATACTGTAAAAACGCTTTCGAAATAAATTACGTCATTACTAATAGACTCTTATTGTAGCGCTTCACAAAATTCCAGTCAATTCTGATTGTCTGAATAACAATAAGAAGTTAACTTCTATTTATATTTTCTCTTTTTTCGTCCAACTTGTCTAGAGGTCTTTACTACATTTTATTTTTTGTTGTTAATTTGTAAAATTTAATTCAAACTTTTTTCAAAACCCGCTTGACTAAAGTAAGTAACTATTTTATCATTACTTACATAAGGTAAGTTAATAACTTTTAGGAGGTTTTTTAAAAATGATGGATTTCGGTCTTCTTATTATTCGTCTTATTATAGGAATTACATTCATGGGTCATGGTACTCAAAAATTATTTGGTTGGTTCGGCGGTTACGGTTTAAAAGGAACAGGTGGCTGGATGGAATCAATCGGTTTACGTCCTGGTGTATTTATGGCATTTATGGCTGGTGCAACTGAATTACTAGGTGGTTTCTTATTCGCATCAGGTATTTTCATTATAGTTGGCTCATTATTTATCGTTGGAACAATGTTAATGGCTATCTTCACTGTTCACGGGAAAAATGGTTACTGGGTGACACAAAACGGATATGAATATAACTTAATGTTAATCGCTGTTGCTGTTGGTGTAGCTTTAATCGGACCTGGCGCATACGTTTTACTTTAATTTTCATCTCAATCTTGAGATTCTTGAAAAAGAACTTACTTCATTACAATTGAAGTAAGTTCTTTTTATGAAACAAAATATTATTTCCAGCAGGATTTTCTCACCGATATCTTGTAAACAAACAATAAGTATTCATATTTAGAAAGGGGATTACAAGCATGTTATCCATTAATCCAAATGAACAAACTGAAAAAGATAATTACAAATTACTTACTGGAAGTATCATCCCTCGCCCTGTCGCATTCGTTACTTCTGTAACAAAAGATGGTGTATTAAACGGAGCACCATATAGTTATTTCAATATTGTCGCTGCTAATCCACCACTTATCTCAGTTTCTGTACAACGAAAAGCGGGAGAAAGAAAGGACACTTCTCGAAACGCAATTGAAAAAGGAGAATTTGTTGTACATATTTCTGATGAATCATATGTAGCAGCAATTAACGAAACAGCAGCTAATCTCCCTCCAAATGAAAGTGAAATTGAACTAGCAAAACTAACACCAATTGAAAGTGAAGTCATCTCCGTTCCAGGTGTAAAAGAAGCAAATATTCGAATGGAATGCATATTAGAACGTGCAATTCCACTTGGTGGAACAGAAGACTCACCAGCTTGCGATCTACTAATTGGACGCGTCGTTCGTTTCCATGTTGCCGAACATCTATATGAAAAAGGGCGCATTCACGCAGAAGGACTCAAACCAATAAGCCGCCTAGCAGGACACAACTATGCAAAATTAGGAGAACAATTTGAACTGGTTAGGCCAGTTTAAAAGCGGAAGTGGCCCGTTTAGCTCTGACCAGCTAAGGTTCTCTCGTACAAAAGGTGCTTTTTACCTTTAGTGCGGGAGGTTCTTAGATGCGAAGAGCTGGCCACTGGAGCTGGATAATATTTAAAAGCGGAAGCGGCTCGCTCAGAATGAGAGGGGGATGGAGCTTCTGACGTAGAGGCGCTTTTTGCCTCGCAGGAAGACGCGAAGCCACCGACC